>NZ_CP067396.1:3076562-3384218 GCF_023617245.1 Lysobacter enzymogenes
CAACGGCGGCGCCTCGGTGACCGCCAAGGCCGGCACCGACGGCGAATTCTCGGTCATGGCCGGGTTCCGCGCCTCGCTGCCGGGCGGCGCGCGCTCGGGCGGTGGCGGCGGCAGTCGGGGCATCGACTACGACGTCGCCGCCGGCGATCTTCACGATCGCCTCGATGTGCTGAGCGGCGATCGCGACGAACGCGCGCGTCGCGCCAGCGCGCCCGCTGCACCCACGACATCCGCGCCCGCGACGCCAGCCTCCGCTGCGCCCGAGGCGCGGCCGGCGGATCGGATCGAACCCAACCCGCGCCTGCTGTCGCAGGCGACCGGCCTGGTCGAATCGGCGAACCGCAACCTGCCGTCCGGGATGTCGGCGCTGTCGGTGGCCGAGACCGCGGCGAGCCTGGCGGTGCTGGCCGAACGGCGCGGACTGTCGGGCATCGGTTTCGTCGAGATCGGCGGCCCGACGCCGGGCGGCCGCAACCTGTTCATCGGCCAGGAATCGAGCATCCGCGAACAGGCGGCCTCGTTCGGCCAGCACGTCAGCATCGGCGCGCAGGAGGCCGGACGCGGACCGACGCCGGCGATGCTGGCCGACCTCGGCCAGGCCCGCGCGACACCGGCGGCACCCGAGCCCGCGCTCGAACAACAACGCTCGCAAGGCGCGCGCAGCATGTAGCGTGGTCGCGGCGCGGCCGCGTGCCGGCCGCCGCCGCGCGTTCGTCCTCGGGCCGGCGCGCACCGACACGCGCGATCGCTGCGCGGCGCTACAAGCGAGTCGCGGAAAACTGCGCTGCGCGTCACTGAAATTCATTCCCGACGCCGAATCCCGACACGCGCGATCCATCCGGTCGCCACCATCCTTGCGTGCGCCAAAGCCCACCGGTAGAGTTGAAACCGGTTACATACGACGGCCGCAACGGCCGCGGCGGACGATGCGCAAGCCTCGCCGCCCGGCTCGCAGCCAAACAGTCCGTCTCTTTGGGGAACCCGGTGATTCGCGAAGACTATTTGCGCAAGGTCGCTGCCGCCATCGCCACGGTCGAGGACAATCCCTCGCTCGCCGCGGACATCGGCTACTCCACCGACATCATCAACGAGGTCGGCCTGGATAGCCTCAAGATGACCGACTTCATCCTCGGCCTCGAGGACGATTTCGGCATCAGCATCGATTTCGACAAGGTCGAGTACGAGACCTTCACCCGCGTCGACCGCCTGATCGATTTCCTGATCGACGCCACCGGCGCGTCCGCGCCCTCGCCCGTCGCGTCCTGAGCGGAGCGCATCGCATGCAGCCTCAATCGTCCGCCGCGCTCGACCGCCACGCGTTCGAGCGGCTCAAGCAGTCGATCCGCAACAAGGCCGAAAGCAGCCGCGGACTGCGTCGCGATCCGGGCTACGCCACGGCGATTCCCGAAGAGATCGGGATCAAGCTCAACAATCGCTGCAACCTGCGCTGCACCCACTGCTTCGAGTGGAACGAGGATGGCTACCACCACGACATGATCCACAGCACGGTGCGCGACGAGGTGCCGATCGAGTTGCTGCGCAGCGTGCTCGAACAAACCCGCGGCGCGAGCTCGAAGCTGTTCCTGTGGGGCGGCGAGCCGCTGATCTATTCGCAGTTCGGCAAGATGGCCGAGCTGATCGCCGCCGAATCGCGCTGGACCACGATCTGCACCAACGCCATCACCACCGAGCGCCGCTACGACGACCTGGTGAAGATGTCGGCCAACCTGGAGTTCCTGGCCAGCCTGGAAGGGTTCGAGCAGGAGAACGACGCGATCCGCGGCAAGGGCACCTACGCCAAGGTGATCAAGAGCGTGGACCTGCTGCTGGATTCCAAGCGCCGCGGCGAGTACCGCGGCGAGGTCGCGGTGCAGCTGACGATCAACGACTCGATGATCGGGCGGCTGTACGAGTTCGTCGAACACTTCGAGCGCGTCGGCGTGGATTCGGTCCACCTGACCTTTCCCTGGTACATCTCCGGCGAGACCGCGGGCGAGATGGACCGCTATGTCGGCGAGCACTTCCCGTGGGCGATGCCGAAGCTGGACTTCCTCAAGCCCAGCTGGCACTCGTTCACCTACAGCCTGTCCGAGGAGCATCACCGCGCCTTGGCCGACGAGATGGCGCGGGTTTCGGCCCGGGTCTGGAACACCCGCGTGCGCTTCAAGCCGGCGCTGGAAGACGACGAACTGCTCGACTTCATCCGCGGCAGCTCGCGCCCGGGCCAGCGCCGCAGCCAATGCCTGGCGATCACCAACCGCATCGACATCCTGCCCAACGGCGACGTCTCCAGCTGCAAGTTCTTCCCCGAGTTCTCGATGGGCAACCTCAAGGACGCCAGCCTGCAGGAGGTCTGGCACGGCGAGCGCTTCGGCGAGGTGCGCAAGACCCTGGCCTGCGGGCTGATGCCGGCGTGTTCCAAGTGCGTGCTGCTCTACCTCAACGGGCGCTGAGGCCCATGCGCGGCGGCGCCGACGGCAACTGGAAACGCAAGGCATGATCGAAGTCGAACGGCTGTCCAAGACCTTCGCCTACCACACCAAGAAAGAAGGCCTGCTGGGCTCGATCGGCAACCTGTTCCACCGCCCCACCCTGCACAAGCAGGCGGTCAGCGAGGTCAGCTTCCGCATCGAAGGCGGCGAGATCGTCGGCCTGCTCGGCCCCAACGGCGCCGGCAAGTCGACCCTGATCAAGATGCTGTCGGGCATCCTCTATCCCACCTCGGGTTCGGCGCGGGTCGCCGGCTACGTGCCGTGGGAGCGCGCGCTGGCGTTCCGCCGCAGCATCGGCATCGTCATGGGCCAGCGCTCGCAGCTGTGGCCGGACCTGCCGGCGATGGACAGCTACCTGCTCAACCAGCGCATCTACGACGTCGAGGAAACCGCGTTCCGGCGGATGATCGGCGAACTGTCGGAACTGCTCGACGTGCGCCGCCTGCTCGACATCCAGGTGCGCCGGCTGTCGCTGGGCGAGCGGATCAAGCTCGACCTGATCGGCGCGCTGCTGCACAGCCCGCGCGTGGTGTTCCTCGACGAGCCGACCATCGGCCTGGACTTCGCCGCGCAGAAGAGCATCCGCGGCTTCATCCGCGATTACTGCGACCGGTTCGGCGCCACCATCGTGCTGACCAGCCACTACTCGACCGACATCGAGGACCTGTGCCGGCGGGTCATCGTCACCCACCACGGCAAGCTGCTCTACGACGGCGAACTGGCGCGCATCGCCGACCGTTTCTCGTTCGCCAAAATCGTGCGCTTCCGCGTCCGCTCGCCGGCCGCCGCGGTGGCGCTGCCGTTCGACTACGCGCTGCAGGAGAAACCCGACGGCGAGTACTGGATCGAAGCGCGCTCGGAGCACGTCAACGAGGTGATCCGCGTCCTGCTCGACCGGCTCGAGGTCGAGGACCTGCGCATCGAGCACCTGCCGCTGGAACGCAGCATCGAGTCGTTGTATGTCGGCTGAGGCGCCGGCAAGCGCGCGCCGGCGGCGCCCGTCCGCGTCGCTGCATGCGGTCGCGCTGGGGCTGCAGGAAGCGATGCAGCACAAGGCCGACTTCGCGCTCGGCTTCGTCAGCGCCGCGTTCCCGCTGTTCGTGCAGTACTACCTGTGGTCGTCGCTGTACGCGCGCGGCTATTCGATCCCGGGCTACGCCTACGCCGACGCGCTGCTGTACTCGGTGCTGGCCGCGGTGGTCGGGCGGCTGGTGCACACCGGCTTCGAGTACGAGGTCGGCAACGACATCAAGCACGGCGGACTGGCGCGCTACCTGGTCCAGCCGGTGGCCTATGTGCGGCTGCGGCTGGCGCACTTCGTCGGCGGCAAGCTGCCGATGTACGCGATCATGGGCGCCCTGCTGCTGGCGGCGCTGGCGTTCGGCGGCGCGGCCGCGGGCGAGCGCCTGGGGCTGTTGCCGGCGGTGCTGGCGGCGGTCGCGCTGGGCGTGGCGATCAATTTCCTGATCTTCCTGTGCGTGAGCTTCACCTGCTTCTGGTTCGACGAAGCGGCCTATCTGTTCGAGGGCATCCGCATCGGCATCGTCGTGCTCAGCGGCGGCATCGTACCGCTGGCGGTGTTCGGCCGGGCCCAGGACGTGCTGCACTGGCTGCCGTTCCGCTACATCATCTCCGCTCCGATCGAGATCGCGATGGGCCGGATCGAAACCGCCGCGCTGCCGCAGTTGCTCGGCGTGCAGGCGCTGTGGGTGGCCGTGTTCGGCCTGATCGCCTGGGCGATGTGGCGCGTCGGCCTGCGCTCGTTCATGGCCACGGGGGGCTGAGCGATGCTGGGCGAACTGCTGCGCCACCTGCGCATCTACGGCGTGCTGCTGCGCAACTCCTTCATGGTGCAGATGGAGTACCGCTTCAACTTCTACGCCGGCCTGGTCATGGAGACCGGCTTCCTGCTGTCGAAGCTGGCCTACGCCTATGTGATCGTCAGCGCCGACGTCGACTTCGGCGGCCTGCGCCCGTCCGAGGCGCTGGTGGTGCTGGGCTGCTACACCCTGCTGACCGGGTTCTACACCTGCTTCTTCATGGCCAACAACTTCGAACTGTCGGCCAAGATCCGCAACGGCGACCTCGACCTGGTGCTGGTCAAGCCGGCCTCCGGCCTGTTCCTGGTGTCGTGCGCGCGCGCGGAGTTCAGCCTGCTGCTGCCCAACGCCATCGCCGGCATCGCCATGATCGTCTACGGCGCGCAGTTGTCGGACGTGCCGCTGAGCGCGGCGACGGTGGCCGCAACCCTGGTCGCGCTGGGGCTGTCGCTGTCGGTGGCCTACGCGATCATGATCCTGCCGCAGTTCCTGGCGTTCTGGTTCGGCACCACCCACGCGGTGACCCAGCTGTCGCACTCGCTGTGGGACCTCAACACCGTGCCGGCTGCGGCGTTCGCGCGCGGGGTGCGGCTGTTCGGCACCTTCGCCCTGCCGATCTTCATGGTCACCAACTACCCGGCCTATCTATTGCTGGGCAAGCTGCCGGCGCACGGTTACCTGTGGCTGCTGGCCGCGCCGGTGGTCTGGCTCGGCCTGACCGTGGCGCTGTGGCGGTTCGCCCTGCGCGCCTACAGCAGCGCCAGCGGGTGGTCGCAATGAGCGCGGTCGAGGCCGCGGCAACCGCCGCCGTGCCCGAACGGGTGCGCCTGCCGCTGGCGGCGCCGTCGATCGACAGCTATCCGCAGCACGCCTACTACCTGTCGGTGATGCAGCTGCAACCCGGCGCGATCGACTGGATCTGCAGCAACTACCTGCAACTGTCGGCGTTCCCGGCGCCGGAGACCGACGAGCTGTTCTTCTTCGACTTCTTCGTGCCGGAGATCGAGAAGCACATCAATCCCTGGCTGTCGTTGCAGAAGATCGACCGGCGCTACTTCGCCGCGCTGACCGGCGACCCGGTGGCGGCGCTGCGCGACGCGCTGGCGCGCGGCCACTACCCCAAGCTGCCGCTGGACGAATTCCACGTGCCGGGCACCGACTCGCACCAGCGCGCGCACTATCCGCACCCGTCGCTGCTGCACGGCTACGACGAGCAAGCGCGGGCGTTCGAGTTCTCCGGCTACCTGCAGGGCCGCTACGCGCAGGCACGGATCGGCTACGACGCGCTGCGCCGGGCGGTGGACGGCCTGGCCGAGTGCGGGCCGCCGGAATATCCGGACCTGTTCCTGGTCAAACCGCAGTGCAACTGGCCCTACCCGCTCGATCCGGTCGCGGTCGGCGAAGGCATCGCCGACTACCTCGGCGCGCGCAACTCGATGGCGCGCTACCGCACGATGATGTCGCCGGTGGACATGCGCTTCGGCGTGGACGTGTACGAGGCCTTGCGCAGCTATGCGCTGGCGGTCGCGGCCGGCGCGGCGCGCAGCAATCCGCTGCCCGCGCACCTGCTGTACGAGCACAAGCGGCTGATGGCGCGGCGGGTGCGGCGACTGCTCGAACTCGGCGCGGTCGGCCTCGCCGGCGCCGCCGGCGCGGACGACTGGATCGCGCGCGCCGACGCGGTCGCCGAATTGGGGCTGCGGCTGCGCGCCGAGTACCTGAAACTGCACCGGCGCCCGCAGCGCAGCGCGCCGCCGGACGCGCTGGAGCGGCTGATCGACCGGCTGCGCGCGAGCGAGACCGCGTTGCTCGGCGACCTGCTCGCCGCGCTGAAGACGCCGGCGTGAGCCTGCGCATCGGCGTGCTCGGCGCCGCGGAGATTTCGCCGTTGACGATCTTCCGCGCCGTCGCGGCGCTGCCCGGCGCCGAGTTGGTGGCGATCGGCTCGCGTCGCCCGGGCGCTGCGCAGGCGCAGGCGCGCCAGCACGGCCTGGCTTGCGCTTGCCTGGGTTACCAAGAACTGCTGGCGCGGCGGGACATCGACTGGGTATACGTGCCCGCCGCCAACACCGAGCATTACCGCGACTGCGAGGCCGCGCTGCGCACCGGCAAACACGTGCTGGTCGAGAAACCGGCGACGCTGTCGGCGCGGGAACTGCAGGCGCTGATCGCGCTGGCGACGACGCACGGCCTGAGTCTGGTCGAGGCGATCATGACCCGCCATCACCCCTGGCAAGCCTGGCTCGCCGAACAGGTGCGCGCGTGCACCTGGGGCCGCCTGCTGCGCCATTCGACCCGCCTGCGCCACGGCCTGCGCGAAGGCGACCGCTTCCGCCTGCGGCCCGGCGGCGGCGTGCTGTGGGACGACGGCGTCTATTGGTTGCAGGCCGCGCAGGCGGTCGCCGGCATCGACTTGGGCGCCTGCGCGATCGAACAGGCGCAGGCCGATGCCGTCGATGTTCCGACCCGCGTACGCATCGAGCTGACCGCTCCCGATGGAATGAAGACCGATCTGGAAGCCGAGTTCGCCCTGCCGCGCCAGGCGGAGCATGCCTTCGAGTTCGAACGCGCGCGCGTCGTGCTCGCCGACTTCTTCCGCGCGCGCATCGGCCGGCACAAGATCCATCTCGACATCGCCCATGCCTCGGGCGAACGCGAACGGGTCAGCTTCGACGAGCAGAACTACTACCTCAACCAGCTCGCCTATCTGGCCGGAGACGCGCGCGACGAGGACTGGCCGGCGCAGGCGCAGCGCAGCGTCGAGCGCATCGCGATGCTGGAAGCCTTGCACGGGCGCTTGCGGCCCACGCTCGATGGCCCCTCGGCCGACGGTTAACGCGCGTCCAGTTCCGCGGCCAGTTGCCGGCAGTACTCGGGCACCTGTGCGCGGTCGCGCAACAAGCGCGCGTGCATCCGCTCCAGCGCCTCGCGCTGCGCGCCGTCCTCGCGCCATTGCTCGAGCCACGCGCCGTAGCCCAGCGCGATCCAGGCCTCGGCGTTGGCCTGCTCGTGCTTGCCCGACGGCGCCAGGAACAGCACCGGCGTGGCCGCGGCCATCGAGTCGATCAGGGTCGAGCCGCCCGGCTTGGACACCACCGCCAGGCTGGCGCGGGTGATCTCGAACAGGTCCGGCACGGCGTCGGATTGGCGGTAGCGCAGTTCGCCGTCGGCGTCGGCGAAACCCAGCCGCGGGAACTCGCCCAGCTGCTCCGGCCCGGTGTCGCGCCAGGCGCGCCACTGCGGGTCCAGCAGCAGGTTGCGCACGCCTTCGCGCGGCTGCAGGTCGGCGGCCGATCCGCGCACGATGCTGGCGCGATAACCGGCGGCGAGCACATCGTCCACCGCCGAGGCGAACGTGCCCACGCTCCAGCCGCCGCCGTGCAACAGCAGTTCGGGCGGGCGCTGCGCGTGCGCGACCGGCGCGGCTTCGCCGATCTCCAGCCGGCACGCCGCCCGCGGCGCGGCGCGGTCGATGAAGTAACGGTGCTCGGCCTGCGCGAACTCGGGGCGTTGCGCATACGGCAGCCACGACGGCGACGGCACCGAATCGATATGCAGCGCTTCCAGCGTGCAGTGCGCGCGTTCGCGCGCATAAGCGGCGGCCCACGGCAACCAGAAGCCGGACAGCGCCAACAGATGCGTCGTGCCGGCGGCGTCGAGCCGCGCCGCAAGCGCGGCCAACGCGGCGGCGTCCAGCGTCGGCGAAATATCGCGCACCAGCTGCTGCGACATGCGCAGGGCGCGGAAATCGCGCTGGTGGCGTTCGCGCGCGCGGATCAGCGCGTCCTCGACGTCGGCGGGCTGGAACGCTTCGAGCACGAACACCCGCCCGCGCACGCCATGGCTGCGCAAGCGGCGGGCGATTTCCAGGCCCGGCAGATAGACGCCCAGGGCGACGCCCGAGCACAGGATGGCGACTTCGCGAACCGGCGTGTCCGCTGTCTCCGCTATTTCCGCCATCCGCGCGGCTTAGCCTCGATCCGCGTCGGCGGCCGGCCGTTCGAAGGCCGGCCGTTCGAAGGCCGGCCGTTCGAAGGCAAGCAGTTCGAACGCGACCGGCTCGCCGGCATCGGCCGACGGCGCCACCCACAGGTCGAACCAGCCCGGTTCGGCGACCAAGCGGTTGTCGACGCCGCGGAATTCCAGGTCGGCGCGGGTCAATACGAACTCCACCACCCGGCTCTCGCCCGGCGCCAGCGCGATCTTCTGGAAGCCCTTGAGCTCGCGGATCGGCCGCACCCGGCTGGCGACGCGGTCGCGCAGGTACAACTGCACGACTTCCTCGCCCGGGCGCTGGCCGACGTTGGCGATGCGCGCGCGCACCTGCAGGCGGCCGTCCCACGCCAGCCCGGCGGCGCTGAGTTCGACCGCGCCGTATTCGAAGCGGGTGTAGCCCAGGCCGTGGCCGAACGGATACAGCGCGGTGTTGGCGGTCTCGCGCCAGCGCGTGCGGAACGCCTCCAGCCCGGTGCCGGGCTGGTACGGCCGGCCGCTGGAAGTGTGGTTGTAGTAGTAAGGCTGCTGGCCCGAATCGTGCGGGAAGCTGATCGGCAGGCGGCCGCTGGGGCTGTGGTCGCCGAACACCAGATCCGCGACCGCGTGGCCGGTCTGGGTGCCGAGGAACCAGGTCACCAGGATCGCCGGCGCCGCCTGCAGCGCCGGGCTCAGCGCCAGCGCGCGGCCGTTGCGCAGCAGCACGATCACCGGCGTGCCGGCGCCGATCACCGCCTCGGCCAGCGCCTGTTGCGCCGCCGGCAGCACGATCTGGGTGCGCGACTGCGCCTCGCCGGTGTAGCGCGTGGGCTCGCCGACCGCCAGCAGCACCGCGTCGGCGCCGCGCGCGGCCGCCAGCGCGGCCTCGATGCCGCCGTCGATGGCCTCTTCCATGCCGCAGCCGTCCACCACCTGCAGCGAAGCCGGATCGGCCAGCGCCGCGCGCAGGCCGGTTTCCAGATCGATCTCGCGGCTGCTGTCGCCGAAGATGTTCCAGCAGCCGGCCAGGTTCTCGCGGTCGCGCGCGAACGGGCCGATCAGGGCGATGCGCTGGCCGGACTTGCGCAGCGGCAGCGTTTCGCCGTCGTTCTTGAGCATCACCACGCTGCGCCGCGCGGCGTCGCGCGCCAGCGCGTCGTGCGCGTCCAGGTACGGCGCCGGGCCCGGCGGCGGCGCGGTCAGCGAGCGGTAAGGATTGTCGAACAGCCCCATCCGCGCCTTGACCGAAAGAATCCGCCGCACCGCGGTGTCCAGCGTCGCGGTCGCGACCTTGCCCTCTTCGACCAGCGCCTGCAGGTGATCCATGTACACGCCGCTCTGCATGCTCATGTCCAGGCCGGCGTCGAGGCTGAGCTGGGCGGCGTGCTTTTCGTCGGCGGCGAAGCCGTGTTCGATCAGCTCGAAGTCGGAGGTGTAGTCGGACACCACGAAGCCTTCGAAGCCCCACTGCTCGCGCAGGATGCCGGTCAGCAGCTCGCGGTTGGCGGTGGCGGGCACGCCGTTGATGTCGTTGAACGAGCTCATCACCGTCAGCGCGCCGGCGTCGATGGCGGCCTTGAACGGCGGCAGGTGCACGTCGAACAAGGTCTGCGGCGCGAGGTCGACGGTGTTGTAGTCCAGCCCCGCGGCGACCGCGCCGTAGGCGGCGAAGTGCTTGGGCGTGGCCAGCAGCGAATCGTCGGCGGTCAGATCCGGGCCCTGGAAGCCGCGCACGCGGGCGCGGGCGAAGGCGCAGGCCAGGAAGGTGTCCTCGCCGGTGGTCTCGGCGACCCGGCCCCAGCGCTGGTCGCGGGCGATGTCGACCACCGGGGCGAAGGTCCAGTGCAGGCCTTCGCGGGTGGCTTCGATCGCCGCCGCGCGCGCGGTGCGTTCGGCCAGTTCCGGCTCGAAGCTGGCCGCTTCGCCGAGCGGGATCGGAAACACCGTGCGCATGCCGTGGATGACGTCGGCGCCGAGCAGCAGCGGAATGCCGAGCCGGCTTTCCTCGACCGCGATGCGCTGCAGTTCGCGGCCCTCGGCCGCGCCCACGCCGTTGAACAACGCGCCGACTTCGCCGGCCTGGATCAGCTCGCGGGTGCGCTGCGGCCCCCACTGGAACGAATCGGGGTTCACGTCGAAGGCGAAGGGGCGGATCGAATCGGCCAACACCGAGAGCTGACCGATTTTTTCCTGCAAGGTCATGCGAGCGATCAGTGCATCGATATCAACGCGATCCGCCATTACGAGATGCACCTTGCGTGAAATAATCGTTCAGTTATGGTATGTAATCGATTACATAGCTGTCAACCGGCGGACCTGTGCGCGGTCGGGCATACGGGCGGAATTCTCGCTCTTCGCCCGCCGCCGCGACAGGCGCGGGCAGCGGCGCGCCAGCGCCGCCGGGCGACGGCTTCGATGCGGCTCCTTCGCGTTCGTGCATCCGCGCGCGCAAGCGCCGCGCCCCCACCACTGCGAGCCCGACCGTCCGCCCGATGATCACCTTGCTCGATGCCTTGCGCCGCCAGGCCCGCGACGTCCCCGATGCGATCGCGCTCGAACACGACGGCGAGACCTGCAGCTACGCGCGGTTGGCCCGCGACGTCGACGCGCTCGCCGCGGGCCTGCGCGGCCACGGCTTCCAGGCCGGCGAGCGGATCGCGCTGTACCACGACAAATCCATCCGCATGGTCGCGATGCTGTTGGCGATCCTGCGCGCCGGCTGCATCGCGGTGCCGGTCAATCCCAAGCTCAAGCCGGCGCAGGTGCGGCACGTGCTGCGCGACAGCGGCGCCAGCGCGCTGGTCGCCAGCGGCCTGCGCGCGGCCGAACTGGGCCGGCACAAGGCGCTGGGGCGGGCGCGGACGCTGCTGACCGATTCGCGGCCGACGTCGCCGGCCATCGCCGCCGCGCCGACGCTGTACTGGGAGGACTGCCTCGCCGCCGATGCGGCGCCGCCGCCCGCGCAGCCCATCGACGCCGACGTGGCGCTGCTGATCTACACCTCCGGTTCCACCGGCCTGCCCAAGGGCGTGGTGCTCTCGCACCGCAACCTGGTGGCCGGCGCGCAATCGGTGGTGGCCTACCTCGGCATCGACCGCGACGAGGTCATCCTCGGCTTGCTGCCGCTGAGCTTCGATGCCGGCTTCAGCCAGCTCAGCACCGCGCTGGTCGCCGGCGCGCGGCTGGTGCTGCACAACTACGCCTCGGCGCGCTTCGTCCCGGCGCTGTGCGCGGCCAGCCGGGTCACTCTGATCACCGCGATCCCGCCGCTGTGGGCGCAACTCGCGGCGGTGCCATGGGGCGAACACGCGGGCGAGCAGGCGCGCACGGTGCGCACCATCGCCAACACCGGCGGCCACATGCCGGCCTCGCTGCTGCGCGACCTGCGCACCGTGTTCGCGCAGGCGCGGCCGTTCCTGATGTACGGGCTGACCGAAGCGTTCCGTTCCACCTATCTCGATCCGGCGCAGATCGATCGCCGCCCCGACTCCATCGGCAAGGCGATCCCCAACGCCGAGATCCTGGTGCTGCGTCCCGACGGCAGCCGCTGCGACCCCGGCGAACACGGCGAGCTGGTGCATCGCGGCGCATTGGTCGCCCTGGGCTACTGGAACGACCGCGCCAAGACCCGCGAACGCTTCCGCCCGCTGCCGCGCTCGCTGCGCCGCGGCGCCCTGCCCGAGTACGCAGTGTGGTCGGGCGACATCGTGCGCGCCGACGAGGACGGCTTCCTGTACTTCGTCGGCCGCCGCGACGAGTTGATGAAGATTTCCGGCTACCGGGTCAGCCCGACCGAGATCGAGAAGGCGCTGATGCGCTTCGGCGGCATCCGCGAGGCGGTGGTGTTCGGCGTCGACGACGAAGCGCTCGGCACCGCGCCGGTCGCCTTGCTGGTGCCGCAGGACGCGGCGTTCGACCTCGCCGCCGCGCTCGCCCACTGCAAGCGCGAACTGGCCGGCTACATGGTGCCGCGGCTGGCGGTGTGCGCGGCCTTGGCGCATTCGGCCAACGGCAAGATCGACCGCGCCGGTTCGCGCGAGCTGTATCTGCGCATGCAAGCGCAGGCGGCGGACGCCGCGCCGGTGCCGGCTTGACCGCCGCGGGCGCGTTCGACACCATCGGCGCGGCCGCGCGCCCCGGTTCGCGGCCCTGCGCATCGGGCTCGGCCGCAAGCGCGTTGGCGCGGGACATCAGGCTACAGGCGGCGCCAGCGGCGACGCCGGACAGGAAGCGAGGAATGCCGACCGGATCCAGCGATGCCCGCATACGCGGCCTGCGAGTCAGCGCCAATCAAGCCTGCACCAATCTAGCCTGCTCCAACCAAGCCCGCTCCAATCAAATCCGCTCCATTCCAGCCTGCGCGACGGCCGCCTTGCCGATTCCAACCCGCCCTGCCCCGGCCGCCGCCCGGGCTCTGCTCTGCTTCGCCGCCTGGCTGACGCCCGCTTGCGCGGCGCTGGCGATCGAGGCGCGGCGTCTGGACGCGTCGTCGCCGTCGTTTCCCGCGCCCGCCGATTGGGACGCGGCCGCGCGCCACGATGCGTTCTGGATGTACAAGCCGCGCGACGGCGTCGCCTCGCCGCTGCGCACCCAGGTGCAGGTGGCCTGCGACGACCAGGCGCTGTTCTTCCGCGTGGTCGCCGGCGGGCAAGGCTCCGGCGGCGTGCGCGCGCCGCTGGCGCGGCGCGATCAGGTCGCCGACGACCAGGACTACGTCAGCGTCTTCATCGACACCAACGGCGACGGCAAGTCGGCCTACTTCTTCCGGGTCAATCCCAGCGGCAGCCTCGCCGACGGCACCTACGTGGCGATCAGCGACAACCAGGACTTCCATCCCGACTTCGACGCCAGCGCGCGCGGCGCGGCCAACGCCGACGGCTACGCCGTGGACCTGCGCATCGCGCGTTCGCAACTGCGCAACCGCGGCTCGGACGGGCGCGGCTGGCGCTACCTGGTGATGCGCAACGTGCCCGGCGCCGAACGCATGATCCTGGCCAGCGGCGAGCTCAAGCAGAACGCGACCAGCTACCTCAGCGCCAGCCAGCCGCTGGACATGGCCCGCTGCCCCGGCGCCGGCGGCGAATGGGAGGCCGGCGCGCACCTGACCGCGCGCCGGCACGAGCAGAAGACCGGCGCGGTCTCGCAATCCGACGGCGTCGATACCCAACTGGGCGGTTATCTCAAGTGGAGCGACGGCGCGCACCTCGCCGTGCATGCGACCTACCAGCCGGATTTCTCCCAGGTCGAGCTCGACATCCCGCAGTTGCAATCCAACGCCCAGTACGCGCTGTTCCTGCCTGAAAAGCGCGATTTCTTCCTCGAAGACACCGACCTGCTGGAACTTCCGACGCGCTCGCAGCTGCAGGGCGGCGGCGGCGGGCTGGCGGTGTACACCCGCACCATCACCGACCCGCGCTGGGGCGCGCGCATGAGCTACCGCAACCAGGGCCGCGACTTCACCGCCCTGGTCGCCGACGACCGCGCCGGCGGCGTGGTCGCGATCCCGGGCCCGTTCGGCACCGCCTATGTCGCGCAGCCGGCCTCGCTGCTGTTGTTGGAGCGCGCCAGCCTCGCGCGCGGCGCCTGGCGTTTCGGCCAGTTCCTCAGCCATCGCGACTACGAGGGCGCCGGCCGCAACACCGTCGCCGGCGCCGACGCGTCGTGGCAGCCCAGCGCCATCGCCAAGGCGCGGGCGATGCTGCTGTTCTCGGCCACCACCGCGCAGCCGCAACAGGGCGTACTGCGCCCGGGCGAGCGCAGCCAGGGCACGTATGCATTCGCGGACTGGGCGCGGCTGGGACGCGACTGGGAAACCTCGCTGACCCTGGAACGCGCCAGCGAGGATTGGCGCAACGACACCGGCTACATGCCGCAGTCGGATTTCGCCCAGCTCACCGGCGTGGTCACCCGGCGCTGGCGCTTCGACGGGCCGTGGAGCAGCATCAGCGCGTTCGTGTGGACCGCGCATTCGCAGACGGTCTCCAGCGGCGAGACCATCCTCACCCGCTATGCGCCGGGCGTGTGGTTTTCCGGCCCGTACGACCTGCAACTGGTGGCCGAATACCACCCCGGCGAGCGCCGCCGCGTCGGCGGCTACGGCGCCCGCCTGCACCGCATGGACCAATGGTTCTTCCAGGTCTCCAGCAGCCTCAGCCAGACCGTGCCGGCGCTGTCGTTCGAGATCCTCGCCGGCGACCAGCTCGACTACGCCGCCGACGCCCTCGGCCGCGGCTACCAGGCCAGCTTCAGCGGCAAGATCCGTCCGCTGGCGTGGCTGGAAGTGCAGCCGCGGATCAGCTACTGGTACATGAACGCCTCCGCGCACGACCTGCACGCGCGCGAGACCTCGGCGCAGCTGCTGGTCAACGCCAACTTCGAGGCCGGCAGTTTCCTGCGCCTGATCGCCCAGTACAGCCGCAACCGCCGCCAGGAACCGCTGCTGCGCGGGCCGGCGCCCGATCCGTCCGGACTGGCGCTGCCGGATTGGCTCGACCGGCGCGGCAACCTGCAATCGCTGGTGTATTCCAACAACGCGCATCCGCGTTGGGGGTTCGACGTCGGCGCGACCCGTTCGCAGGACTATGCCTCCGGCGATCCCAAGCGCTACGTGCTGGACCTGTTCGCCAAGGTCGTGGTGAGGCTGCGTTGAACGCGGCGGCGGCGTGCCTGCCCTTCCACCGGTGCCGGCCGCGCTCGCCGCGCCGCGGCGGCGCCGTCAACGCGAGCGACCCGCAAGGATGAAGATCAGCCTGTTCTTCTTCGGCGCCGACTCGGACCAGGCCGACAAATACCGCCTGTTGTTCGACGCGGTGCGCTTCGCCGACGCCCACGGCCTGTATGCGGCCTGGGTTCCGGAGCGGCATTTCCTGCGCTTCGGCGGGCTCTACGGCAATCCCAGCGTGACCGCCGCGGCCATCGCCGCGATCACCAGCCGCCTGCAGATCCGCGCCGGCAGCGTGGTGATGCCGCTGCACCATCCGCTGGAAGTGGCCGAGGCCTGGTCGATGATCGATCACTTCAGCAACGGCCGGGCCGGCATCGCCATCGCCAGCGGCTGGCACGTCAACGACTTCGTGCTCGCGCCGGAGCGTTACGCGCAGCGCGGACCGATCATGCTCGACAGCATCGAGCTGGTGCAGCGGCTGTGGCGCGGCGAAAGCGTGGAATTCGCCAACGGCGAAGGCGTGGCCACGCCGACCGCGATCCTGCCGCGACCGTTGCGGCCGGACATTCCGGTGTGGATGACCGCGTCCAGCGAGGACGGCTGCGCGCTCGCCGGCGAGCGCGGCTTCGGCCTGCTGACCTCCAACTTCGGCAACAACTACAGCCTGGACGTGCTCGGCCGCAAGGTCGCCCGCTACCGCGCCGGCGCGCGCCCCGGCGCGCAGTTGACCCTGATGATGCACGCCTACGTCGGCGCCAGTGCGCAGGACGTCGCCGCGCATGCGCTGCCGGCGATGATGGACTACCTGCACAGCAACATCGCCATGCAGGCCTCGCAGGACGCCGGCCGCGGCGAGGACCGCGGCTACGCCGAACTGCAGGGCCGGCGCGAGCGCAAGTTCCTGCAACTGCGCGCCGCCGCCAACATCAACAGCGAACTGAGCTTCGTCGGCACGGTCGAGGACTGCGTGCGCCGCGCGCGCACGCTGCAGGCCGCCGGCGTGGACGAGATCGCCTGCCTGATCGACTTCGGCATCGCCTACGACGCCACCATGGCCGGCCTGCAACGGTTGGCCGAGGTCGCGCGACGGCTGGCCTGAGCCGCGGCGTCGCGCCGGCAAGCGGCGGCGACGCCGAAGCCGCGCGCCGCCGCGCACGGCGGCGCGCGCCCTCCCCGGACGCGGTTTACTGGCGGCGGTACACGCGCACGTAGTCCACGTGCATCTTCGCCGGCAGCTTGCTTTCGTCGATGTTGAAGCCCGGCCAGTTGCCGCCGATGGCGAAGTTCAGCAGCAAGAAGAAGTCGCGGTGGAACTCTTCGGTGCCGTTGATGTTGTTCTGGATGTTGGCTTCGTGGAACTTGTTGCCGTCCACGTACCAGCGGATCGCGTTGGCGTCCCATTCCACCGAATAGACGTGCCAGTCGGCGACGCTGACCGCGGTGTTGCCGCCGTACTGGGCGTAGTTGCCGTTGTGGTCGCGCCAGTGGATGGTGCCGTAGCTGCGGTTCTCGTTGTTGATGTGCTCCATGATGTCGATCTCGCCCGAATCCGGCCAGCCGACCTGCGGCAGGTTGGCGCCGAGCATCCAGAACGCCGGCCACGCGCCCATGAACGAAGGCAGGCGCATGCGCGCCTCGATCTTGCCGTAGCGTACGTTGCGCAGGCCCTGGGTCTTCATCCGCGCCGAGGTGTAGCGGAAGCCGTTGAAGTCCTGGCGGCGCGCGGTGATCACCAACGCGTTGTTCTCGATCCCGGCGTTCTCGCGCCGGTAGTACTGGCGTTCGTTGTTGCCCCAGCCGCCGCTGCCGTTGCCGGTCTCGAAGGCCCAGCTCGACCCGATCGAGCCGTTGAATTCGTCGCTCCAGACCAATTGCCAGCTCTGCGCCGCGGCGCTGCCGGCGAACGCGCAGGCGAAACACAGGACCAGCCCTTTCATCAGCCGCTTCATGGTGTCGTACCTCTGCTGTCTTCGTGGGGAAACCGCCGGGGCCGTCGGGCCGCCGGGGCCGTCGCCGCGCACGCCGGTCGCGCCGGTCGCGCCGCGGCTGGGGCCGACGCTGTCCCGCAATGACAGCGCTGTCAACGAGCGAGGCGCGCGGGCTTGCGTTTGCTGGGCGAGTTCACATTCCAGGCGTGGGCCGGTCGACGATCCGGATCGACGCGAACGATCGGCGTGCTGCACGACAGCACGCGCAGGCGCCGCGCGGCGGCCGCGCAAGCGCAGCGGTCCGCTGTTCGATGCGCGAATATCGATCTGCTGGCGCCGCCGCGCCCCGGGGCGCGGCGCTCGCGCTCAGCCGGCCGCGTCCTCGGCCAGCGCCGCCGCTTCGTCCTGGCGCAGGCTGGCCGCGCGCAGGCTGGCGTAATCGGCCGACGTCCGCGCCAGCTGCGCTTCCGAGCCCTGCGCGACCAGCCTGCCGTCGACCATCACCAGCACTTCGTCGAAGTGGCGCAGCAGATCCAGCCGATGCACCGACGCGATCAGGCAGGCATCGGCGAATTCGGCGAACAGGTTGGCGTAGACCGCCGCCTCGGTGCGCGCGTCGAGGCTGGCGGTGGGTTCGTCGAGCAGGATCAGCGAGCTGCCGCGCGCGGCCAGGATGCCGCGCGCCAGGGCCACGCGCGCGCGCTGGCCGCCGGACCAGTTCGAGGCGTGTTCGGCGATCGATACCTGCAAAGGATCGCCGTCGGCGGGCAGGAAATCCTTGACCGTCGCCAGTTCCAGGGCGCGGTCGAAGCCCTCGGGGTCGGGCTGGCCGTGCAGGGATTCGCACATCGCCAGGTTCTCCGCCAGCGAGGCTTCGAACAGCTCGGCCTCCTGCGGGATCAGCGTGGTCGATCCGCGCAGGTAGCGCGCAGCCTTCAACGGCGCCTGGATCGACGCGTCGTCGCCGGGATGGCCGGCATTGCGCGCATCCGGCTCGACCACAATGCGTTCGGCCACGTACAGCCCGGCGAGCACGCGCATCAGCGTGCTCTTGCCCGAGCCGCTGCTGCCGATCAGCGCATAGCGCTTGCCGCGCTGCAGGTCCAGGCGGATGCGGTCCAGGGTCGGCCCGGCCTCGCGTCCGGCGACGTGGCGGAACACCAGCTCGCGGATCTCGCAGCGCTGCCACTGCTGCGCCTGCGCCGGTTCGTGCAGGCTCTCGTCGACCGGGTGGTCGCGGATCACGTCGGCGCTCTGGTAGTTGGCGTACTGGGTGGCGAAGGTCTGGAAGTTCGCCGCCACCGCCGCGACCACCGCGCCGGATTGCAATGCGTATTCCCACACCATGTAGACGCTGCCGAGCATCAGCTTCTGCCCGTCGCCGGCCGCGCGCAGCACCAGCCACGCGTACAGCCCGACCAGGCAGCAGCTGAGCAGGCGGCTGGCGACGTCGACCGCGCACCACTTGATCTCGTTGATGACGATCATCCGCCGCAACGGTTCGAACACCTTCTCGACCAACTGCCGCAGCGAACGGATGAACGGCCGCGCCTGGCGCAGCGCCAGCACGCTGGTCGCGTTGCCCAGCGCGTCGGCGAGCACCGCGGTGTAGCGGCGCTCGGCGTCGTTGGTCTGGATCGCCAGGCGCACGATCGCGCGGTCGAAGCCGACCACCGCGCCGCAGATCGCCAGCAGTCCGAGCGCGGCGGTGGCGCCGACCATCGGATGGATCGCGATCAGCGCGCCGATCGGGCCGATCAGCCGCACCGCGCTGCTCAAATAGATGAACTGGCTTTCGGCGAAGGTGCCCAGCGACGAACTGCTTTGTTGCACGCGGTGGGCGCTGGCGACGGAGTGGTTGCCGTCGTGCCAGGACAGCGGGAACGCCAGCAGCCGGCCGGTCAGCGCGGTGGCGACGCGCTCGCGCACGCTCAGGGCGACGTTGCGTTCGAGGATCCGGCCCGGGCCGTGGATCAACCAACTGACCAGGGTCGCGCCGAGCACCGCCGCCAGCCACAGCGCCGCTTCGCCGGCGCCGGCGTTGCCGCGCGCCTGCAGGATGTTGAAGGCCTTGCCGACCAGGTAAGGCACCGCCAGCAGCACCACCTGCGCGCCGACCAGCAGCGCCATCGCGCTCAGCAACGCGCCGCGGCGGCCCTTGGCCTGGGACCACAGCTCCCGGTACAGCTGCAGCACCGGGGCGCGGTGCTTGCCCGATTTCGCGTCGTCACTGTCCATGCGATTCCGGCAATGGGACCAGGTGGAAACAACGGAGGAGAACCGGGCGGCGGGCGGCCCTGGGCAGGCGCCTGCCGCGTCCGGCGGATCAATGTAATGCACCGGTCGCGAAACACAACCCACGTGCGCGACTGCGTCTTGTGAGTGCCTTGTGAGCGTCCGGAGGCCATGCAATACTCGCGCGGCGAAGGCGACCGTCGGAGACAAGCATGTCACAACGCGCCATGATCGACGGTTACGACACCGCCATGCAGGGCGCGGTGATCGAGGCCTATTACGGCTCCAGCGATTTCTATAATTTCGGTTTCTGGTCGGCCGACACCGGCAACCAGTCGCAGGCCTCCGAGGCCCTGGTCGCGCGCCTGCTCGAGTTCATTCCGCCGGACCGACGCGACGGCCGCATCCTCGACGTCGCCTGCGGCCTGGGCGCCTCCAGCCGCCACCTGCTGCGCCATTTCGCGCCGCGGCAGATCGTCGGCATCAACGTCTCCGAGCGCCAGCTCGAACGCGCGCGCCACAACGCGCCGGGCTGCGAGTTCCGGGTGATGGACGCGACCGCGCTGGAGTTTCCCGACGCCTCGTTCGACAACATCCTGTGCGTGGAGGCCGCGTTCCATTTCGATACCCGCGCGGCGTTCCTGCGCGAGGCGCTGCGCGTGCTCAAGCCGGGCGGACGGCTGGTGCATTCGGACATCCTGATGGCGCCGCTGCCGCAGACCACGTCGGTGCGCACGCATATTCCCAACGCCAACGCGATGAGCGACCCGACCGAACTGGAGCGCGCGATCCTCGCCGCCGGTTTCGCCCGCGCCGAGGTCGTCGACGCGACCGAACAATGCTGGACCCCGTTCCTGCGCTCGGTGCGGCGGTTCAAGGCCGCGCACAAGCCGCCCGGGCCGAGCACGCCGCGGGCGCGGCGTTCGGCGCCGATCTTCTTCAATCCCGAGTACCTGGCGCGCTTCATCCGCCGTTACGTGCTGGCCTGTTCGCACAAGTCGGCGGACTGAGCCCCGCCCCGGGATCGTCGTTTCCCCGCAATACAGCAGTCGCCGCAACAAGCATCGGTGCGCGCTTGCGCGCCCGAGACGAACAAAAGCCCGACCCGCTTTCTTCTTGCCCCGCAACACGGATGTCGACCCACGGATAGTCCAACGCCGCGTATCGGCGCAGCGCGCGCCGGCCCGGCCCGACGCGCTGCGCGCGGCAATCAGGAGAAAGCTTCGATGGCGGTGGAAGTTGCGGGAGAGGCCGGCGCGGCCGCGGCGGCCGAAGAGGACATCGACGCGATCCTGCGCCGCGACCCCGACGGCACTTACCCGCGCATGGATGCGCGCTCGCGCCAGGATTACCGCACGCGGATCGAGGATTGGGCGCGGCGCTCGCGCCATACGCCGGCGCAGGCCGCGCAAGTCGCGCTCGAACTGGCCGCGCAGGCCGGCCAGCGCCACGGCGCCGGCGACCGCCGCGCCCACGTCGGCTACTACCTGCTCGACCGCGGCCTGGGCGACTTCGCCGCCGCGCTCGGCGCGCGCCTGGACTGGCGCGAACGCGTGCGGCTGCGGCCGTCCTGGCAAGTGTTGCTGGGCTATTACAGCGCGTTCTTCGCGCTGTGCCTGCTGTACGGGCTGTTGTCGGTGCGCTTGTTCGACTTCCAGTTGCCGTGGTACGGCCGCGCAGCGATGGTGTTGATCGCCGCGTTGTACGTCTGCCCGATCGTGCAGAGCTGGATCAATCTGTCGATGCCGCGCCTGCTGCGTTCGCGGCGGCTGCCGCGCCTGGATTTCGAAGCCGGCCTGCCCGCCCAGGCGCAGACGTTGGTGGCCGTGCCCTGCCTGCTGGTCTCGCGCGAAGGCGCGCACAAGCTCGCGCGCGCGCTGGAGGCCTTGTACCTGGACAACCGCGGCGCCGGCGCCGGCTATGCGCTGCTGTCGGATTTCGTCGACGCGCCCGGCGAACACGCCGACGGCGACGAAGCCCTGCTGCAGGAGGCCTGCGCCCAGATCGACGCGCTCAACGCCCGCTACGGCGGCGGTTTCGCCCTGCTCCACCGCGCCCGCCGCTGGAATCCCGGCGAAGGCGCGTGGATGGGCTGGGAGCGCAAACGCGGCAAGCTCGAACAGCTCAACGCCTGGCTGGTCGGCGCGCCCTCGCCGTTCCACACCGCCCACGGCGACCTGTCCAAAGTGACAGGCAGCCGCTACGTATTCGTGCTCGACGAGGACAACTCCGACCTCACTCCTGGTGCGGTGCAGCAACTGGCCGCGGTGATGCAGCACCCGCTGCACCGGCCGGTGTTCGGCGCCGACGGCGTGCGGGTCGAGGCGGGCTATGTGCTGGTCCAGCCGCGCGCGACCATCGTGCTGTCGCGCGACTCCATACCCAGCCGCCTGGAAACGCTGGTCCAGTCGATGATCCACATCGAGACCGGCAAGCCGGCGGCCGACCACGAGCCGCCGCCGCACGCGGACCTGGAGCTGTTCGGCCAGGTCCCCTTCGTCGGCAAGGGCTTCTACGACGTGGCCGCGTTCCACCGGATCATGCACGGCCGCGTCGGCGAGAACACCACGCTCAACCACGACGTGCTGGAAGGCGGCACCGTGCGCGCGGCCGTGGTCGGCGACATCGTCCTGCGCGACACCTTCACCCCGACCTACTACGCCGCGGTGCGCCGCAGCCACCGCTGGATGCGCGGCGACTGGCAGCTGCTGCCGTGGCTGCTGCCGACGGTGCGCAACGCCGCGGGCGCGCGGATCCCCAATGCGCTGTCGCCGTTCGGGCGCTGGCAGATCGGCTACAACGCGGTGCGCATGCTGTTCCCGGCCGCCTCGCTGCTGTGCTTCGCGATCGGCTGGGCCCGCTCGCCGACGCCGGGGCTGTGGACCTCGTACCTGCTCGCGGTGGCGTGGCTGCCGGCGTTGATCGAGCTGCTGTGGTCGGCCGCGCGCCGGCTGCCGTCGCAGCCGCTGCGCGACACCGCGCGCGGGATGTGGGCGTGGCTGTCGCTGCGCTCGGCCAGCTTCATCTTCTGCGTCGACCAGGCCCACACCAACCTGGACGCGGCGCTGCGCTGCAGCTACCGGATGCTGGTCTCGCACCGGCACATGCTGGAATGGACCGCGTCGAGCGTGATCTCCACCCGCCGCGATCCGACCCTGGGCCAGTACCTGCGGATGATGTGGACCTCGCCGGCGTTCGCCGTCGCACTGATGTGCGCGCTGGCCTGGAGCAACCCGCCGGCGCTGGCCAGCGCGCTGCCGTTCGCGTGCCTGTGGACCGCCGCCCCGTTCATCGCCTGGTGGTGGAGCCAGAAGCCGGACGAACCGGTGCGCTCGGCGATCCAGCCGACGCAGTCGTGAAGGCGCGCGCATCGCGTCCCGACGCGGCGCCTATCGCATCGAGCGATCAACGATCATGGACGCAGTTCGCTTTCCCGCCCGATTCATCGAAAACTGTCAGGTTGACGATGCCGGTGGATTTAGGGAGTATTCGGTGAAGAACTTTCCAGCGTCTCAAGTGCACTAATTCCGCGAGAAATCATCCGCGGACAGGCATCAGCGGAGGTCGTGGGTGGACTTGGACGTAGCGGCAGGAAGCGCGGTCGAGGTCGAGGACGGTGTCGACGCGATTCTTCGCCGCGATCCCATCGGCGCTTATCCCCGCATGGACGCGCTATCGCGTCGGGACTATCGCGAACGGGTGCGTATGTGGGCCCGGCGCTCGGGCCGCGAGGCGCGGCAGACCGCGCAACTGGCGCTCGATCTGGCCGAGCAATGCGGCCAACGCCACGGCAGCGGCGACCGCCGCGCGCACGTGGGCTATTTCCTCACCGACATCGGCGTGCGCGAGCTCGCCGCGGCGCTCGGCGCGAGACTGAACTGGCGCGAGCGCTTGCGCCTGCACTCCACCTCCAGCCTCGTGCTCGCTTATTGCCTCGCGGTGTACTCGATCTGCGCCGCGTTCGGGATCGTCTCGGTGTGGCTGTTCGAGATCGCCCTGCCCTGGTACGGCCAGGCGCTGCTGGCGGCCTGCGCGGCGCTGTACGCGAACTACATCGTGCAGAGCTGGATCAACCTGCACCTGCCGCAGTTGCTGCTGCCGCGGCGGATGCCGCGGCTGGATTTCGGCGACGGCATCCCGGCCGAGGCCAAGACCCTGGTCGCGATCCCCTGCCTGCTGGTCTCGCGCGAGGGCGTGGCCGCGCTGGCGCGCGCGCTGGAACGCCTGCACCAGAGCAATCCCGGCACCGGCGTGGGCTATGCGCTGCTGTCGGACTTCGTCGACGCCGCCAGCGAGCGGGTCGACGGCGACGAGGCCTTGCTGCAGGAAGCGCGCGAACAGATCGACGCGCTCAACGCGCGCCACGGCGGCGGCTTCGTCCTGCTGCACCGGCCGCGACGCTGGAATCCCGGCGAGAACCTGTGGATCGGCTGGGAACGCAAGCGCGGCAAGCTCGAGGAACTCAACGCCTGGCTGCTCGGCGGCCCCTCGCCGTTCCAGGTCGAACACGGCGACCTGGCCAAGGCCGTCGGCAGCAAGTACGTGGTGACCCTCGACGAGGACAACGACGACCTCACCGCCGGCGCGTTGCGCGAGCTGGCCGCGGCGATCGCCCATCCGCTCAACCGCCCGGTGCTCGACGCCGACGGTACCCGGGTCGAGGCCGGCTACGTGGTGCTGCAGCCGCGCGCGATGATCTCGCTGTCGCGCGATTCCGCGCCGAGCCGGCTGGAGCTGATGATCCACGCGATGATCGAGATCGAGACCAGCAAGGACTACCGCGCCGACAAACCCGCCGTGCACATCGACCAGGACCTGTTCGGGCAGGCCGCGTACGGCGGCAAGGGCATCTACGACGTGGCGATGTTCCATCGCCTGACCCACGGCCGCATCGCCGAGAACACCATCCTCAGCCACGACGTGCTCGAAGGCGGCATGGTCCGCGCCGGCGTGGTCAGCGACGTGGTCCTGCGCGAGAACTTCGTGCCGACCTTCCACGCCGCGATGCGCCGCAGCCACCGCTGGATGCGCGGCGACTGGCAGCTGCTGCCGTGGCTGCTGCCGAGCGTGCGCGACGCCTCGGGCGCGCGCGTGCGCAACACGCTATCGCTGTTCGGGCGCTGGAAGATCTTCCACAACGCGCTGCGCATGGTGCTGCCGATCGCCTCGCTGCTGTGTTTCGTGCTCGGCTGGGCGAGCTCGGCCGAGCCGGGGCTGTGGACGCTGAACCTGCTGGCGATCGCCTGGGTGCCGGCGGCCGTCGGCCTGTGCATCGGGATCGCGCGCAACCTGCTCTCGGGCAGCCTGCGCTCGGTCGTGCGCGGGGTGTGGTCGTGGCTGTCGCTGCGTTCGGCGAGCTTCATCTTCGGCGTCGACCAGGCCCAGACCGCGTTCGACGCGGCGGTGCGGGCGAGCTTCCGCATGCTGGTCTCGCACCGCAAGCTGCTGGAGTGGACCGCCTCCAGCGTGATGTCCGCGCGGCGCGGCCCGAGCCTGGGCCAGTACCTGCGGATGATGTGGATCTCGCCGGCGTTCGCGGTGGCGGTGGTCTGGCTGATCGGCCGGATCAACCCGCCGGCGCTGTCCAGCGCGATCCCGTTCGCGGCGTTGTGGGCCTGCGCGCCGGTGGTGGCGTGGTGGTGGAGCCAGAAGCCGCGCGCCGCCCACCCCGCTCCGCCTTCGCAGGCCTGACCCCGGTGCGAGGGCCGATCCGCCGCTGATCCCGAACCGATGCCGCAGGCGCGGGCGTCCGCCGCGCACACGCCGGTCCGTTTCGCCGCACCGCTTCGCCGCCGTCGCCGTTGGATGCCACGCTTCGCCCATGCGCTATCGCTGAATCAGCTGTCCCCGCCACGCCAGGAACGCAAGGAAACGGGATCCGCACATGTTGATACTAGGTTTTTACGGTGGTCCGAGCACCGAGTTCGAAGCCGGTTCGCCGACCCAGACCCACGACGGCGCCGCGGTGCTGCTCAAGGACGGCGAGGTGATCGCCGCGATCGAAGAGGAGCGGCTCAACCGGATCAAGCATTCCTACACCGCGCCGTTGCGCGCGGCGCGTTTCGTCATGGACCAGGCCGGCGTCGGCCTGGACCAGATCGACCGCATCGCCATTCCGTACATGTCCGGCTCGGCCGAGCGCCTGCTGCGGCGGATGTACCTGGCCGACCCGTCGGCCGAGCACGCGCTCGACGTCGCCGACGCGCTGCGCGCGCAATGGCGGCGCTACCTCGGCGCGGACGTGCCGCGCGAGAAAGTGCGCTTCGTCCCCCACCACATCGCCCACGCCACCGCGACCTTCGAGATGTCCGGCTTCGAGCGGGCGCTGGTGATGACCATCGACGGCCAGGGCGACACCGAGGCCGGCCTGACCCTCAAGGGCAGCGCCGAGGGCCTGGAGCTGCTGCACCGGGTGCCGATTCCCGAATCGCTGGGCCACTTCTACATGCAGGCGATCGGCTTCCTCGGCTATCGCATGTTCGACGAATACAAGGTCATGGGACTGGCGCCGTACGGCGATCCCGAGCGCTTCCGCGCCCAGTTCGAGGCGATGTACGAACTGCTGCCGGACGGCCAGTGGCGGCTGCACCCGCACCTGCTCGACGGCATGTACGCGCAGCTGATGCCGCGGCGAAAGCGCGAGCCGATCGAGCAGATCCACAAGGATTTCGCCGCCTCGCTGCAACAGACCCTGGAAACGGTGGTGTTCCATGCGCTGCGCCACTACCGCGCCAGCACCGGCCTGCGCGACCTGTGCCTGGGCGGCGGCGTCGCCCACAACTGCACCATGAACGGCAACATCCTGCGCTCGGGCCTGTTCGACAACGTATTCGTGCACCCGGCCGCGCACGACGGCGGCAACGCGCTCGGCGCGGCGCTGAGCGTGCACCGCAGCGAGGCGCGGCACCGGCCGCAGCGGCTGCGCAACGTCTACTGGGGTTCGCCGCTCGGCGAGAGCGATTCGGTCGAAACCCGCCTGCGCGCCTGGTCGGACTTCCTCGACATCGCGCCGAGCGCGAACGTGGAAGAGGACGCGGCCGAGCTGATCGCAGACGGCAAGGTCATCGGCTGGGTCCAGGGACGCTCGGAGTTCGGCCCGCGCGCGCTCGGCAACCGCAGCATCCTCGCCGACCCGCGCCCGGCCGAGTTCAAGGGCCTGATCAACAAGATGATCAAGACCCGCGAATCGTTCCGTCCGTTCGCGCCGGCGGTGCTGGAGGAACAGGCCGCGGACTACTTCGAGCTGCCGGCCGGCGCCACCCGCTTCCCGTTCATGACCTTCGTGCTCAACGTGCAGCCGGACAAGCGCGAACTGCTCGGCGCGGTGACCCACGTCGACGGCACCGCGCGGGTGCAGACGGTCTCGCGCGAGGACAGCCCGCGGTTCTGGCGGGTCATCGACGCGTTCCACCGCCGCACCGGCGTGCCGGTGGTGCTCAACACTTCGTTCAACAACAACATCGAGCCGATCGTCGATTCGCTCGAGGACGCGGTGGAGTGCTTCCTCACCACCGGCCTGCAGGCGCTGGTGGTCGGCGACTTCGTGCTGACCAAGAAGGACGGCGCGCAGCGCTCGGCCCTGGTGCCGCAGCTGCCCAACCACGTGCGCCTGCACGAACGCCGCCAGCGCGACGACGACGGCGAGGTGCGCGACACCTTCGAGCTGCGCCGCGCGGAATGGAACGGCGAAACCTGCAAGCCCCTGCCCGCCCCGATCTTCGGCCTGCTCAAGCGCATCGGCGATGCGCCGATCGAGCAGCTCGCGCGCGAGGCCGGCCTGGCGCTGGACGAGGTCATGCCGACGATGGAAGAACTCTGGGCGGAACGCTGCCTGGTCATGCGGCCGCAGGCCGCGCAACGCTGATGCCGAACAGGGAGCGGGCATGTCCGTAATGTTTTCCCAGCCGCCGCGGGCCGGCGCCGAGGATGTCGCGCTGAGCAAGGACGCGAGCATCGCCTGGCATGAGCTGGAGGGCCCCGGCGGGCTGCCGATGCTGGTGATCGACAACGCGCTGGAAGACCCGCACCGGGTGCGCGAGTGCGCCTGGGCGTCGCGCTTCCACACGCCCGGGCCGAACGAGTACTACCCGGGCTGGCAGGCCACCGCGCAGATGTCGGGCGAGAAGCGGCTGATCCAGGACCTGGGCAAGTTGTTCCTGGACCGGCTGTGGTCGCGCGGCTGGCCGCCGCCGCTGACCGTCGCCGACCTGGTCCCGCACTCGACCTACTCGGTGTTCGGCATGGACCACGAGGTGGCCCGGCGCAACGGCTACATCGACCAGCACGTGGACACGTTCTCGTGGATCGCCGTGGTCACCTACCTGTTCGAGCACGACGAACGCGCCGGCTACGACCGCGGCACCGCGTTCTGGAAGCACCGGCCGACCGACCTGAAGACCTTCTTCCTCGGCGACCTGCTGCAGGCCGCGCAGATCGAGCAGTTGTTCGGGCTCAACTTCATCGACCCGTTCCGCAAGGCCAGCGTGCGCCTGCGCGCGGCCAGCATGGCCGAGGCGCAGAAGCAGATCCTGGAGAACCCCGCCTCGACCCGCCGGCTGTTCTCGCTGGAGGAGGACAACCACTGGAGCCTGCTGAAGTTCGTGCCGGCGCGCTTCAACCGCATGGTCGCCTACCCGACCTGGCAGTTCCATTCCATCGTCGACACTTCGCCGATCCAGGCCTTGTCGACGCGCAACGCGCGGCTGACCTACAACACCTTCATCCCCTACCCCGTGCCCGCGGGACTGGGACCGCAACCGAAGTACCAGGGCGGCGGCTACGCCGCGATCGACGGCATGCGCGTGGGCTGAGCGGCGCCGCCGGCAAGCCTTGCGACTTCACGTTCCCAGGAGAGCGACAGCAATGAAGCCTTACACTCTGATTTCCGTCGACGGGCACGCGGGCCTGCCGACCGCGCAGTACCGCGATTACCTGGAGCGCAAGCACCACGCCGCGTTCGACGAGGAACTCGAACAGCTGGCCCTGCTGCGCAAGGGCTTCCTGACCGCCGGCAAGAACGCCAAGCAGACGCCGCTGATGTACCAGGCGCACATGCACCGTTACTCCGATCCGGGCAACGGCGAGATGCAGGAGCGCATCCGCGGCGCCTGGGACCTGGACGTGCGGCTCAGGGAGCTCGACGCCGAGGGCGTGATCGGCGAAGTGCTGTTCCCCGACGGCCAGGGTTTCAACTCGTTCCCGTTCGGCGGCTTCTTCGGCGAGCACCCGGTGCCGATCCGCGATCCGGAACTGCGCGCCGCCGGCGCGCGCGCGCACAACCGCTGGCTGGCCGAGTTCTGCGCCGCCAGCGGCGGGCGCCTGCAGGGCGTGGCGATGATCATGCCGTTCGACATCTGGCAGGCGGTCGCCGACGTGCGCTGGGCCTATGCGGCCGGCCTGCGCGGCATCGTCCTGCCGCCGCCGGACGAGACCTACCCGCCGTACCACGAGGCGGTGTTCGATCCGCTGTGGGCGGTGTGCGCGGAACTCGGCATGGCGGTGCATTCGCACGGCGGCGATCCGCCGAAGATCTACGGCCAGAACATCGCCTCGCAGACCCTGGCGATCCTGGAGTTGGGCTTCTTCCGCCGCCGCATCCTCGCCCAGCTGATGTTCGGCGGCGTGTTCGTGCGCCATCCGAACCTGCGCTTCGTCTACACCGAGGTCGGCATCGACTGGCTGCCCAACTTCATCGAGCTGCTCGAACACGTCTACCACAACGACTGGCTGCGCATGGGCCGCGCGCCGAAGCAGTGGCTGTCGCTGTCGCCGAAGGACGCGTGGGCGCGCAACTGCGCCGCGGCGGCGACCGCGGCGACCTTCGACGAGATCCAGCAGGCGCGCCGGCTCGGCTTCGACACGGTGATGTGGGGCGCGGACTATCCGCACGTGGAAGGCGGCTGGCCGCATTCCTGGGACGAGATCCGCCAGGCCTTCGCCACCGTCGGCGACGACGATCGGCGCAAGATGGTCGGCGAGAACGCCGCGCGCTTCTACCGCTTCGACCCGCAGCTGATCGAGTCGCTGGTGGCGAAGATCGGCCCGCCGGCCGGCACCTTCGTCAGCGACGAAGCGCCGCAGCGCCCGGAGTTCAGCGTGCACGACTTCACCAACGGCTGGGTCAACACCTACGGCGGTTTCGCCCGCAACATGCGTTGGTCGCTGGACTCGCCCGACACCCATCCGGACTCGCGGCCGAACGCCAAGCGCGACTCCTGAGCCGCTAAACCGCACCCGAACCCGCGGCCGGCCGCGTACGCGCGGCCGCGCCGATCCCCCGACGGAGGCGTCCATGCAAGCCAAGCCGCACCCATCGAGGTCGCCCGCCCGGGCGGCCCGCCGCCAGGACGGCGGCCGATGAAGGTCTCCATGTTCCACCTGATGCCGCTGCGCGACCTGCCCGCGGATTTCGAACAGCGCCATCGCTCGGTCTGGGTCGACGTGCCCTGGCACGAGTTGACCACGCCGGAGCGGGTCGGCCGGTTCTACAACCAGTCGCTGGACGAACTGATCTACGCCGCGCGTTGCGGCATCGACGGCGTCTGCGTCAACGAGCACCACCAGAACGCGTACGGCATGATGCCGAGCCCGAACCTGATGGGCGCGATCCTGGCCCGGCAGACCGCCGAGCTGGACGTGGCCTGCATCCAGCTCGGCGCGACCCTGCCCAACACCCAGCCGCCGATCCGCATCGCCGAGGAGTACGCGATGCTGGACTGCATCAGCGGCGGCCGCATCGTCGCCGGCATGCCGCTGGGAACGCCGTTCGACGCCAACTACTGCTACGGCATCACCCCGCTGGAGCAGCGCGAGCGCTACTACGAAGCGCACGACCTGATCCTCAAGGCCTGGCGCGAACGCGAGCCGTTCGCCTGGAACGGCAAGTACACCCAGCTGCCGATGGTCAACCTGTGGCCGCGGCCGATGCAGGACCCGCACCCGCCGATCTGGGTGCCCGGCAGCGGCAGCCTCAGCACCTGGGAATTCACCGCCCGCCACGATTACTGCTATTGCTTCCTGTCCTATCACGGCATCCGCTTCGGCAAGAGCGTGATGGACAAGTTCTGGGAGTTCTCCGCCCGCAACGGCCACGACGCCAATCCCTACCGCACCGGCTTCCTGCAGTTGGTGGCGGTGGCCGAGACCGACGAACAGGCCGAGCGCGACTACTACGAGCACATCCGCTACTTCTACGACAAGACCCAGCACGTCGCGCCCGAGTTCACCCCGCCCGGCCACCAGGACTACCGCTCGATGGTCAACACCATCCGCAACCAGGTCTCGCAGGTGAACAGCGTGCGTTCGCGGATTCCGCAGTTCAAGTTCAAGGACTTCGTCGACAACCAGCTGGTGATCGCCGGCAGCCCGGCGACCGTGCGCGAGCAGCTGGCCGAATCGGTGCGCCAGCTGCGCGTGGGCAATCTGATGGTGCTGCTGCAGATCGGCTCGATGCCGCACGAACTCACGCTCAAGAACATCCGCCTGTTCTGCAGCGAGGTGCTGCCGCACCTGCGCGGCATCTGGGACGACGAGGGCTGGGAGAACCGCTGGTGGCCGCAGCGCCTGCGCGGCGCGCGCAACGCGCCGGCGGCGCCGGCGCAGCCGGGATGGGTGGGCGCATGAACATCGAGCAACGCGTGGTGCGCGCATGGAACGGCCGGATCAACACCCGCGTCGACGTGTGCGGCAGCGGCCCGCCGCTGCTGTTCCTGCACGGCGAGAGCGGCCATTGGGACCCGTTCCTGGACCGGCTCGCGCAGCGCTACACCGTCTACGCGCCCGACTTCCCCGGCACCAGCCCCGGCGCCGAGCAGGAGATCGACGAACTGCGCGACATCTGGGACCTCACGCTCTACTTCGAGGAACTGCTCGACGCGCTCGGGCTGGAGTCGGTCGCGGTGGCCGGCCATTCCATCGGCGGCATGTTCGCCGCCGAACTGGCCGCGCACGCGCGCGCGCGCATCCGCCGGCTGGTGCTGATCGCGCCGGCGGGACTGTGGCGCGACGATCATCCGGTGCCGAACTGGTGGTCGATTCCGGCCGCGGAACTGCCGCAGCGCACCGTGGCCCAGCCCGACGGCCTGGTCGGCCAGATCATGTTCGCGGTGCCGCGCGATCGCGACGCGGCGATCGAACGGGTGATCCGCAAGACCTGGGCGCTGGCCTGCGCCGGCAAGTTCACCTGGCCGATCCCCGACAAGGGACTGGCGCGGCGCATCCACCGGATCAGCGCGCCGAGCCTGATCGTGTGGGGCCGGCAGGACCGGATGATCCCGCCGGTCTACGCCGAGGAATTCGCCGCGCGCATCGGCGGCGCGCGTACGCTGCTGGTCGACAACGCCGGGCACATCCCGCAGCTCGAACAGATGGACCAGGTCGGCGACGCGGTGATGCGTTTCCTCGACTGAGCCCCGCGCTGTCGCGATGACTCCCTGTAGGAGCGGCGCAAGCCGCGACCGCGAATCCGCAACTGCGACGAAACCTTCGCCGTAGTCGCGGATTCGCGGTCGCGGCTCGCGCCGCTCCTACAAGGCGACACCGCCTTCGCGATAGTTACAGCGCGTCTTCCAGGTTGATCCCCGGCGCGCCGTAGATCGTCGGCGGCTGGCCGCCGGCGACCATCATCAGGATGCTCAGCTGGCCGCGGTGATGCGCTTCGTGGCGCAGCATCAGGTTCAGCAGCTCCATGCGCGTCCACGGGTTGCCGTAGAAATCGACGGCTTCGTCGACCCAGTCCTCGCCCTGCTCCGCCACCGCCTGCATCAGCGCCGCATGCGAGCGTTGGAACGCCGCGGTCATCTCCGCGACCGTCGCCGGCATCTCGTCGGCCGGCACCTCGTTGTCGCCGGCCGGCTGCGCGCCCATCACCTCGGCGCAGAACCAGCGCTCGCTGATGCAGATGTGCCAGACCAATCCGCCGAGGGTCCAGCCCTTGTCCGGCACCACGGTCTGTTCGTTGCGCCCTTCCGGCACCCGGGAGAACACCTCCAGGGTGGTCTCGTTCTCGCGTTCCCAGGTCTTCAATACGCTGTGGATATCGGCTCGCATGCGGATGTCTCTTGGCGGCAAAGGGAAGGACGGCGGGGGGAACTAGCGCAGCGACGAACCCGGCGAGCGCATGTAGACCATGAACTGCACGGCTTCGGTCTTGCTCAGGCGATCGAGTTCGGACTTGCCCAGGCGGTTCCACAGCAGGTGCGCCAGCGCTTCGTCGCTGTAGCCCAGGCGCGCGGCGGTGTTCTGGATGGTCTGCTTCTGCACCGGGCTGATCGGCCCGGTCGGGCGCGACTTGGCCGCCAGCGCGGGCTCGACGTAGCGCGCGGTCTGGCCGATGTCGGCGATGATCTTGTCGACCTCCTGCGCGTCCAGCTGCGGCGGGCAGAACCGCGCCGGCTCGGTCTCCGGCAACGTCCGCTCCAAGGCCTGGCGCAGCACCGCGCGCATCCCGGTCACCTTGTCGCGCAGGCTCGCCGCGGGGCGCGCGTACTCGGCCTCGATCTGCGGCATCGCCGCGGTCAGCGCGTCCTGCGCGCCGGAGGCGGCCAGGTGCGAGCCCAGGTTCTGGATGTAGGAATCGCGATGGAAGTTGTCCACGCACAGGAACCGGCCGAAGCGGTTGCGGCGGAAGCGCAGGTTGAACGACATCGCGTCGTCCACATAGCCCAGGTAATGCCAGATCAGCGCCGGCATGTAGATGGTCTCGCCCGGTTCGAGCACCGCGTGGTAACCGCCGACTTCGGCGACGAAGTCCAGCTGCTCCTGGGTCGACATCTGTTCCAGGTACACGCCCGAGGACCACGGCGCGCCGGAGGTGGTGCGCAGGTCGACGCAGGCCTCGGGCTGGAACAGCAGCACCTGCTTGCGGCCGAACATCTGGTGCAGCAGCACCTGGCGGTGGTCGCCGTCGAAATGCAGGTGGGCGCGGTTGCCGGCGTTGGCGACGAAGATGTTCGAACACAGGTCGTGGTCGCCGTACTTGCGCGGCATGTCCAGCACCTCCGGCTCGTCCAGGTCCTGGGCCAGGCAGAACTCCGGCAGCCGGAACATGCGCATGATGCTGGCCGGGATCTCGTACTCGGTGCACAGCAGCGCGGTGTCCGGATTGGCCCGCACGTGCGCCCAGTACTCGTCGAAGGTCATGGTGGTCTCGACCGCGGTCTCCGGCGAACTGGCGGCCACCGCGTACTCGGTCTGCACGTGCATCGGCACGCCGCCGAACGCGGCGCTGGCGTCCTCGATGGTGCGGATCGCGTCGATCGGCTGGCCCGCGAACAGGTCGGTGATGATCACCGGCGTGCGCGTGCGGACGTAGTCGCGCAGGAACCGCTCAGGATCGGGCCTGGAGATTCGTGCGATTTCCTTCGCTGCCATGGTCGGTTTCCTCGATGCGTTGTGTAGATGCGTTCTGCAAGATTGCGGGCGGACGCCGCCGGCGCGGCGCCCGGATCGGACTCATATCGGACTCATATCGCGCGCAGGTCGTCCACGACCTGGCTGCGCACCGCGCGGATCGCCGGCACCAGCCCGCCGACCACGCCGATGGCCAGCGCCGCGGCGATGCCCTGCAGCACCACCGACGGGGTCATCGACACGTCGAACACCAGCTGGCGCAGGTCCGCGCCGACCGCGGTGCTGACCGTGCGGCCGCCGGCCACCAATGCGGCCAGGACCGCACCGAGCGCGCCGCCGAGCAGCGCCAGCAGCGCGGCCTCGACCACGATCGAACTGACCACCACCAGCGGCGGGAAACCGAGCGCGCGCAAGGTGGCGATCTCGCGGCGGCGGTCGTCGATGCTGGAATACATCGCGTTGATCGCCACGAACATCGCGCCCAGCGCCATGATCCCGCCCATCACGTAGGCCATGAAGCCGAGCAGGCCGTTGAGGCTGCGCGATTCGCGCTGCAGGAACTCCGGCTCGCTGAACACGTCCATGGCGATGCCGGGGTTGGCGGCGACGGCCTGCTTGAACCCGGCCACGCCGGCGGCGTCGGGCAACACCACGGTGACGTTCTGGAACATCGGCCGGCGGCTGACGTCCATGACCACGGTCGCGTCGGCCATCAGTTCGGATTCGCGCATGCTGTGCCGCGCCGCGAACACGCCGACGATCTTCCACTGGGTGCCGTAAGCGGCGACCTGCCCGCCCAGGGTCAGGCCCTGGAACTGCTCCATCGCCTGGCGGCCGACCACGACCTCGAACTTGCCGGGCTCGAACATGCGCCCGGCCACCAACTCGATCTCCGGGCGCACCGCCAGCACCTCGGGGCCGACGCCGCGGATGGTGCCGTTGACCTCCAGCCCGCTGGACTTCTCCACCAGGGTGATCGGGCCGACCGCTTCGGCGGTCAGCAACACGGTGCCGTCGGCGTTCTTGCGCACCTGGGTCGAGTTCTGGATCGCGCGCACGTCGTCGAGCGAGATCGCGCTGGCGATCTCCACGGTCGAGCCGGCGCGCAGCACGATCGCCCGGTCGGGCCGGCCGGCGTCGCGCATGGCCCCGTCCAGGCCGGCGTTCATCGCCAGCACGCCGGAAAACACCGCCACCGCGCCGGCGATGCTGACCACCATCACCAGCGCGTTGAGGCGCCGGCGCGACAGCCCTTGCAGGTTCATCAGCGCGGCCTGCGCGATCAGTCTGAGCATTCGCATGCGCGCCTCCTCAGCGTCCGGACAACGCGGCGACGAGGCTGAAGCGCATCGCCCGCACGATCGGCAGCAAGGCGCTGACCAGGGCGATGCCGAGCGCGATCGCCAGGCCGCCGACGAACACGCTGGGCTGCATGCGCATCGCGCCGAACAACTCGGCCACCGCCGGGAACGCCAGCGCGGCCAGGCCGAAACCGGCGACCGCCGCCATCAGGCTCAGCAGCAAGGCCTCGCCGAGGATCAGCCCGGCGATGCGCGCCGGGGTGAAGCCCAGGGTCATCAGCACCGCCAGTTCGGCGAAGCGCTGGCGCACCGACTGCATCATGGTGCTGGCGCTGACCACCAGCAGGGTGAACAGGACCGCGCCGATGATGAAGTTGCCGACCGTGCGCAGGTCGTTGATCTGCCGCCACTGCACCGCGGCGTAGGCGTTCTCGGTGCGGGTGCGGGTCTGCAGCGGCGAGTTCTCGGCCAGCGTGTCGATCGCCTGGGCGATCGCGCCGCTGCGTTTCTCGTCGTTCACCCGCACGATCATCAGGTGCACCTGGCCGGCGCCGAACGCGCGCGCCTCGTCGAAGTAGTCGAGGTTGACGAAGAACAGGTCGTTGAGCGCCGGCGACGCCTCGGCCGGCTCGTAGATGCCGACGATATCGAAGTACCAGATGTCGCCGCCGTCCTTGCGCGGCCAGATCGCCGACTTGATCGGGACCCGGTCGCCGATCTTCCAGCCGAAGCGCCTGGCCAGGCTCTTGCTGATCACCGCGCCGGATTTGACGATGCCCATGGTCTGCAACTGGCTGCGCGGCAGCTTCAGTTCCGGATACATGCGGAACATGCGCGGCACGTCCGCGGCCACGATCGGCAGCTGCACCGTCGGCCGCTGGTAATAGCCGACGAAGTAGGCCCAGTACGCGACGTCCTCCACCCCGGGAATCTTCTCCACCTGTTGCGCGAACGGCAGGATCAGCGGGTGGTACATGCTGATCCGGTTCATCACGTACAGGCGGTCGAGGTGGAAGCGCTCGGTAACGTGGTCCAGGCCCTGGTTGATGCCGTTGAGCAGCCCGAACAGCAGGAACGCCACCGTCATCGACGCGAACGTCAACGCGGTGCGCACCGGCTTTCGCCACAGTCCCTTCCAGATCAGCAACAAGTGGTTCATGGTTCGGCTCGGTACTCCATCGATGCGTCGGTTCCGGGGATGTACCGGACGGGCCCTGCCCGTCCGCGGCTCAATCGTCGTTGCGCAAGGCGCGCGCCAGCGGCTCCAGGTTGGCCGGATACGGCCGCCGCGGCGCGCCGGCGGCGTCCAGCGCGGCCATCTGCCCGGCGTCCAGCTCCAGATCGCAGGCGCCGAGGTTCTCCTCGGCCTGGGCCAGGCTCGACGGTCCCATCGCCACCGCATTCATGCCGACGCGGTTCAAGGCCCAGCGCAGCGCCACCTGCGCGCGCGGGCGCCCCAGTTGCGCGGCGACCTGCGCCAGCGCCGCATCCACCGCCGCGGGCGCGGCCTCGCGCCCGGCCTTGGCGTCGGTCAGCGCACCGCGCGCCAGCGGACTCCAGGCGATCGCGCCGAGCCCCTTGTGCGCGCACATCGGCAGCAGTTCGGCCTCGATGTCGCGCTGATGCAGGTTGTACAGCGCCTGTACGCAGCAGTAGCGCGCCCAGCCGTTGCCTTGCGCGGTCCACAACGCCTCGTTGAGGCGCCAGGCGGTGTAGTTGGACGCGCCCAGGTACAGCACCTTGCCCTGGCGCACCAATTGATCGAACGCGCCGAGGGTTTCTTCCAACGGAGTCAGGAAATCGTCGGAATGGGCGAAGTACAGATCGATGTACTCGGTCTTGAGCCGGCGCAGCGAGGCTTCGCAGGACTGCACGATGTGCTTGCGCGACAGCCCGAGCTGGTTCGGCCCGGGGCCGGTGCGGCGGAACACCTTGGTCGAGATCACCAACTGATCGCGCCGGTCGCCGATCCACTCGCCGAGCAGGCGCTCGCTTTCCGGCGAGAAATCGGCGGTGTCGACGAAGTTGACCCCGGCGTCGAGGCAGCGCGCCCAGATCCGCCGCGCTTCGTCGGCCGGGGTGCTGCCGCCGAACTCGGTCGCCCCCAGGCACAGTTCGGAGACTTTGAGTCCGGTCGAGCCGAGAAAGGAATAGCGCACGCGCGGGCCTCAGTGGGTCGCCGGGGCGTCGACGGCGCGCCCCTTGTCCAGGTGCAGCTGGCGCGTCGCCCGCGCCGCCGCCGCCGGATCGTGGGTGACCATGACGATGGTCTTGCCGTGCTCGCGGTTGAACGCGCCGAGCAGGTCCAGCACTTCGTCGGCGCTGGCGCGGTCGAGGTCGCCGGTGGGCTCGTCGCAGACCAGCAGCGGCGCGTCGGTGACGATGGCGCGGGCGATCGCCACGCGCTGCTGCTGGCCGCCGGACAGCTGCGCCGGCTTGTGATCGATGCGGTGCGACAGACCGACCACCTCCAGCGCGATGCGCGCCTGGCGCCGGCGCCGCGCGGCGTCGAGGCCGCTGAGCAGCAACGGCACTTCCACGTTCTGCGCGGCGGTCAGGGTCGGCATCAGGTGGTAGAGCTGGAACACGAAGCCGATGTGGCGGCCGCGCCAACGCGCCAGTTCGGTCGCGCTCATCTCGCCGATGCGCGCGTCGGCGACGGTCAGTTCGCCGGCGCTGGGCTTGTCGAGGCCGGCGATCAGATTGAGCAGGGTCGACTTGCCCGAACCCGACGGCCCCATCAGCGCGACGAACTCGCCTTCGGCGACGTCGAGATCGACCCCGTGCAGGACCTCGACGCTGTTGGCGCCGAGCCCGTAGGACTTGCGCAGGTTGCGCACCGACACCAGGCTCATGCGAAGGACCGGTCGTAATGGTGCGCCTGCGGCGCCGCCGCGAACAGTTCGCGCAGGCGCGCGCGCAGGTCGTCGCCGGCCTGCACCGCGCAACGCGGCAGCACCAGCGGGTGGCTCTGCACGGACGCGGGCTGGTTGCCGGTGGTCACCGCCGCGGCGAAGCCGGCGCGCTGCGCAGCGCGCACCGATTCTTCGTCGAAGGCGCCGTAGGGATATGACAGCGAGCGCACCTCGCGCCCCAGCAGCGCTTCCAGCCGCTGCCGGCACAGCAGCAATTCCTGTTCCTTGATCGGCAGCGCATGCGCCGGCAGCAGCAGATGGTTCTCGGTGTGCGCGCCCAGTTCCATGCCCGGCATCGCATCGAGATGGCGCAGTTCTTCGGGCGTCATCGCGCGCACCGGCCCGGTGCCGTCGGCCGCGGCCAGCCCGCTCCAAGCCAGCAGCGCGGCGATGCGCTCGCGCCGCTGCTGCGGCGTCCACGCGTAGAACGGGCGGCGCACCGTATCGAAAGCGGCGCGGCGCTGCTCGGGCGTGTCCAGCGGCAGCGGCGCCTGCGTGCCGGCCAGCTCGGCATCGAGTTCGGCCGGCAGCGCCGGATGGTCGAACACCCGCTGCAGGGTTTCCCACCAGAACTCGGCGGGGCCGTCGAGGGTCGCGGTGATGATGAAGAACGTGGCCGGGCATTCGAACTCGCGCAGGAGCGGCGCGGCCTCGGTCAGCGCGTCGAGGTAGCCGTCGTCCAGGGTGATCGCGACGCTGCGCGGCGGCGCGTCGCCGCGCACCAGCGCCTGCGCCAGTTCCTGCAGCGGCAGCACCCGGCAGCCCTCCTCGCGCAGCACCGCGAGGTGGGCGCGGAACTCGGCTGGCGACACGCACAGCTCGGTGCCGTCGTCGGCGATGCGGTGGTACATCAGGATGACGGCATTACCGTGGCTCGAATCGGTTCGCATCTGCTGGCTGTCCGGGAGTGATCGGCGTGCGGCGGTGGAATGGATGGAAGCGGCGGCGCTACGTGACCGCGGCGCGTTCGTCGATCGGCGCGGCGGCGCGGATCTGCGCGATCAGGCGGGTCAGCACGTTGCCGGGCCCGGCTTCGACGAACGAGGTCGCCCCGCTGCGCAACAGCCCCTGCACGCACTTCACCCACAGCACCGGCCGCACGATCTGGCGCACCAGCAGCGAGGCGATCACCGCGCTGGGCGCCTGCGCCGGATAGAAGGTGCCGGTGACGTTGGACATCACCGGCAGGCGCAACGGGGAAAACGCGAAACCGTCGAGGAATCCGGCGTAGGCGCGCGCCGCTTCGTGCATCATCCGTGAATGAAACGCGCCACTGACCGCCAGGCGCACGCAGGCGCCGGCGCCAGCGGCCTCGAACAGCGGCAAGGCGCGCTCGATCTCGTCGCGCGGACCGGACACCACGGTCTGGGTGGGCGCGTTGTAGTTGCCGATGTCCACCGCGTCCAGGCCGTGGGCCATCATCAGTTCGATGATGCGTCCGGCCTCGAGCCCGAGTACCGCGGCCATCGCCCCGCCGCTGGCCTGCGCCATCAGTTCGCCGCGCCGTTGCACCAGGCGCAGGCCGGTCATCAGGTCGAACGCGCCGGCCGCGTGCAGGGCGTTGTACTCGCCCAGGCTGTGCCCGGCCAGGAACGCCGGCGCGGCGCCCTCGCGCAAGGCGCGCAGGCCGTGCAAGGCGTTGACCATGTACAGGCAGGGCTGGGTGTAGCGGGTGTCGGCGAGCTTTTGCGCGTCCTGGCAGGCGCCGCGCAACGAATAGCCGAGCAAGGCGTCGGCCTGCGCTTCGATCGCCGCATAGTCGGGCAGATCGAACAGCTCGCCGCCCATCCCGGCTTTCTGGGCGCCCTGCCCGGGAAAGATCATCGCCTGGTTCATCGCCGGCATGCGCCGCTCCTTCGCGTCATCGTGGCGGCCTCAGGCGCGGGCGAAACGCCAGCTCGCCCACGCGACCATGCGCAGGCGCGGCCACCACGGCATCGGCCGCGACCACAGCTCGCGCACCAGTTCGCGGTAGACGCGCGGGCGCTTGCCGAAGGCGCGGGCATTGCCGCGGAAACGGGCGAAGTCGATCGGCACGCCGGGGAAGTCCTGCGGCCCGCTGACCGGCTCGCGGTCGGGCTTGGGTTCGAACAATCGCAGCACCTGATCGTTGCCGAAGTGGTTGCTGACCACGAACGCCTCGACCGTGTCGCTGAGGTCGACGAAGCGCAGCGCGCCCTCGCCCGCTACGCCGGCCGCGTCGGCGCCGGCTTCGCCGTCGACACAGGCCTGCGCGCGCTGCTGGAAGTCGTCCATGCGCCCGGCGATGAACGCGGTGGCTTCCACCGCGCGGGCGTCGTTGAGCGACCAGCGTTGCTGCAGCAACTGCATCAGCGCCGGGCCGCGCTCGGGCAGGAACCACAGGTCGGCGACCTGATGGTGGATCGCCAGCACCGTCAGCCGGTGCTGCGGCCAACGGCACAGCAGCGACAGGCCGGTGGACAGCACCCAGTCGCCGCGGTGCCAGGCGCAGCGGTAGCCCAGCGGCGCGCGCCGGCTGTGGACCAGCTCCCATTGCCGGCTCTTGCGGCTGGCCAGGGTCGCGATCGGCGCCAGCTCGGCTTCGCGCTGGGCCACGGTGCGCTGCATCTGCTCGACGAAGTCCGCCGGCAGCGCGTCGTCGTCGTCGAGGATCGTGGTCAGCAGGCGAGTGGTGTGCGCCGGCGCGTACGGCTGCAGCCAGCCGGTCTCGGTGAGGTCCTGGGCCGGATCGTAGTCGTACAGATGCGTGCGCGGACGGCCGGCGACCAGCGCCTGCAGGCGTTCGCGCCACGACGGCGGCAGGTCGCGATCGACGACGATGAACCAGTCGAAGTCCTGCGAGGTCTGGCCCAGCAGCGACGGCAGGCAGGTCAGCTCGAACAGCGAATAGCGCAGCGCCAAGCGCTTGGGCTCCAGCGGATCGCGCCGCAGCAGCGAGACCAGGACGCCGTTGAGGCCGGCCGCCGAGGTGGTGTGGCGGTAGCTGAAACGGGTGATGACGGCATGCCAGAGCATCGTTCAACCCGCCTGGTGGAGTTGGAGCGGCGCGGCGCCGCGCGGCGCCAGCCGCTGCGCCGCGTACTGGCGCAGCAACGCGTTGAAGCGCGACGGATTGTCGAGCATGACCGCGTGGCCGGCGCGCTGCACCGATTCGACTTCGGCCTGCGGCACCCGCGCGGAGAACTCCTCGCACCAGCGCTTGCCGCACAGCGCCGAAGCGGCGCCGCGCACCAGCAACAGCGGCACGCGGATCTCGCGCAGGCCCTGCCACAGCTCGTCCTCGACCGAGGCGGCCTGATCCTGGTAGCCCAGCGCGCGATCGGCCTTGAGCCGGAACTCCTCGGGGCCCAGCCGCTCCAGCGCATCGACCGCCAGCGCCTGCAACAGCGGCGGCGGCACCAGCGGCATGGTCGCCTGCAGGTACTCCAGATACTCGTCCGGCGAGCGGTAGCGGAACTTCAAGCGCAGGAATTCCTCGCGGATGTGCGCCGACGCGGTCGGACTCAGGCCCGGCCCGCCGTCCACCAGCACGACCGCGCGCGGCGGGCGCGGCAGGCGTTGCGCCGCCAGCGTCGCCACCGAGGCGCCGAGCGAATGGCCGACCAGGAGGTAATCGCGCAGGTCCAGCGCGCGCGCCACTTCGATCAGGTCCGACACGTGCGCGGCGATGGAATAGCGCCGCGCCGGATCGTGGTCGGAATCGCCGTGGCCGCGCAGGTCCGGCGCGGCCAGACCGTATTCGGGCATCGCCGCGGCCAGCGAGCGCCAGACGAAACCGCCGTGGCTGAAGCCGTGCACCAGCAACAACGACGGCGGGCGTTCGCCCCAGGTGCGCACGTGCACGCCCAGGCCGTCGCCGACCTGCACGCGCAACCCGGCTTCGCGCGGGGGCGCGGCCGTCGCGGCGGCGGCCAGAACGGCGGACGGATCGCTGATCGACACCGTCATTCGGCCGCGCGACCGTTGTCGGCGGCCTGCTGCAACCGCAGGCGGACGCTGCGCGGGGTGAGGTCCTTCCAGACCTCGTCCACGTAGTCCAGGCACGCCTGCCGCGCGGCCGGGCCGTGCGCCACGCGCCAGCCGGGCGGGACCGGGATCGATTGCGACCAGAGCGAGTACTGCTCTTCGTCGTTGATCAGGACGATGAAGTCCTCGGACGAATCGGGCTCGGACATCGTTACCTCGGATTCTCGGCGGGACGCAGCCCGCGCATGCAAGGAAGGCATGACTTTTGCGCGCCCATACTAGTGGCTGCCGGGCGGCCGAGTCCACGGCCGCGCAGGCATCGTTCGGCCGGTCGCGACCGGCTCATATCGTGTAGCTCATCGGTTGCTCGCGACGCTTGGCCGGCGCGGCCTGCGGCGTCGGCGCGACGCTTTCGCCCGCAGCCTCCGCCGCGTCCTCGGCATGGTCTTCGCCGATGTGCTGCATCAGCGCGTCCAGGGTCGGATGGTCGAACGGCGCGGTCGTGGTCAGCTCCAGCCGCAACGACTGGTTGAGGCGTTCGACCCATTGCACCGCCAGCATCGAATCCATGCCGTAGTCGGTGAACGGCGTGGCCGGGTCGAAGTCGGCGGCGTCGATCGCCAGCACCGCGAGCAGTTCCTGCCGCACCCGCTCGCGCAGGCCGCCGCTGCGTGCGGGCTGCGGCGCAGGCGCCGCGACGGCCGCTTGCGGCGCGGGTTGCGGTTGCGGTGCGGGTTGCGGTTGCGGTTGCGGTGCCGGCGGCGTCCACGATTGCGGCGCTTGCGGCTGCGGTTGCGCTTGCGACGGCTGCGCCGCGCCCGCGCCATGGCTGGCGCTGGCCAGCAGGTGCGCGACCAGGGCGTCGATGGTCGGATAGTCGAACAGGCTGGTGGTGGTCAGTTCGACCACCAGCCGCCGGTTCAACGCTTCGACGATCTGCACCGCCAGCATCGAGTCGATGCCGTAGTCGACGAACTCCGCATCGCCGCGGATGTCGCCGCTGTCGATGCCGGCGATCTCGACCAGCGCCTGGGCGATGGCCTGGGCGATGCCCGCGCTGGCCGCCGCAGACGCGGTCGGTGCCGGCGACGGCGACGGCGCCTGCACCGCGGCTTGCGGCTGAGGCTGAGGCGCGGCGACCGGTGCAGCGGCCGGCGGCGCCACGCGGCTGGCGACCGCGTTCGCCGGTTCGCTCGCGACCGACGCCGCGACCGCCGCGCTGCGCGGCCGCAATGACAGCAAGTGGGCCACCACCGCGTCGATGCTGGGATGGTCGAACAGGCTGGTGGTGGTCAGCTCGGTGCAGACCGTGGTGTTGAGCACCTCCACGGTCTGCACCGCCAGCATCGAGTCCAGTCCGTAGTCGGTCAACGGCGCGTCGTCGCGCAGTTCGTGCGCCGGCACGTCCAGCGTCGCGATCAGGGCGTCGCGGACGATGCGGCGGATCGCCGCCTCTTCGTCCTCGGCCACGGGCGCGGCCGGCGCGACCGGCGCCGCAGCGGCAAGTTCAACGGCCGGCCTCGCCTGCGCAGCGACGACGGGTTCGGGCGCACGCGACGCCTCGCCCGCCTGCACGGCCACGACTTGAGCGCCGACAGGCTGGCGGATCCAGCCGTCGCTGCTCGCCAGCACGATCTGCTGCCCGAGCGAACGCGCGCCCTCGGCCGGCAGGCCGATCGCGCCGAAGCCCTGTTCGGCCAGCACCGCGCGCCACGACTCGGGCGACAGCGCCGGCGAACCGGGAATGCGCAGGTGCGCGTCCTCGTACAGCCACCAACCCTTGAGCAGGCCGAAGGTGACGTGGGCGAACAGGCTGGTCGCGCACACCTCGTTCAACACCAGCAGGCCGTTGCGCTTGAGCGCGGCCTTGGCGTTGCGCAGGGTGCGGGCGATGTCGCCGGTGGCGTGCAGCACGTTGGCGGCGACCACGATGTCGAAACCGCCCACGTCGATGCCCTGCGCCGCCGCCGCGCGTTCCACGTCGAAGCTGCCGTAGCTCATGTACGGCGCCCGCTGCGCGTACTCGTCCTGGGCCGCCAGCGCGAACGAACGCGAGATGTCGGTGAAGCGGTATTCGGCGACGCAGGACGCGTACGGCTCCAGCGCCCGCACCAGCGGCGCGGTGGTGCCGCCGGTGCCGGCGCCGATTTCCAGGATGCGCAGGCGCACGTCCGGATCGATCCGGCGGCGGCGCTCGATGTAGCGCACCACCGCGCTGCACAGCACCTTGTTGAAATAGTCCGGCACCGGGCTGTCGCGATAGATGCCCTCGACCAGATGCGGCGAGGACTTCGGGAACAGCACGTCGGTGGCGGCGCGCTGGCCGGTCAGCACCGGGCCCAGTTCGCGCAGGGTCGCCTCGGCCAGGCGCACCGGCGCGGCCAGTTCCGCGCTGTCCAGCCATTGCGGCGCGTTGCGTTCCCACTCCTGCCACGGCGAAGACGCGGGTCCGGCGGCGTGCCAGGCCTCGCCGCGCCGCACCGCCAGCCCGTGCTCGGCGAGCAGGTCCAGCGTATGCCGCAACCAGGCGCGGTACTGCGGCGCGATCAAGGCCTCGCGCGCTTGCGCGGTCGCCGCGGCGAACACGCCCAGCGCGTCGAGTTCGTGGCGCAGCAGTTCCAGCAACAGGCCCTCGAAGCGCGCGGGCAGCCCCTGCCCGGCCAGGCCGGCCGGATCGAGATCGACCGGCGCGTCCAGCGGCACCACCGGCGCGGTCGCGCCGACGCGCCACAGGCGGTCGTCGGAGAACTGCACGCCGGTCAGCGCGTCCTCGCGCCGGGTCTTGAGGAAGGCGAACTGACGCAGCGGTCCGGCCAGCAGCCGCTCCAGCGCGGCCATGCCCTCGGCCGGTTCCACCGAGCCCATGCCGGCCTGCGCGATCCAGTTGCGGTAGCCGCTGGAAATCGCCGCGAAACCGACGCTGCCCCAGTAGCCCCAGTTGACCACCCGCACCGGACAGCGCCATTGCTGCGCCAGCAGCGCCGCGTACGCGTCCTCGACCGTGCAGCCGGCGGCGTAGTTGGCCTGGCGCGGGGTTTTTTCCAGCGCCTGGATCGAAGAGAAGAACAGCACGAAGTCCAGCGGCAGGTGGGCGAACGCCTGGGCCATGCGCACCGACACTTCGATCTTGGCCGCCAGCCCGCGCCAGAAGCGCTGCTCGTCCATGCGTTCGAGCGGATCGCCGGCCATCAGCAGCGCGGCGTGGACCACGCCGTGGACGCTGCCGAAGCGGCGTTCGATGTCGGCGCAGGCGCGCTCCAGCGACGGCTGGTCGGTGGCGTCGGCGGAGACGTAGTGCGGCGCCGGGCCCAGCTGGGACAGGCGGCCGATCTTCTCTTCCACGATCTCGTCGCGCTTGCGCAGGCCGATCCACACCACCTGCGCGGCGTAGCGCCGGATCAGGTATTCGCTGAAGGCCTCGCCGATGCCGCCGGCGCCGCCGACCACGACGTACACGCCGTTGCGGCGGAACGCGGTCTGCTCGGGTTCCGGCAGCGCGCACTGGATCCAGCGCTGGCGGTGCCAGCGGCCGTGGCGATGCGCCCAGGCGTTGCCGTCGCGGTCGGCCGGCAGCGCCAGCAGCGCGTCCAGCGGCCACGGCTGGCCGGCTTGCACATCGACCAGACGCACGCGCCAGTCCGGATATTCCTTGGCCAGGGTGCCGATCAGGCCGTGCACGCCGGCATGGGTCGGATCGAGCGGCTCGCCGTCCGCCACCGGCTGGCTGCCGGCGGTGACCACGGTCAGGCCGAGCGGCTTGCCGGCATAGCCGAGCTTGAGCAGCGCCTTGACCAGGCGGAAGGTGGCCATCACCCCGCGCTGCTGATCGACCACGATGCTTTCGCTGTCGACCGCGCGCGCCTGCGACGGCGGCGCCAGCCAGAACAGGTGCTCGATGTTGCCGGCGCCACGCAGTTCCTCGGCGGCGCGGTCGGCGGTGTCGGCGATCGCCGCCGGCAGGTGGCGCGCGCGCGGATGGCGCTTGCGCAGCTGCGCGAACTGGGTCTCGTCGCCGCCGATGACGACGACGTTGGCCTTCTCCTGCGGCCAGGTCTCGGCTTGCGGCGGCGCGGCCGGCTCCCACGCGGGCGCCAGGGTCAGCGCGCCGACCCGGTCGCCGCCGGGGAAGGCTTCTCCGTGCGCGCCGGCAGACGCCGGCGCCGCGACGGGTGCCGGCGCGGAAGGCGCCGGCTGCGGCGACGGGGCTTGCGCGGGACGCGTCGCCGCCGATGCGCTGGCGGCCGCGGCCGGCCGCTGCGGCGCGCCGGCTTCGCGCGAGGTCACTCCGCGCAGCGCCGCCACCACCCGTCCGGTCGGCTCGCACAGATCGATATCGAGCTTGTTGCCGTTGCCGCGGGGATCGCGGCGGATCCACACCCACATCTGTTCGGTGCACGGGCCGTACAGTTCGATCTGGTCGAGCGCGAACAGCATCAGCGAGCGCGGCGCGGCGCCGTCGCTCGGACGCTCCTCGCGGCCGTCGCCGATCTCGAAGCCGATCGAGGCCTGCAGCGCGCTGTCGAGCAGGCTCGGATGCAGCTGAAAGCCGTCCTGCACCGCCGCGGCCGGCAGCCGGATCTGGGCCAGCAACTGGTCTGCGCCGACGAACGCGCGCTCGATGCCGCGGTAGCTTTCGCCGTAGGCCAGGCCCATCAGGTCGAACACGCGGTAGTAGTCGCCGCCCTTGAGCGTGCGCAGGTCGCAGAGCATGCGCAGGGTGCCGACATCGACGAACGAACCACGCCCGGGCGCCGCGTCCAGGACCACCCGGCCCTGGCAATGCGGCGTGTCGCTGCCCGCGCCGAGGATGCGGAACGCGAGTTCGTTGTCGCGCGCCGGCACCGGCTCCAGCGCGACCTGCAAGTCCACCGGCTCGGCCACGGCCAGCGGCCGCAGCCACACCACGTTGCGCAGCTGCCGCGCGCGCTGGCCCGGACGCGCCAGTTCCGCGGCGGCGCGCGCCATTTCCAGGCAGGCCGCGCCGGGCAGCATCGGCGCGCCCTGGACGACGTGGTCGCGCAGGAACGGCTCCTGGCCGCTCCAGCGCGTGGCGTAACGCGGGCCGTCGGCGCCGGCGATCGCGGCGTGCACGAACGGATGCAGCGGCGCGGCCGTGGCGACGCCGCTGGCGACGTTAGCGGCGGCCGGCTTCGGCGCCGGCGAAACCGCGCTCGGCGGCGCAGCGATCGCGGGCGCCGCGCTCGCCGCTGGCGCGACAGTAGCGGGCACGACAGCAGCGGGCTCGACAGCCGCGGGCGCGACGACGGCCGCGACCGGCGCCGCGGCGGCCTCGACGCGCGGCTGCGCGCGCTCGGGCACCCAATGGCGCTTGCGCGAGAAACGGTACAGCGGCAGCGCGACGCGCCGCTGCGAGGCGAACGCGGAACTCAACTCGGGCGCGAGGCCTTGCACGTGCAGCGCGGCCAGTTCCGCCAGCAATCGCGCGCGCTCGCCGTCGTCGCGGGCCTGCGCCAGCGCGTGCAGGCGCTGCCGCGCCGGCGCGAAGCGTTCGTCGCCGCCGTTGCCGGCGGCAGCGGTACCCACGAGCACGCGCGAAGAACCGCCGGCCAGCCAGCGGCGCAGTTCGGCGGCCGCATCGGCCGCGTTGTGCGCGACCAGGGCCAGGCGATGACGATGATGGCGACGGCCGACCGCCAGGGTGTAGCCGGCCGCGCTCAACTCCAGCGCGCTTTCGCGCTCCAGGTGCTCGGCCAGCGCCGCGACCTGCGCTGGCAGGTCTTCTTCGCGGAAGCCCGACAGCACCAGCAAGGTCGGCTGCGCGGCGCTCGCGGCGGCGGCCGCGGGCGGCGCCTCTTCGACCACCACATGGGCGTTGGTGCCGCTCAGGCCGAACGAACTCACCGCGGCCAGGCGGCGGCCGGCGGCGGGCGCTTCCCAATGCTTGAGTCGGGTGTTGACCGTCAGCGGACTGTCGGCGAAGGCGATGTGCGGGTTGGGCCGGTCGAAGTGCAGCGACGGCGGGATCTGCCGGTGCTGCAGCGACAACAACACCTTGATCAGCCCGGCCACGCCCGCGGCGGCGCCGGTGTGGCCGATGTTGGTCTTGATCGAACCGATCGCGCAGAAGCCGGTGCGGTCGCTGTAGTGGCGCAGCGAGCGGCTCAGCGCCGCGGCCTCGATCGGATCGCCGAGGATGGTGCCGGTGCCGTGCGCCTCGACCATCTGCAGGCGGCCGGCGTCGATGCCGAAGCTGTCGTAGACGTGGCGCTGCAGGCGTTCCTGCGCGCCGGCGCTCGGCGCGGTGATGCCGTTGCTGGCGCCGTCCTGGTTGATCGCGCTGCCGCGGATCACGCCGTAGATGCGGTCGCCGGCGTCGAGCGCGTCCTGCAGGCGCTTGAGCACGACCACGCCGACGCCTTCCGACGGCACGAAGCCGTCGGCCTGGTCGCCGAACGCGCGGCAACGGCCGGTCGGCGAGAGCATGCCGGCGCGGCTGGAGGAAATCAGGAAACCTGGCGTGCACTGGATCCAGACGCCGCCGGCCAGGGCCACGTCGGTCTCGCCGGTCCACAGGCCCTGGCAGGCCAGGTGCACGGCCACCAGCGAGCTCGAACAGGCGGTGTCCAGGGTGATCGCCGGACCTTGCAGGTCCAGGTAATAGGCGATGCGCGCCGACAGCACCGAGGCCGCGTTGCCCCACATCGCGTGCGGCGGCAGCGAGGGTTGGCCGTGCAGCAGTTCGCCGTAGTCGCCGCCGTTGAAGCCCATGTAGACGCCGCAACGCGCGCCGGCGATGCCCTGCCCCGCGTAGCCGGCGTCTTCCAATGCATGCCACGAGGTTTCCAGCAGCACGCGGTGCTGCGGGTCCATGAAGTTGGCTTCGGTGCCCGAAATGTTGAAGAACAGCGGATCGAACTGGTCGATGTCGCCGAGGAAGCCGCCGCGCGGGCAGACCTTGATGTCGTCGGGCAGGCCCAGCGAATCGATCTGCCAACGGGTGATCGGCTCGGTCACCTCATCGCCCGCGGCCAGGTGCGCCCACAGCGTCTGCAGGTCGGGCGACTGCGGGAAGCGCCCGCTCATGCCGACGATGGCGATCGGGCCCGGCGCTGCGGCCGCGCCGCTGCGCTGCGCCGCGGGTTGCGCGCGCGCATCGCTGTCGGCCGAGGCGTCGTTGGCCGCCGGCGTCGCCCGGCGGTCGGTATCGGCGGCCGGCTGCGCCGACGCTGCCGGCGCCGCGACCGGCTGCGGCAGCGCGGCGCGCGCCGCGGCCTGCAGCTGCACGGTGTCGTGGTCCTGCAGCACATGCCGCACGAGCTTGTTGACTGAGCTGTGGTCGAACAGGCTGGTGCCGGCCAGTTCGATGCCGAGCGCGTCGTTGAGCGCGCGCACGATCCGCACGCTGCTGATCGAGTCGACGCCGTAGCCGGCGAACGCGCTGTCCGGATCGATGCGCTCCGGCGCCAGCTTGAGGATTGCGGCCAGCTGCGCGAGCAGCGTGTGCTTCACATGGGCTTCGAGGTCGATGGCGGCCACCGTCTGGTCGGGTTCGTAGTCGGGTCGGGGTTCGGATGCGGCAAGCGCGGGTTCGCGCTCGATCGGCGGCGCGCGCTCGGCTTGCGGCGCGGGCGGTTGCTCTGCCGCGGCGTCGGCAGCGGGCTCCGGCGCGGGTACACGCAGGCCTTGCGCGCCCAGCCGATGCAGCGCCGCCAACTGCGGCAGCGCGGCGTGCATGAAGACTTCCAGCGCGGCCATCGCCTCGACCGGCCGCAGCGCGCCGATGCCGGCCTGGGCGAAGCGTTCGCGCACCCGCGGCGGCAGGCCCGCGGTGGCGCCGATGTCGCCCCAGAAGCCCCAGTTGAGGGTCTTGACCCGGCGGCCGTAGCGGCTCGCCAGACCGCGCGCCAGCGCGTCCTGGTACAGGCTGCCGGCGCTGTAGTTGCTCTGGCCGGCGTCGCGCGAGTAGCTCACCAGCGAGGAGAACAGCACCACACCGTCGGCCGCGTCGTCGGCGAACGCGCCCAGCAGGTTGGCGGCGATCTTGGCCTTGGTCGCGAACGCGCGTTCGAACCGCGCCGCGTCCATGACTGCCAGGCCCTGGTCGTGCAGTTCGATCGCCGAATGCACCACGCAGTCGATCCGGCCGTACGCGCGCAGCGCCTGCGCGCGCACCGCGGCCAGCGCCGCCGGGTCGGCGGCGTCGGCCTGCAGGTACAGCGGCGCCGGCCCGAGCGCGGCCAACCGCGCGCGCTTGGCTTCGATGTCGGCATCGGCGGCGCGCCGGCCGACCCAGACCACGCGGGCTTGGTAGTGGCGCAGCAGGTACTCGCTGAATACCTCGCCCACGCCGCCGGCGCCACCGACGATCAGGTACACGCCGTCGCGGCGGAACGCGCCGTCGGTGCGCGCGGGCACCGGCACCGGCCGCAGCCGTTCGCGTGCCCACTGGCCGTCGTGGCAGAGCCAGCCGCGGCCCTGGGTGTCGGCGGGCACGGCGAGCAGTTGTTCGACGCCGATGCCGGCGGCCGCGCCGATGGCATCCTCGCGCCCGAGGTCGACCAGGCGCAGGCTCCACTGCGCGTTTTCCTTGACCGCGCTCGCCACCAGTCCTTGCAAGGCCGCGTGGCTCGGGTCGGTGCCGGCATCGCGCGTGACCAAGGTCCATTCCAGCGCGCCGTCGCCGTAGCCCTGGTCGAGCAAGGCCTTGATCGCGTGGAAGCACGCCAGCACCGGCGCGCTGCGGGCGGCGTAGTCGAGCAGTTCGTCGACGCGTTCGCCGCCGCCGTCGCCGGCGAACCAGACGAGGCGGTCGATCCGGCCCAGCGCGCGCAGCGCATCGGCCCAGGCGCCGATGGCGTCCGCCGCGGGCGGCGCCAACGCCGTCGCCCGCGGCCACACCCGCGCGAATTGCGCCATCGCTTGCGCGCTGGCGCCGACGATGGCGACGCGCGCCTGCGCATCCAACGCCTGCGGCACCGGCGCCGCAACCGGCTCGGTATCGCCGATCAGCAGTTCCAGCGCCGCGAGCGCCTCGGGGACGCGATGCACGGGCGCCTCGACCGGCGGTGCCGGCGGCTGCATGACGGGCTCGCTGCGCGGCCCGGATTCGCTAGCGCCGTCACCCGTCGTCACCCAGCAACGCTCCTTAGCGAAAGCGTAGGTCGGAAGATGGGCAAAGCGTCCCGGCCGCGAGCGCGGCAGGTCGCGCCAATCCGGGTCGAATCCGCCGACCCAGCGCTCGCCGAGTCCGGCCAGCGCCTGCGCGTCGGCGCGCAGCGGCGCGCGCGCGGCGCTATCGGCGCGGTGCGATTCGCGCATCTGCGCGGTGACGCGGCCGGCGAACGAGGCCGGCGCGGCGCGGCCGGCGAGGAAGTCCTCCAGCCGCGCGAGCGCTTCGGCGCGGTCGACGGCGACGAACGCCAGCCGCTGCTCGAACGCCGCGCGCCCGACCTGCAAGGTGTAGGCGACATCCGCCAGCGGCGTGGCCGCGTCGCGCTGCAGCCAGCGCGCCAGCGCCTGCGCTTGCGCGCGCAGTTCGTCCGCGCCGCGCGCGGACAACAGCAGCAACTGCGGCTCGCGCGCATCGGCCTGGGGCGCGGCGTGCGCTTCGGCCGGGTTCCATTCCTCCAGCACCAGATGCGCATTGGTGCCGCTGTAGCCGAACGAGCTGACCGCCGCGCGGCGCGCGCTCGCCTCGGGCACCCGCCATTCGCGCAGTTCGGTGTTGATCACGAACGGCGAACCGCGCAGTTCGACGTGCGGGTTGGGCCGGCTGTAATGCAGGGTCGGCACCAGGCGCTTTTCGCGCAGGGCCAGCAGGGTCTTGTGCACGCCGGCGACGCCGGCGGCGGCCGAGGCGTGGCCGATGTTGCTCTTGACCGAGCCCAGCGCGCAGAAATGCAGGTCGGCGGTGGCCTCGCCGAACACCGTCGACAGCGCCTCGAACTCGATCGGATCGCCGAGCCGGGTGCCGGTGCCGTGGGCTTCGACGTAGCTGATCGACGCCGGATCGATGCGATGGCGGCGGTACACCTCGCGCAGCAGGTCGGCCTGGCTCTTGGCGCTGGGCGCGGTAATGCCGTTAGTGCGCCCGTCCTGGTTGATGCCCGAGCCGAGCACGACGGCATGGATGCGGTCGCCGGCGGCGATCGCGTCGCTCAGTCGCTTGAGCACCAGGGTGCCCACGCCCTCGCCCGGAACGAAACCGTCGGCGGAGTCGTCGAACGCGCTGCAGCGTCCGGATGCCGACAGCATCCCGGCGGCGCACATGCTGACGTGGGTTTCCGGGCTCAGGTACAAGGTCACGCCGCCGGCCAGGGCGAGGTCGATCTCGCCGGCCAGCAAGGCCTGGCAGGCCAGGTGGGTGGCCACCAGCGAGGACGAACAGGCGGTGTCGACCGCGATCGCTGGGCCCTTCAGATTAAGGTGATAGGCGATGCGCGCCGCGGCGATCGACGAGGAATTGCCGGTGGCCTCGCCGATGCCGGCGCCGGCCTGCCGGCACAGGCCGACGTACTCGTTGCCCATGATGCCCAGGTAGACGCCGCAACGCGCGCCGTCGAGCGCCGCCGGCGCGTAGCCGGCGTCCTCGAACGCGCGATAGCCTTCCTGCAGGAACACCCGGTGCTGCGGGTCCATCACCGTCGCTTCGGCCGGCGAAATGCCGAAGAACAACGGATCGAAGTTTTCTACTTCGTCCAGCGCGCCGAGCCATTTGCAATAGACCTTGCCCGGCTGCTGCGGGCGCGGATCGTAGAACCGCTCCACGTCCCAGCGCGACGCCGGCACCGTGCGCACGCCGCTGCGGCCTTGCGACAGCAGTTCCCAGAACGCGTCGAGCGAGTCGGCGCCGGGATAACGGCCGGACATGCCGACGATGGCGATGCGTTCGTCCGCGCTTGGGCTTGGGCTCGGGCCCGTGCGCGCGGTCGACGCCGCGGCGGCCGATGGCGCCGCCGGCGCGGGTTGCGCGGCCGCCTCGGCCAGCAGCCGCTTGGCCTGTTCCGGGGTGATCCGCCGCGATTGCAGATCGCGCAGTACGTCTTGTCGATTCATGCTGTCCATCCACTCGATACGGTCGCGCCCGGCGCGGTTCGCGGCGACGCTGCGCGCCGCGCATGGCCTTGCATCGGCCTGGTCTCAATCGCCATGCCCGGCTCCTTGCGCGTCGGCGGCCGCGGTGTCCAGCCACTCCTGCGCATCGGCGGGATCGGCCTTGCCGTCGTAGATCGCCTGCAGCCAGGCGTCGACCGAACCCGGCGCGGGCGTCGTCGCCGCGGCCGGCGCCGGCGACTGCGCCAGGACATGCCCGGCGAGATCGCGGATCGTCGGGTACTCGTAGATCTTGGTCGGCCCCAGCGCCACGCCCAGGCGCTGCTCGATCATCGGCAGCCATTCCACGCCCATCACCGAGTCCATGCCGAGGTCGACGAAGGCGGTGTCGATGCCGACATCGGCCGGCTTCATGTACAGCACCTCGGCCAGGGTTTCGCGCAGCACGTCTTCGATCCGGCGCAATGGCGCCGGCGCGGCGGCGGGCGCCGCGGGCGCGACGTGCGGCACGGCGGCGGCCACGACAGGCGCCGCAGGCTGCGACTCGGCCTTGCGCGACTCAGCCACGTGCGCGTTCGCCGGCGTGTCGGCGCCCTGCCCGGCCGCGGGCCTCTGCCCGGCCGCGGGCCTCTGCCCGGCCACATAAGCGGCCAGTTCGCGGATCGTCGGGTACTCGTAGATCTTGGTCGGCCCCAGCGGCACGCCCGAACGCTGCTGGATCATCGGCAACCATTCCACGCCCATCACCGAATCCATGCCGAGATCGACGAAGGCGGTGTCGAGCGCGATGTCGCCCGGTTGCATGTACAGCACTTCGGCCAGGGTCTCGCGCAGCATCGTCTCGACTTCGCGCGAAGCGGCACGGGGATCGCTCACCGATGCGGGCGGCGCAGCGGGCGCGGCGACCGCCGGTCCCGGTGCCGGTGCGGCCGGCGCGGGAGCGCGGACGGGCTCCGGCGCGACCGCCGCCACGCTGGCGGCGGCCGCCCCGCGGCCACGCAGCACATCCGGCGCCCAGTAACGCTCGCGCGCGAACGGATAGGTCGGCAGGCTCAACCGGCGCGGCCGCTGCGCATACAGCCGCTCCCACGGCCAGTGCGCACCGGCGACCCAGGACGCCAGCACGCGCTCGTGCTCGCCGCGTTCGACCAGCGCCGGCAAGTCGCCGGCCGGCGCGGACGCGCGCTCGGGATCGGCGACGCCGTAATGGCAACCCTCGCGCCCGCCGGCCGCGAACGCGTCCAGCTTGCGCGCCAGCTCGGCGATGCTGCGCGCCGACAGGCCGAGTCGGTGCGCATGATGTTCGCGTCCGATCTGCAAGGTGGCGGCGATCGCGTCCAGGTCGGCGTCGCCGTAGCCATCCGCCGCCAGGCTCGCCGACAGGCGTCGCGCGGCGTCTTGCAGGCGTTCGGCTTCACTGGCGCTGAGCACGATCAACGCCGGCCGCTGCGGCTGCGGCGCGGCGTCGCGCGCGGGCGCCGCGGCCAGGAACTCCTCGACCAGCAGATGCGCATTGGAACCGCCCGCGCCGAACGAGGACACCGCCGCCATGCGCGGCGCCGGCATGCCGTCGGCGCGCCGGCGCGCCGGCCACGGCTCCAGCGCGCGCTGCACCGCGAACGGCGTGCGGGCGAAGTCGATGTTCGGATTGAGCCGCTGCGCGTGCAGCGTCGGCACCAGGGTCGCGTGCTTGAGCTGCAGCAGCACCTTGGTCAAGCCGGCGATGCCGGCCGCGCTTTCGCAGTGGCCGATGTTGGATTTGACCGAACCGATCCGGATCGAACCCGGTTCGAGCGCGGCCGGCTCGCCCGCGTGCGCCTCGCCCGCTGCCGCCTCGGCGCGCTCGTGCAAGGCGCGGGTCAACCCGGCGATCTCGATCGGGTCGCCCAGCGCGGTGCCGGTGCCGTGCGCCTCGACGTAGCCGATCGCGGCGGGGTCGACGCCGCTGCGCTCCAGGGTGCGGCCGATCAGGCGCGCCTGCGCCGCCGCGTTGGGCACCGCGAAGCCGTTGGCGCGGCCGCCGTGGTTGACGCCGCTGCCCTTGAGCACGGCGTAGATGCGGTCGCCGTCGGCAACGGCGCGCGCCAGCGGCTTGAGCACCACCGCGCCGACGCCCTCGCCCGGCACGTAGCCGTCGCCGCCTTCGCCGAACGCCGCGCAGCGGCCGTTGCCGGAGGCGAACCGCGCCTGCGACAAGCCCAGGTACTTGTTCGGATGCACCGACACATTGACGCCGCCGGCGATGGCCACGCCGCACTCGCCCTCGCGCAGGCTGGCGCAGGCCAGGTGGATCGCGCTCAGCGACGACGAACACATGGTGTCCACCGCCAGCGACGGCCCCTGGTAATTGCCGAAATAGCTGACCCGGTTGGCGACCGAGCCGATGCCCGAGCCCAGCGCCAGCGGCTCGCCCGCCATCTGCGCCTGCGCGCCGTACAGTTGGTACTCGGCGTGCATCACCCCGACGAACACGCCGACGCCGCCGTGCGCCTGCGCGCCGTGGTTGAGCGCCTGCCGGGTGTAGCCGGCGTCTTCGACCGCCTCGTGCGAGCACATCAGGAACAAGCGTTCCTGCGGGTCCATCATCGGCGCTTCGCGCGGCGAGATGTTGAAGAAGCGCGGATCGAAGTCGGCGACGCCGTCGATGAAGCCGCCCCACTTGCTGTAGCTCTTGCCGGACGCGGCCGGGTCGGGATCGAAGAATCCATCCAGGCTCCAGCGCTCGGCCGGGATCTCGCCGACGCAATCGACGCCTGCCTTGAGGTTGTCCCAGAACGCGGCCAGGTCCGGCGAGCGCGGGTAGCGTCCGGCCAGGCCGATGATGGCGATGTCGTCGCGGTCGCGGGCCGGCGTCGGCTGCGGCGCCGGCGATGCGAGCGGCTGCTCGTGCGTTGCCTCGCTCGAAGCTGCCTGCGTCGATGCCGCCTGCACCGAGACCGTCTCGATGCGAGCCGGCGCGGCCGCTTGCGCGGCGGGCGCGCGGCGCGTCGCCAGATATGCGGCCAGGTCGGCGACGGTGGCGTATTCGAAGAACAGCGTCTTCGACAGCGGGCCGTGGTTCTTCTCCAACGCCGCGGTCAGCCGCACCGCGATCACCGAGTCGATGCCGAAGGCGTCGAAGCCGTCGCCGGCGCGGATGCGCGCCGGAGCGATCATCAACTGCTCCGACAAGAACGCGCGCAATGCGGCGACGGCGTCCTCGGGCGCGGCCGGCGCAAGCGGCGCGGGCGGCTCGGACGCTTGCGCCGACACCGTCTCGCGCGTGGCTTCATGGCGCGCGGCGCGGGTCGGACGGTCGCCGCCGTCGCCGTCCGTGGGCGCCGTTCCCAGCGCCGCGCGGATCAGCGCGGCGTCGCCATGGGCGACCGCGACCTGTGCATGCGGCGACGCCAGCGCCCGCTTCAGCGCCGCCACGCCGCTGTCGGCGTCGAGCGCGGCGAAACCGCGCCGGCGCATCTGTTCGACCGTCTGCGCCGGCAGGCGCATGCCGTGCTCGCTATGCCAGTACGGCAAGCCGAGCGACAGGCTGCGGCCGCTGCGTTCGCCCAGCGCCTGCAACTGGCTGCGGTACTGCGCGTACTCGTCGAGGAAGGCATTGGCGGTGGCGTAGGCGGCCTGGCTGTCGGCGCCGGTGCGCGCGGTCAGCGAGGACAGCAGCACGAAGCAGTCCAGCGGCAGATGGCGCGTGGCCAGATCGAGGTTGCGCGTGCCGGCCACCTTCGCCGCCAGCGCCTGGCCGAGTTCGTCGTCCTGCAGCGCGGCCAACGCACGGTGATGGGCGACGCCCGCGCACTGCAGCACGCCATGCAGCGCGCCGTGCTGGGCGAGGATCTCCGCCACCAGTTCCTCGACCTGGACGCGGTGCGACACGTCCACGCAGCGATAGGACACGTGGGCGCCCAACCCGGACAGGCGCTTGAGCCGTTCCAGTCCTGCCGCGTCGAGATCGCTGCGACCGGCGATCACGATCTTCGCGCTGGAATGCGTGCGGGCGATGTCGCCCACCAGCGCCGCGCCGATGCCGCCGAGTCCGCCGGCGATCAGATACACGCCGCCGTCGCGCCACGGTGTCGTCGTCGCGTCCGCCTGCGGCTGCGAACCGGACAGTTCCACTTCGCGCAGGCCCGCGCCGTCCAGAGGCAGCGCGCGCACGCGCGAGGCCGTGTCGGCCTGCGCATCCACCAGCAACAACTGCGCGCGCAGCGGCCGCGACGATTCGGCTTGAGCCTGGCGCAACAGCGCCGCCAGCGCGGCGTGCAGGCGGCCGGCGCCGCGCTCGGGCACGGCCAGTTGCAGCACGGCCGGGGCGTCGCCGCCCTCGCCCATCAGCTCCTGCGCGTGCGTCAGCACCTGTGCGGCATAGGCGGCGAAACGTTCGGCGGGATCGGCGGCGGCGCTGTGCAACGCGCGGCGATCCGCGGCCGGCGCCAGCCCGTCCAGGGCGGCAGCGGGCACGTCGCAGGCGAGCAGGCGGCGATGCGCGCCGTCCGCCGGCGCCACGTCGCCGACGGTATCGGGCACGAAGAACAAGGTCCGCGGCGCAGCCGCGGCGCGCTCGCCGTGGCGGTACGGCCGGCCGCTGAGGCCCTGCAGTCGCACGCAGACGCGGCCGTCGTCGTCGCACAGATCGATGTCGGTGCGCGCCGCGCCCGGCGCCGACGGCGCGCGGCGCACGACCACCCAGCACGAGTCCGGACACGCCGCGAACCATTGCAGACGGTCGAGCGCGAACGGCACCGAGGCGGCGCCGTGGCTGTCGGCGTGCGCCGCGTCGGCGACGCCGAAGCCGGCGGCCTGCACCGCCGAATCCAGCAAACCCGGCGGCAGCGCGCAGCCGTCGGCGCCCGCGGGCAGGCGCAGGCGCGCGAGCACGAACGCGCCCAGCGCATCGGCGCCCGACTGCACCTCGACCAGGCCACGGTGCGAGGGGCCGTATTCCACGCCCATCGCGGCCAGTTCGCGGTAACACGCCTCGCCGCTCAAGGGCGCGCCGACCAGCGCCGCGCGCAGCGCGTTTAAATCCTGCGCGGGTGTCGGCCCGGCATCGGCCCGCAGGCGCACGCTGGCGCGCACGCACGGCGCAGCGGCGCGCGCACCCTCGCCAGCGTCGCGCTCCTCGCGCACGAATTCGCAGACCAGTTCTTCGCCCTGCGGGCGGACGTGGATATGCAAATCCACCGGGCCGTCGCCGGCCATCACCGGCTTGAGCCAGACCACATCGGCGATGCTGGCCGGCGCACCGGCCCCGGACTGCGCCGCGAGCGCCGCCGCGGCCCGCGCCATTTCCAGATAGGCCACCGCCGGCAGGATGCGCTGGCCGGCGACGCGGTGGTCGGCGAACACCGCCTCGCGGCCGTTGAAGCGCGAACTGAAGCGCAGCCCTTGCAGGTTCGAAGTGTTGCGATGGACCAGCGGATGCAGGTACGCAGCGGCCTGAGCCGGCGTGCCCGCACCGGCGTCGCCGCGCGCGGCGTCCGTGGACGCCGCCGGCAGCGCGCCGATCCAGTAGCGTTCCGGCGCGAACGGATAGGTCGGCAGCGCGATGCGCCGCGGCCGCGCCTGCGGATACAGCCGCTCCCAGTCGACCCGCGCGGCGCCCGCGACCCAGGCCTCGCACAGCCGGTCCAGCTTGCCGCGCGCCAGCCAGGTGTCGATCAGCGCCTGCGCGTCTTCGTCTTCGCGCAGCCACGACAAGCCGTTGCGGCCGCGCTGCGCCTGGCCGGTGTGGAACTGTTCCAGGCCCTTGCGCCGTTGCAGGAAGCCTTCGAGCTTTTCGCGCACCTGCGCGAGCGAATCGGCGACGAACGCCAACCGAGACTCCATCGCTTCGCGGCCGACCTGCAGGGTGTAGGCCAGGTCCGCCAACTGCGACTCCTGCAGGCCGCCGCAGGCCTCGAGCAATTGCCGCGCGCGTTCGCGCAGGCGCTCGTCGTCCTTGGCCGACAGCGGCACCAGCACCGGCGCGCCGGACGCGGCCGGGGCCTGCGCCGGAGCGGCGTACTCTTCGAGGATGAGGTGGGCGTTGGCGCCGCCGGCGCCGAACGAGGACACGCTGGCGATGCGCCGCCCGCCCGCGCGCGGCGCCTGCCACGGCGAGAGTTCGCGCTGCAGGCGGAACGGGCCGGACTCGAACGCGATATGCGGATTGACCCGCTGCGCGTGCAGCGACGGCGCCAACTGGCGGTGCTTGAGCTGCAGCAGCACCTTGGTCACGCCGGCCACGCCGGCGGCGGCTTCCAGATGGCCGATATTGCTCTTGACCGAGCCGATCGCGCAGAAGCCGCGCGCGTCGGTGGACGCGCGGAACGCCTGGGTCAGCGCTTCGATCTCGATCGGATCGCCGAGCTCGGTGCCGGTGCCGTGGGCTTCGACGAACGAGATGTCGTCCGCGCCGATCCCGGCCTTGGCGATCGCGGCCTTGACCAGCTCGCGTTGCGCGGCCGGATTCGGCGCGGTGTAGCCCTTGGCCTTGCCGCCATGGTTGATCGCGGTGGCGCGGATCACCGCGTGGATCGGATCGCCGTCGGCGACCGCGCGGGCGAGCGGCTTGAGGATCAGCACGCCGACGCCCTCGCCCGGCACGAAGCCGTCGCCGCCTTCGCCGAAGCTCATGCAGCGCCCGGAGGTGGACAGGAACCGGCCCTCGCACGAGGCGACGTAGCGCGAGGGATGCAGGTTGAGATTGACCCCGCCCGCCGCCGCCACTTCGCATTCGCCGCGCAGCAGGTGTTCGCAGGCTTCGTGGATCGCGGTCAGCGAGGACGAACACATGGTGTCGATCGGCATGCTCGGCCCTTGCAGGTCGAACAGGTAGGACACGCGGTTGGCGACCGAGCCGAACGAGGTCTGCGGATGGATCGCGTCGCCGCCGGCATCCTGGCCGCTGGCGCAGCGCTCGAAGCCGGACTGGGAAATGCCGGCGAACACGCCGACCCGGCGCTGGTGGCGGCTGGCCAGGGTGTCGCGGGTGTAGCCGGCGTGCTCGAACGCGCGCCAGGTTTCCTGCAGGAACAGCCGCTCGTGCGGATCGATCGCCATCGCCTCGCGCGGGGCGATGCCGAAGAACAGCGGATCGAAGTCGGCGAAGCCGTCGATGAAACCGCCCCACTTGCAATAGCTCTTGCCCTCGGCGATGGCCTTGGCCGGATCGGCTTCGTAGAACCCCTGCAACGGCCAGCGCTCGGCCGGGATTTCCTCGACGCAGTCCTCGCCGCGGCTGATGCGCTGCCAGAACTGGTCCAGGTCGGCGGCGCGCGGATAGCGTCCGGACACGCCGATGATGGCGATGGCGCGGTCTTCGGCGGCGGTCTGCGGCGCGCTCGCCGGTTGCGGCGCCGGCGCGGCGGCGGGCGGCGCGGCTTCGCGCACGCTGGCCGCGGGCGCGGCATAGGCCGCCGCCGACGCGGGGCGCGGCGCGGGCGCCGGCGCGGCGTGCGCCGGTTCGGGCTTGCGCGGCGCCGGCGCCAGACCCTGCGCGGCGAGCGGTTGCGTGGCGATGAAATGCGCGGCGATCGCGGCCACGCTGCGGTGTTCGAACAGCACCGTGCTGCTGACCTCGGCGAAGGTCTCGCGCAATTCGTTGGCGATGCGGATGGCGAGGATCGAATCCACGCCGTAGTTCTCCAGCGGTTCGTCCGCGTCGATCTCCTCGGCCGGCTGCTCCAGGGTGCGCGCGACCACCGCGCGGACCAGGGCGATGGTCGCGGCGCGCACGTCGCCGGCGTCGGGCGCGGTCGCGGCCGGCGCAACTGCGGGCGTGGGCGCGGGATTTTCAGCGACGGGCGCAACGGCAGGCGTTGCCGCCGCCGTGGGCGACGGTTCGGTCTGCGTCCCGGCGTCCAGCGACTCCAAGTGCATGGCCAGCGCACGAACGCAGGGATGCTCGAACACGATGGTGCTGGACACATCGGGGAAACGCGCTCGCAGCGCGTTGGCCAGGCGGATCGCCAGGATCGAATCGACGCCGTAGCTCTCGAACGGTTCGTCGGCGTCGATGTCCTCGACGGTCAGCTCCAGCGTCTGCGCGACCGCGCTGCGCACGAAGCGCAGGACGTCCTCGCGCCGGGCGGCCGACACCGACGCGGTCGCCGCCACCGGCGCCGGCTCGTGCATGGGCATCGCCGCCGGCGGCGGCGCGTGCGCCGCCACCGTCACGGGCCCCGGCTCGGTTGCGGGCGTCGCGGCCGCTGGCGCGGGCTGCTGTTCGCGTGAAGGCACCGCCGTGCGCTTGTGTCGAAACACTCCGTCGCTCTCCGCAATGATGATCTGCTGCCCGAAACGATGCGCGTCCGCGGCCGGGAACCGGATCGCGCGCAAACCTTCTTCTTCCAGTACCCGGCGCCACGCGGCCGGCGCCAGCCCGGGCGAACCGGGTTCGCGCAGCCAGCCGTCGCGGTGCGCCCACCAGCCCGGCAACAGGCCGAAGGTCAGGTGCGCGAACAGTTCGTGGCCGCGCATCTCGTTGATCACCAGTAGGCCGCCGCGGCGCAGCGCGCTCTTGGCGTGGCGCACCGCCAGGTGGATGTCGCCGGTCGCATGCAGCACGTTGGTCGCCACGGCGATGTCGTAGCCGCCGCAATCGATGCCCTGCGCGGCCAACGGCCGCTCGATGTCGAGCAGTTGGCAACGCAGGTACGGCGCCAGCGCCCGGTATTCGCGCTCGGCGTGGCCGAGGAACGCGCGCGAGACGTCGGTGTAGCGGTACTCGCCGACCTGCGCCGCATGCGGCTTGAGCGCCTGGAACAGATGCGCGCTGGTCGCGCCGGTGCCGGCGCCGATCTCCAGCACGCGCAGCGGCGCGCCGGGCTCGGCGCGCAGGCGCTGCTCGGCGTAGCCGGCGACCATGCTCGCGACGATCCGGTTGAAGTACTCGATAAAGGGATTTTTCTTGTAGACGTCTTCCACCCGCCGCACCGAGGCGTCGGCGAACATGATCGCGGTGGCGTCGGCGCGGCCGGCGAGGATGTCCGGCAACGCGCGCAGCAGCGGCGCGACCAGGGCGGCATGGGCGCGTTCGCTCTCGTCGCGCAGCGGGCCGGCGAAGTACCGTTCCACCGCCGCCCAGTCGGCCGACACCGGCCCGCGGGCGAATTCGTCGTCGCCCAGTTCGCGCAAGCGGCCGGTGCGGCACAGGAAGGCCAGCGCTTCGCGCAGCCACGGGCCGTACAGCGCGGGCTTGCCCAGACGCGCATGCAGCGCCGGCCAGGACAGACGCGGCGGCTGGCCCGATCCATCGCCGCCGAAACGCTCGATCTGGACCAGCAGGCCCGAAGCCAGCGCCGCATCCAGTTCGTCGGACTGTTCGGGTTCCGGCGCGGCCGGCGCCACCACCGACGCGGTATCCGGCACCGCGAAGCGCAGCCCCGCCGCCGCGGATGCGAGCTGGATCGTCTCGTCGCGCAGGATCGGCAGCGCCGCGCCGCCGTGGGCCGCGCTGCGCTTGAGCAAGGCCACCTGGTCGAACGGCCCGGCCAGCGCGGCCTCGATCACCGGCATCGCCTCCGCCGGCTCGATCGAACCCTCGCCGATATGCAGCATGCGGCGACGGTGCGCATCGGAAGCGACGATTCCTACGCTGCCCCAATAGCCCCAGTTGATGGTGCGCGCGCCGGCATGGCCCTTGCGCCGCAGCCAGGTCGCCATGGCGTCGAGGTAGGCGCTGCCGGCGGCGTAGCTGCTCTGCCCGGGCGAGGGGTTGAAACTCTGCAGCGCCGAGAAGAACAGCACGAAATCGGCCGGCCGGTAGCGCGCCAATGCGCCGGCCAACGCGGCGGCGGTGGCGATCTTGGACGACAGCGCATCGGCGAACGCGGCCTCCTCGACCGCCATCACCCCGCGGTCGTGCAGGGTCAGCGCCGTATGCACGAAGCCGTGGACGACGCCGTGTTCGCTCTCGACTTGCTTGAGCGCGGCTTCCAGCTCGTTGCGCTTGCGCGCGTCGACGCTGAGATAACGCAGGCTGCCGCCGAGGTCGGAAAGCTGCTGCAACGCGGCGCCGATGGTTTCGTCCTGCGCGCGCCGCCCCAGCCAGACGATGTGCGCGCGGTAGCGGCGCAGCGCGTACTCGCTCCAGGCGCGGCCGAGCCCGCCGGCGCCGCCGAGCACGACGTAGACGCCGCCCTCGACCATGCGGCTGCGCGGCGGATCAGGCAACTGCGCGGGCACCAGGCGGCGCTGGTAGCGGCTGCCCTCGCGCAGGGCCAGCGAGCTGTTTTCCGGGTCGGGCGCCGCGTCGAGCAACGCCGGCCACGGACAGCGGTCCAGCGCGTCCAGATCGCAGGCGCGCACCGACCAATGCGGGTACTCCTTGGCCAGCGAGCCGAGGAAGCCGTGCACGGCGGCCTGGGCGGGATCGCCGCACTCGTCGTTGCGCACCGCCAGCGCCTGCGCGGTCAGCGCGAGCAGATGCAGCGGCCGCGCCTCGAAGCCTTCGCGCAGCAGCGCCTTGGCCAGGCGCAGGCAGCGCAGGACCTGCGCATCCGCGGCGACGCCGGCGGCCGCGCCCTGGGCGATCCAGACCACATGGGTCGGCCGCAACGCGCGGATCGCGACGATGGCTTCGACCTGGGAATGCTGCGGCTCCAGTTCGCGCACTTCGGCCTCGCAGCAGGCGGCGAGCAGGCCGTCGCGCAGCGCGGCATCGGCCCCTATCAGCAGAATCCGGCGGGCCGCTGCCCCGGCCGCCGGCGGCGCCGCTTCGGGCGGGCCGAGATCGTCCCACACCGGCACCAACGGCAACGCGCCGAGCGGCAGCCCGGTTTCGGCCTCGGCATGCATTCCGGTTTCGACCGTCGCCGCGACGGCGGCCGGCGCAGCCGCGCGAGAAGGCGGATGGTGCGGCTCCGCGGGCGCCGCGGCGATTTCATCGCCGGCGCCCGACACCACCCGCGCGCTCAGTCCGGCGATCTCCACCGCGATCCGCCCGTGTTCGTCGCACACACTCAGGTCGAGCTTGTTCACCGCCTGCGAACTGTCCGCCGCTTCGCGCACCAGCACCCAGGCGCTGTCGCCCGGCGCCTGCGCGATGCGCACGCGGTCGATGCTGAAAGGCAGCGTCTGTTCGAGTTGGGCGCCGTCCAGCGAGGCATCGTCCGCCTCCGGGTCCGACAGCGGATCCAGGCCCAGGCCGATCGACGCCTGCAGCGCCGAGTCGAGCAACCCCGGATGCAGGACGTAGCGCTCGTCGCGCTGCGCCTGCGCGGACAGGCGCAGGCGCCCGAGCGCGAACCGGCGCCCGTCGCCATCGACGCCGGCGCGGGTATCGACCAGGGCGCGCAGCGAGGGGCCATAACGGCAGCCGAGCCGGTCGAACAGCGCGTAACAGTCCGCGCCGGCGATCGCGCCGCCGCACTGCGCGCGCAGCGCGTCGAAGTCGAGCCTGCGTTCGGCGCCGGCGGACGACGCATCCGCGCCGGCCAGCGATGCGCTGCCTTCGCAGTGCACGCACTCCGCGCCGTCCGCCTGCGTGCTGGCGACCTGGAACGCATATCCGCCGCTCGCGCGCTCAGCGACGCTCACATGCACCGCCAACGGCTGCGGACCGACGATCAGCGGCCGCAGCCAGCTGACGTTGTGCAGGGTGATCCCCGTCTGTTCGCTGCGCAGCGCCTGGGCGAGCGCGGCGCGGGCCATTTCCAGGTAGGCCACCCCGGGCAACAGGCGCGCGCCGCGCACCTGATGGTCGGCGAACACGAACTCGCCGCCGTCGAACACGCTGGTGTAGCGATGCCGGCGCAGGCTGGAGTCGTTGCGATGCAGCAGCGGATGCAGGACCGCGACGGGCGCCGGAGCGAGAGCCGGCGCTGCCGTCGGCCGACCATGCCGGGTCGGCGCGAACGGATAGGTCGGCAAGGCGACGCGTCGCGCCTGCCCGGCGTCGCCGAGCGCGCGCCAGTCGATGTCCGCGCCGGCCGTCCAGGCCGCGGCGATCTTGTTCCACTGCCCGCTGCCGGCCCAATGCGGCAGCAGCTGCGCCAACTCGTCGGCGTCGTAGGCCGGCTTCGCCGCCGGCGCGCTGGTCGCGGAGAGGAATCCGCGCAGGCCTTCGCGCAGTTCGTCCACGCTCTGCGCCAGAAACGCCAGCCGGCAGGCGAACGGCTCGCGCCCGACCTGCAAGGTGTAGGCGATGTCCTCCAGCGCAGGCTCGCCGACGCCGCGATCGAGGAACGCGAGCAGGTCGGCGGCGTACTGGCGCAGCCGCTCGGGCTTGCGCGCCGACAGCGGCACCAGGCAACGGCGCGGTTCGCGCGCTGCCTGCTGCGGTGCATGGAACTGCTCCAGCAGTGCGTGAGCGTTGGTACCGCCGATGCCGAACGAACTCACCCCGGCGCGGTGCGGCGTCTCGCGCTGCGGCCACGGTGTGCGGCGGTCGACCACATAGAACGGCGAATGGGCGAAATCGATGGCCGGATTCGGCCGCGCGTAGTTCAGCGACGGCGGGATCTCGCCATGGCGCAGGCTCAACGCGACCTTGATGCAGCCGACCAGACCGGCCGCGGTGTCGAGATGACCGAGGTTGCTCTTGACCGAGCCGATGCCGCAGAACTGCCGGCGCCCGGTGTGGCGGGCGAAGGCCTGGCCCAGCGCCGCCAGCTCCAGCGGATCGCCGAGCCGGGTGGCGGTGCCGTGGGCCTCGATATAGCCGATGCTCTCCACGTCCACGCCGCTGTCGCTCAGCACGCGCTCGATCACCCGCGCCTGTCCGCCGGCGCTGGGCGCGTAGTAGCCGGCCTTGTCGGCGCCGTCGTTGTTGACCGCCGTGGCGCGCAGCAACGCATAGACGTGATCGCCGTCGGCGATGGCCTCGCGCGCGCGCTTGAGCAGCACCACCGCCACGCCTTCGCCGCCGAGCATGCCGTCGGCGTCGGCGTCGAACGGGCGCAAGTGGCCGTCGCTGGAGAAGTTCATGCCGCGCTCGGCGACGTAGCCCAGCGACTCGCTCGCCGACAGCGTCGCCGCGCCGACCAGGGCGTGGCGCGCATCGCCGGCGAGCAGGCTGCGGTACGCGGTGTGCAGCGCCACCAGCGAGGACGAACAATTGCTGTGCACGAACAGGCTCGGGCCGCGCAGGCCGAGTCGGTGCGAGATCAGGGTCGGGATCGAACCGGGCTGGCTCCAGGCCGAGGCGACGTACTGCTTGGAGCTTTCCATCAGCGTCCACGGCGTCGGCGCGGCGTCGGCGTGGTAGCCGGCATTGGCCGCGCTCATGAACACGCCGGCGTCGCCGATCGCGGCGGTGCGGTAGCCGGCGTCCTCGACCGCTTTCCACGAATGCTGCAGCAACAGGCGCAGTTGCGGGTCCATCGCCTGCGCGTCCTGCGCCGAGACCTGGAAGAACTCGGCGTCGAAGCAGTCCTTGTCGTGGATCGCGGCGCGCGCGGCGACCAGTCCCGGCCGCGCCAGCACGGTCTCGGGCACGCCGGCCGCACGCAGGGCCTGCGGATCGAGGAACTCGATGCTCTCCACGCCCTCGCGCAAGTTGTCCCAGAACTCGCGGTGGTCGCGGGCGCCCGGCAACTGGCAGGAGATGCCGATGATGGCGACGCAATCGTCGAGGCGGTCCGGCTCGGATCCGCGCGGCTGCGGCGCGGGCGCTGACGGGTGTCGCGCGTCCTGCGCCGGGACGGCAGCCTGCGCGACAGCGGGCGCGACCGCGTGCGCGGCGATGTGCGCGGCGATCCTGCGCACGCTGGCCAGGTCCAGCAGATGGGTCGCGTCGAACGCGATGCCGAAGGCTTCGGCGATGCGCCGCGCCGCGCCCACGGCCAGGATCGAGTCGCCGCCGATGTCGAAGAAGCCCTGATCGACGGGCACTTCGCGCAGGCGCAGGACCTCGCCGAGGATCGACGAGACGGTGGCTTCGATATCGCGCTCGCGCAGCATCGCGGGCGGCTCCTTGAGGTCGGGGTCGCGCAGGCGCGCCAGCAGCGCGTCGCGGTCTACTTTTCCGTGAGCGGTGGTCGGCAGCCGGGCCAGGAACTCGACCCGCGTCGGCACCATGTAGTCCGGCAGACGCTCGCCGATGTGCCGGCGCAGCGCGGCGGCATCGGGCGCGGCGTCGCCGCCGGTCACCGCGAAGGCGACCAGCTGCCCGCGCTGCGGCCACAGCGCCACCGCGCACTGGGCGACGCCCGGATGCGATTGCGCCGCGGCCTCGACTTCGCCCAACTCGACCCGCGAGCCGCGGATCTTGACCTGGGCGTCGGCGCGGCCGACGAACTGCAGCTCGCCGTCGGCGAGCAGGCGCACGCGGTCGCCGGTGCGGTACATGCGCGCGCCCGGCGCGCCGTAAGGATCGGCGACGAAGCGTTCGGCGGTGAGCGCGGCGCGGCCCAGGTAACCGCGCGCCAGCGCGGCGCCGGCGACGAACAGTTCGCCGACTTCGCCTGTCGCGACCGGCTGCAGGGTGCGCGGGTCCAGCGCGCGCGCGTCGGTGTTGGCGATCGCACGGCCGATCGGCACCGAACCGGGCGCGAACGTATCCGCCCGCTCCGGATCGCACGGCTTGAACGTGGCGCAGACCGTGGTCTCGCTGGGGCCGTAGGCGTTGACGAAGCGGCAGCGCGGCATCCAGCGCTGCGCCAGCGCCGGCGTGCATTCCTCGCCGGCCACGATCAAGGTGCGCAGATGCGGCAGCGGCGTCGCGTCCAGCAAGGTCAGCGCCGACGGCGGCAACGTCGCCACCGCGATGCGCGCCTCGCTCATCAGGCCGGCGAGCCGGTCGCTGCGCTGCAACGAGCCGTTCGGCGCCAGGTACAAGGTCGCGCCGGCCGACCACGCCATCGCGATTTCCCACACCGAGGCATCGAAGCTCCACGGCGCGAACTGCAACACGCGCTCGCCCGCGCCGACGCCGAACGCGGCGGCTTGCGCCTGGGCGAGATTGGCCAGGCCGGCGTGGGTCAGGGCCACGCCCTTGGGCGCGCCGGTGGAACCGGAGGTGTAGACCACATAGGCGAGCTGGCCGGGATCGATGGCCGGCGCTGCGTGTTCTTGCGCGGCGACGGCGGCGATCCGTTCCAGAACCAACGTGCGCGCGACCGGACACGGCAACTGCCGGCTCTGCGCCTCCCGCACGATCAGAGTCGTCGCGCCGGCGTCCTCGATCATGAAACGCAGCCGCTCGGCCGGCAGTTGCGGGTCCAGCGCCAGGTATGCGGCGCCGGCCTTCCACACGCCCAACAGCGCGCACAGCGCGTCGTTCGAGCGCTCCAGCAGCAGGCCGACGATCGCGTCGGCGCCGATCCCGGCGCGGCGCAGTTCGGCGGCGATCGCATCCGAGCGCGCGTCGAGTTCGCCGTAGCTCAGCTGCGCATCCGCATCGACCGCGGCCAGCGCCGCCGGATCGCGCCGCGCCTGCGCCTGGATCGTATGCGGCAGGGCTCGCCACGCGGCGGCTGCGACCGGCTCGGCCAAGCTCGCCAGCGCGGCGTGGATCGATGCGGCCAACTGCTCCAGCCAGGCCTCGGCCGTCGCCTCGGGCACGCGCGCGGCATCGTGGTCGAAGTACAGCACCGGGCCGTCTTCGCGCTCGGCCACCTTGAACGCCAGCGGATATTCGCCTTCCTGGTACAGCCCTTCCACCGGCTCGAAACGCACGCCGGCCCACTCGCGCGCCAGCGCCGGCAGGGCGAAGAAACCGCGGCTCTTGTACTCGAACACGGTATCGAACAGCTCGCCCTGCCCCGCCCGCCGCAGCTCGCGCGCGACCCGCGGGAACGGATAGTCGGCGTGGCTCAGCGCCTCGCCGAGCCGCTCGTGGGTGCGGCGCAGGCGCTGCGCGAGCGGCGCCTGCGGTTCGCGGTCGCCGGGCACGACGATGAGATTGACGAAGCAACCGACCGTCGCGTCGAAGTCGCGGTGCGGGCGACGCTCGACCGCCATGCCGACGCCGGCGCCGGCGCCGGCGCGGCCGCCGGCTGCGGCCAGCAGTTGTTGGTACAAGGTCAGGTAGAACGCGGCCGGGGTGATGCGCAAGCGCGCGCAGGCGGCAGCCACGGCGCGCCCGGCATCGGCGCCGAGCGCGTGGCGCAGCGTGCGCGGTCGCGACGGGCCGACGCTGGCGGCGCCGAGCGCGGGGCCCGCGTGTTGCAGCGCTTGCAGCCAGTAGCGCCGCGCCTGATCGCCCGCCTCGCTGGCGACGAACTCGCGTTCCCAGCGCACGAACTCGGCGAAACCGCGCTCCTCTCCGGCGGGCGCGGCGGCCTGCGGCGACGCGCCGGCGGCGCGCTCGTAGGCGCGACACAGGGTGTGTAGGAACGCGTCCACCGAACCGCCGTCGAACGCGATGTGGTGGACCGCGATCAGCAGCAACCCAGTGTCGGAACCGCGCGAGTACAGATCGGCGCGCATCCACGGCCCGCGCTCGAGCGCGAACGGTTCGCGCAGGCGCGCCTGCATCGCTTGCGCCAGTTCGGCTTCGCTCCAGCCCTCGGCGGCGTGCACGGCGAACGGCAGGGCTTCGGCGGCGACCGCCTGGCGGCGCGGTCGGCCGTCGCGCTCGACCACCGCCGATGCCAGCGCCGGGTGCGCGAGCAGCGTCTCGATGCACGCGGCCCGCAGCGCCCGCGGGTCGAGCGGGCCGCTCAGGCGCAGGCAGATCGGGATGTTGTAGGCGAAGCCGTGCGGCTGCGCGCATTGCAGCATCCACAAGCCCTGCTGGCCTTCCGACAGCGCGCCGTCGTCGTCCGGCGGCGGCAGCGATTGCAGACGCTCGCGCAGTTGCCCGCGCGAAAGCTCGCCGCGCTGAAAGGCCGCCAGCAGGTCGCGCACGTTCATCGTGCGGCCTCCGCGTCGATCGCGCCGGCGTGCGCCGCGCGGATTTCGGGCAGCCGCGCTTCGATCAGCGCCTGCGCGGCATCGAGGTCCAGCTGCCCGGCTTCGAAACGGTCCAACAACGCCTCCAACGAATCTTGCGGCGAGGCCGCCGCCGCAGCAGCCGCGCGGTTGGCGAGCCGGGCGCCGACGTAGGCGGCCAGCCCGGCCAGCGAGGGGTGTTCGAACAACTCGCGGCCGGAGACCTCCAAGCCGTAGCGATGCCCGATCTCGCGCATCAGCCGCATGCTCACCAGCGAATCCGCGCCCAGGTCGTGCAGGTCGGCGTCCGCGGTCAGTTCGCCCGGCGCCAGCGCCAGCGCGCGTTCGAGGAAGCCGCCGATGAAGCTGGCCGGATCGTCGCCCGCCTCGTGCGCAACGGCTGCGACGGACGGCGCCGCGACGGTCGCGACGACGGGCGCCGCCGGCTGCGCCGGGGCGTCGATCCAGCAGCGTTCGCGCGCGAACGGATAGGTCGGCAGCGGCACGCGCCGCGCATCGGGCCCGAACAGCGGAGCGAAGTCGGGCGTGGCGCCGCGCACGAACAACGCGCCCAGACCCTGCAGCGCAGCGCGACGTTCGTGCGGCCGGGCCGCGGCGTCGAGGCAGTGCGCCGCCTCGCGGCCCAGCGCGTCGAGTTCGCGCGCGTCCGGGCGGGCGGGCGCGACGCCCGGCGCCGCGGCGAGCGCGGATTCCAGCGCCGCCACCGCCTCCGCGGCGCTGGATGCAACGCAGGCCCAGCGTTGTTCGAAATGCTGGCGCCCTTGCAGCAGGGTGTAGCCGACCTGCATGCAGTCGAGTTCGGGCCGCTCGCGCAGGGCCTGCAACAGGCGTTGCTGGCTGGCGCGCAATTGCTCGGCCGAGCGCGCCGACAGCGCCAGCAGCCACGGCGCGGAAGCGGTCGCCGCCAGCGGCCGCGCCGGCGCCTCTTCGATCACCAGGTGCGCATTGGTGCCGCTGAGCCCGAAGGCGCTGAGCGTGGCGCGCCGCGGCCCGCGCTCGGGCGCCGGCCAGTCGCGCAGCGCGGTATTGACGTAGAACGGGCTGTCGGCGAAATCGATGTGCGGGTTGCCGTCGCGGAAATGCAGGGTCGGCGGAATCTGGCGGTGCTGCAGCGACAGCAGCACCTTGAACAGCCCGGCCATGCCGGCGGCTTCGGCGGCGTGGCCGAGATTGCTCTTGACCGAGCCGATCGCGCAGAAGCCGCGGCGGGCGGTACGCCGGCGGAACGCGCGGGTCAGCGCCTGGAACTCGATCGGGTCGCCCAGCGCGGTGCCGGTGCCGTGCGCCTCGGCCATCTGGATCTGCTCCACATCGATGCCGAAGCGCTCGTACACCTCCAGCTCCAGTTGCTCCTGGGCCACGGCGCTAGGCGCGGTGAGGCCGTTGCTGGTGCCGTCCTGGTTGATCGCGCTGCCGGCGATCACGCCGACGATATGGTCGCCGTCGGCGAGCGCCGCCGACAGTTTCTTCAGCACCACCATGCCGACGCCGTCGGAGGGCACGAAGCCGTTGGCGCGCGCGTCGAAAGTGAAGCAGCGGCCCTGCGGCGACAGCATGCCGGCGCGGCTGCCGATCAGATGGAACCAGTGCGTGCACTGCACGTGCACGCCGCCGGCGATGGCCAGTTCGATCTCGTCCATCCACAGCGCCTGGCAGGCCAGGTGCACGGCGACTAGGCCGCTGGAACAGGCGGTGTCGACGGTCATCGCCGGGCCGCGCAGGTCCAGGTGATAGGCGATGCGCGAGGACAACAGCGCGGTGGAGCTGCCGTGCATCGCCGCCGCGGGCAGTTCCGCGGCGGACAGCAACTGGGTGTAATCCTCGCCGCTGCAGCCGACGTAGACCCCGCACTTCTTGCCGGCGACCACGCGCCCGGCGTAACCGGCGGCTTCCAGCGCCTTCCAAGATTCCTCCAGGCACAGCCGCTGCTGCGGGTCCATGTAGGCGGCGTCGGCGCGCGAGATGCGGAAGAACAGCGGATCGAAACGGTCGATGTCGCGCACGAAGCCGGCATGGCGGCAGACCGGCTCGTCGCCGTCGCCCGGCCACGCCGCGTCGGGCCAGCGCGAGGCGGGTTCGATCAGGTCGCGCCCGGCGGCGAGGTGGCGCCACAGCTCGGCGCTGTCGTCGGACTGGGCGAAGCGGCCGCTCATGCCGATCACGGCGATGGGTTCGCGCTGCGGCGGCGCTGCGGATCGCGGCGCGGCAGCGGCCTGCGCAGGCTCGGCCGCGGCCGGAGCTTGCGCTTGCGCGGACGGTACCTGCGCGCCCATGGCCCGCAGCGCCTCCGTGCGATGCGCCTGCAGCACGTGGGCGGCAAGCTTGTCGAGATTGGGGTGGTCGAACAGGCAGGTGGCGGCCAAGGCGATGCCCAAGGCCTGATTGATCGCCCGCACCACGCGCAAGCCGATGATGGAGTCGACGCCGTAATCGGCGAACATCGCCTGCGCGTCGAGCAGCTCCGGCGCCATCCGCAGCGCGCCGCACAGTTCGCGCGCGAGGGTCGTGCGCACGAACTCGTCGAGCGCGAACGGATCGTGCGATGCGGCGGCCGCGAGCGCAGGAACGCCCTCGCCCGCTTGCGTGCCGGCGTCGGTCCACTCGATCCGGCCGCCGTCGATGCGCAGGCGCCGGTCCGGGTCCAGCCCTTCGACCGCCAGCGAGCGGTGCGTGCGCAGGAAACCGAGCTGGCGGCACGGCCCGCTCAACAACGCTTGCAGCGCCGCGCCGCCGGACGCGGCATCGATGAATTCGATTCCGATCTCGTGCAGTTCGCGCGTGCGGCGCGGATCGTCGATGGTCCAGTAGCCCCAGTTGAGGGTCTTGGCCGGCACGCCGAAGCGCTTGCCGAGCAGGCGCGCGAACGCGTCCTGCCAGGCGCAGGCGGCGGCGTAGTGGCTTTGTTCGCGATTGCCGATGAACGAGACCAGCGAGGAGAAGAACACCAGGCCGCCGGGCGCGTCGCCTCCGAAGGCCTGGGCGATGCGCACCGCCGGCGCGGTCTTGGCGTCGAACGCCGCCTGCAGTTCGGCGCTGGACAGCCGCGCGGCCGGGGCCAACGAGAAATGCGTGGTCGCGACCAGCACCGCGTCGATGCATCCGCAGCGCGCCAGCACCGCGGCGCGCACTTGCCGCAACGCGTCGAGATCGCCGGCGTCGGCCTGGTAGTACAGCGGGCGCTGCGCGGCGGCGAATCCGGCCAGGGCCGCATCCACTTCGCTGGCGGGGCGGCGTCCCACCCAGATCACGGTCGCCGCGTGCTCGGACAACAAATAGTCGGTGACGTGGCGACCGACGTGGCCGGCGCCGCCGACCAATACATAGACGCCGCCGCGGCGGAAGCCGCCCGCCGCGGGCCCGCCGCGTTCGACCGCGACCAGCGCGCTGCGCCGCCAGCCGTCGTGGCGATGCGCGTACACCGTCGCCCGTCCGGGCACGGCGCGCAGCGACGCCAGTACGTCCAGGCCGGGTTCGTCGAACCCCTGCCCGTTTCCGCGCGCCAAGTCGACCAAGGCGAACGCGCTGTGGCGATAGTCCTTCGCCGCCGAGCGCAGGAAACCGGCGACCGCGGCCAGGGCCGGATCGACCGCTTCGTCGTCGTCCACCGATTGGCCGCAGCGCGTGACCGCGACCAACTCGATTCCGGCGTCGATGCGATGCAGCGCCTGCAGCAACGCCGCGCATTGCTCCACCGCCTGCGCCGGCGCCTGCAACAACGAGTCCCAACCGTCCGCCAGCGAAGCCGGCGCGAACCACACGACCTTGGCGATCGCTCGCCCGGCCAGCGACCGCTCCAGCGCGTCGCCGCCGTTCCAGTCGACGGCGATCGCGCGCTGCGCGGGCGGCGTCGTCAAGCCGCGCAATTGCGCGGCCGTGGCGTTGATCACAAGCAGGTCGCCAGCCGGCGCGGACCCAGCCGGCGGGGCGATGGCCTGCCAGTGCGGAGCCAGCAGGCAGTCGCTGCCCGCGTCCGAAATCGCGGCGGTGGTCGGCTCAAGCGCGGCCGGTGCGGCGGCAACGGCTTGCGTGGCAAGCGCGGGCGCGGGCCGCACGACCCGCGCCGGCGGCGCCACGACCGGCCAATAGTGTTCCTCGGCGAACGGATACGTCGGCAGCGCTGCCAGCGATGGTCGCTGCGGATACAACACCGACCAATCCACCGCCGCGCCCGCTGCCCAGGCCGCCAGGGCCGGTTCGAAGCGTCCTTCGCGCAACCACGCCTGCACGGTGTGCGCCGGAACTGGATCACCGCCACTGCGACCCGCTACGCCAACATGGATCGCATCGGCCGACGCGGCGCCTTCGGCGAAGCGGCGCAAGATCGCGATGGCCTGCGCCGGCGACGTGGCGACGAATCCCAGGCGATGCTCCATCGCTTCGCGCCCCAGTTGCAGGGTCGCGGCGACGGCTACCAGATCCGCACGCTCCGGTCCGCCGCGCTCAAGCGCATCGGCCAAGCGGCGCGCGTACTCGGCCAAGCGGTCGGCGCGCCGCGCCGACAACACCAGCAACGCCGGCGCGCCGGTATCCGCGACGACCGCGGGCGACTGCGGATACTCCTGCACGACCACGAAGGCGTTGGCGCCGCCCGCGCCGAACGAGGACACCGTCGCCGTGCGCGCAATCTGCGAACCGTCGCCGCGCAGCCGCCGCGTCCACGGCTCGGCGCGCTGCTGCAGCACGAACGGCGTGGCGTTCAGATCGATATTCGGATTGGGTCGCTCGCAGTGCAGCGTCGGCGCGAGCTCGCCATGGCGGAACTGCAGCAGCACCTTGGTCAGGCCGGCCACGCCGGCGGCCGCTTCCAGATGGCCGATGTTGGATTTGACTGAGCCCAGCGAACAGAACCCCGTGTCGGCGGTGGTCGCCGCAAACGCCTGGGACAGGCCTTCGATCTCGATCGGATCGCCCATCGCGGTGCCGGTGCCGTGCGCCTCCACGCAACCGATCTCGTCCGCGCCGATGCCGGCGCGCGCCAGGGTGTCGCGGACCAGATCGCGCTGCGCGCGCGGATTGGGCACGGTGTAGCCGTGGGTGCGTCCGCCGTGGTTGATGCCCGAGGCGAGCACCACGCCGTGGATGCGGTCGCCGTCGCGCTCGGCCGCCGACAGCGGCTTCAGCACGACCACGCCGACGCCCTCGCCCGGAACGAAGCCGGTGGCGTCGGCGCCGAAACTGCGGCAACGGCCGTCGGTGGAGAGCATGCGCTGCGAACACAGGCCGACATAGGTCGACGGATGCAGGTAGAGATTCACCCCGCCGGCCAGGGCCAGTTCGCATTCGCCGCGCAGCAGGTGTTCGCAGGCTTCGTGGATCGCGGTCAGCGACGCCGAGCACATGGTGTCGATCGGGAAGCTCGGGCCGTTGAGGTCGAGCAGATAAGACACGCGGTTGGCGACCGAGCCGAAGCTGGTGTACGGCGTGGCCGGATCGCCGCGCTCGGCCAGGTCGCGGCCGTGCAGCTCGAAACCGGTTTTGGTGATGCCGGCGAACACGCCGACGCGGCCGCCATAGCGTCGCGCCAGGCTGTCGCGGGTGTGGTTGCTGTCTTCCAGCGCCTGCCAGCAGGCCTGCAGGAACAGACGCTCCTGCGGGTCCATGTCCAACGCCTGCGCCGGCGCGATGCCGAAGAACAGCGGATCGAACTCGGCGAAGCCGTCGAGGAACCCGCCCCACTTGCTGTAGCTCATGCGGCTGGCGACGGCGCGCTCGGGGTCTTCGCAGAAGAACCCCTCCAGCGGCCAGCGCTGCGCCGGAATCGGGGCGATGCTGTCGCGGCCTGCGCGCAGGTTGCGCCAGAACTGGTCGAGATCGCGCGCATCGGGATAGCGACCGGCGAGTCCGACGATGGCGATAGGCTCGCGCGACGGCGACGGCGACGGCGACGGCGCGCGGCGCACGTTCGCTGGCGCGGCCGCGGCGACGGTGCGCTCGCGTGGCGCCTGCGCCTGCCCGCTCGCGCCGCCCTCGTCCGCGCCGGCCCAGCGCGCGCAGGCCTGGGCCTGTTCGGCGACGAGGTGGGCGCCGATCTCTGCCAGGTTGCGGAACTGGTAGAACAGGGTCTTCGACAGCCCCGGGAACGCGCCGGCCAGACGCTGGTTGAGCTGGGCGATCATGATCGAGTCGATGCTGAACGCTTCCAGCGCTTGCTGCGGATCGATCCGCGCCGGCGCGATCTTCGACACCTCGGCGAACACGCCGATCAGGCGCTGCAGGACGCGCGCGGAAAGATCGGCGCGAGCGATCGGTTCCTCCGCGGCACGCTCCGGCGCTTGAAGATCCGCTGCGGCGACCGGTTCGCGGCGTTCGAACGAACCCAGCAATTCGTCGAGCGCGCGATCTTCGCCGGCCAGCACCGTTACGCAGGACTCGCCGCTGGCCCAAGCCCGGCGCAGCGCCGACACACCCTGCTGCGCCTGCAGCGGCGCCAGCCCGGCCTGGGCCAGCTCGGTTTCGGCCTGCGCCGACAAGCGCATGCCGCCGTCGCGCCAGTACGGCCAATCGATGCACAGCGTCCGCCCCTGGCGCTCGCCGCGACCGGCGCGGGCGTTGCGCAACGCGGCGAACGCGCGCATGAAACCGTTGGCGGCGGCATAGTCGCCCTGGCCGGCGCTGCCGAGCGCGCCGCCGATGGAGCCGAAGCAGATCAGGAACTCCAGCGGCGCCGCGCCGTGGGCGCGGTCGAGGTGGTCCAGCCCCGCGACCTTGGGCGCGAGCACGCCCAGCGCCTGCGCCGCGCGCTTGCGCGCGAGGTAGCCGTCGTCGAGTACGCCGGCTGCGTGCACGATCCCGTCGATCCCGCCGTGGCGCGCGCGAACCCCATGCAGCAAGGCCTGCGCCTGGCGCTCATCGGCGATATCGGCGCGGACGTATTCCACCCGCAGTCCGGCCGACTGCAGCGTCGCCACTTCGGCGGCCAGCGCCGGCGTGGGCTCGCTGCGGCCCGCCAATACGACGACGCCGCTGCGCAGATCGGCGGCCATAGCGCGGGCGAGCAACAGGCCGAGCCGGCCGCCGCCGCCGACGATCAGATAGCGGCCGCCGTCGCGCCACGGCGCGGCCGCGTCGGCGAGCGCGGGCAAGGCGACGAAGCGGCGCGCATGCGCTGCGCCGTCGATGTCGCGAAGCTGCCGCGCCGCGAACGGCGACGGATCGAGCAGGCGCGTGGCTGCATCGTCCGGCGCGGCGTGCGCGTCCAGGCGGATCGTCTGCACTTCGAGCCGGTCGTATTCGCGCTTGGCGCTGAGCAGCAACGGCGCCAACCCGGCGCACAACGCACCATCGTCGTCGCCGGGGGCCACCAGTTGCAGCAAGGCCGGAGCGGCCGCCGCGGCTTCGCGCAACAACTCGATCAGGGCCGTGGCATGCGCGGCGAAGCGCTGGCCGATCCCGGCGCCGCTGCGCGCCAGCACATGCACGGCGGTGTCGCCATCCGCCCGCGCGTCGATGGCTCGCAGCAGCGGCGAATCCGGCGGAAAATCGCACAACACCAGATGCCGGCGATGGGGCCAGCGCGCGCCCGCTTCGGCGACGCGGTCCCAGCGTTCGGCGAACAGCCGCACCGAAGCCGCGCTGTCCGCGGGTGCGGCGCTCGGCGCGGCCGGCGCCGCGACGGCGGCGACCGGCGCGCTGGCCGGATCGAGCCAGAACCGGCGCGGATTGAACGGATAGGCCGGCGCGCTGATCCGGCGCGGCGCGCCGGCCGGGTACAGCGCCCGCCAGTCGAACGCGAATCCGCCGACCCACAGCGCCGCGAGTTGTTCGTAGCGGCCTTGCGCGGCCCAACGCGCCAGCGCGGCCTGCAGTTCTGCGTCGGCGGGATCGACCGTCGCCGCGGCCTCGCGCGTCGCGCCGGCCGCCGCGCGAGCGGCCTGGCCGCTGTGCACGCCGGCGACGTTCGCGCCTCGCAGCCAGCCGCGCAGCCCGGCCTGCAACTGCTGCGCATCGGCGGCGAGGATCGCCAGCCGGTACGGCATCGGCTCGCGCCCGGTCTGCAGGGTGTAGGCCAGCCGCGGCAGCGAAGGCGCACCAGCGAGGAAATCGAGCAGGCGCCGGGCCATCGCGCGCAGGGTGTCCGGATCGCGGGCCGACAGCGGGAACAGCCACGGGCCCGGCGCGAACGCGTCGCCGCCATCGACCGCCGCGCACTCTTCCAGGATCGCGTGCGCGTTGCTGCCGCCGACGCCCATCGAGCTGACCGCCGCCCGGTACGGTCGCGCGCCCTGCCACGGCTGCGCCTTGTCGACCACGAAGAACGGCGACTGTTCGAGCTTGAGCGCGGGATTGGGCGTGCGGAAATGCAGGGTCGCCGGGATCGTCCCGCGCGACAGGCTCAGCGCGGCCTTGATGCAGCCGGCCATGCCGGCCGCGGTGTCGAGGTGGCCGATGTTGGTCTTGACCGAGCCGATGCCGCAGAACTGGCGCGCCTGGGTGTGTCGGCCGTAAGCCTGCGACAGCGCCGCGACTTCGATCGGATCGCCCAGCGGCGTGCCGGTGCCGTGCGCTTCGACATAGCCGATCGAGGCCGGATCGATGCGCGCCGCGGCCAGCGCGCGCTCGATCGCCGCGCGTTGCCCGGCGACGCTGGGCGCATAGAAACCGGCGCTTTCGCCGCCGTCGTTGTTGGCGGCGCTGGCGCGCAGCAGCGCGTAGACATGGTCGCCGTCGGCGACGGCGTCGCGCGCGCGCTTGAGCAGCAGCACCGCCACGCCCTCGCCGCCGACCGCGCCGTCGGCGGCCGCGTCGAACGCGCGCAGGCGGCCGTCGCTGGAGAAATTCATCCCGTCCTGGTGGACGTAGCCGGCGCCCTCGAAACTGGCCACGCGCGCGGCCGCGACCAGGGCGTGGCGCCACTCGCCTTCCAGCAGCCTACGCCGCGCCAGATCCAACGCGGTCAGCGACGACGAGCAATTGGAATGCACGAACAGGCTCGGACCGCGCAGGCCCAGCTTGTGCGAGATCACCGCAGGCAGGGTGCCGTTCTGGGCCATGATCCAGCCCACGTACTGCTCGATGCTCTGCGCCGAAGCCGGCGCCGCGGCCAGCAGGCGGGCGTGATAGGCGCTGTTGCTGGCGGTGGCGAACACCGCGGTGTCGGTGAGATCGCCGGCGCGGTAGCCCGCGTCCTCGATCGCGCGCCAGGCGTGCATCAGCAGCAGGCGCAACTGCGGGTCCATCAACTGCGCATCGCGCTCGGACACGTTGAAGAAGTCGGCGTCGAACAGATCGCGCCCGGCCAGGTCCGAGCGCACCGGCACGTAGGCCGGATCGGCCATCATCTCGGCGGACACGCCGAGTTCGCGCAGTTCCGCGTCCGGAATGCGTTCGATGCTTTCCCGGCCCTGCAGCAGGTTGTCCCAGAACTCGTCGTGATCGCGCGCGCCGGGGAACGCGCAGGACATGCCGACGATGGCGACGGCGTCGTCGTAGTAGGCCGGGATCGCCGGTTCGCTCGCGGCCGCGGGCGCGGCCACCGGAGTTTGCAGCGCCGGCGCGGCGCTCGCGGGCATCCGCTCATCCGCGTTCGCGGCCGACGCCTGCGCTCGCAGATGGCGGGCGACGCGCGAGATCGATCCGAATTCGAACAGCGAGGTGACCTCGAAACCCGGCTGCAGCTCGCCGGCGATGCGCTCGGCCAGGGTCACCGCCAGCAACGACGTCCCGCCTTGCTCGAAGAATCCTTCGTCGATATCGACGTCGTCGCGACCGAGCGCTTCGCGCCACAGCGCCAGCAGGCGCGGCAACGGATCGTCGCCCTGCCCGGCCGCCGGCTGCGACGGCGACTGCGACGGCGGCGCCGGCTCGGCCGCGCGCAAGGCGGCGACGGCGGTGCGGTCGACCTTGCCGTTGGCGGTCAGCGGCAACGCCGCGACCGCGACGAACGCCACCGGAATCATGTGCTCCGGCAGGCTCGCGCGCAGATAGTCCTGCAACTCGCGCCGCGACGGCAGCGCCGCGCCGGCCGCGGGCACGCAGGCGGCGACGAGCTGCGCTTCGCCTTCGCGGCTCACCGCGCAGGCGCACAGGTCCACCGCCGGATGCCGCGCCAGCGCCGCCTCGATTTCGCCGAGCTCGATGCGGAAGCCGCGCAGCTTGACCTGCGCATCGGCGCGGCCGAGATAGTCCAGACGCCCGTCGGCGCGCCAGCGGGCGCGGTCTCCGGTGCGGTAGATCGTGCCGCCGGCCGAGAACGGATCGGCGATGAAACTCTGCGCGGTCAGCGCCGGCCGGTTCCAATAACCGCGGGCGACGCCGTCGCCGCCGATGTAGAGGTCGCCTTCCATACCGACCGGCAGCGGCGCCATCGCCGCGTCCAGCACGTAGACGCGGGTGTTGGCGAGCGGCCGACCGATGCAGGAGCCGCCGCCGGCCGACGGCGAATCCGCCGCGATCGCATCCAGCGTCGACCAGATCGTGGTCTCGGTGGGACCGTACAAATTCCACGCGTCCGCGCCCTGCGCCAGCGCCGCGCGCAGCGCTTCGGGCAGGGCTTCGCCGCCGCACAGCACCTGCATGCCGCTGTCGTTGCGCCAGCCGGCGCGCAACAGCATCTGCCAGGTCGCCGGCGTCGCCTGCATCAGGGTCGGGCGCAGTTCGCGGATGCTACGCGCCAGGCGCTGCGCATCGCGCAGTTCCGCGGCCTCGGCGATCTGCACGCGCGCGCCGCGCAGCAGCGGCATCAGCAATTCCAGGCCGGCGATGTCGAAGCTGTAAGGCGTCACCGCCAACAAGGTGTCGTCCGGACCGACGCCGAAGCGGTCGGCCAGCGAGTGCAGCAGATTGAGCAGGCCGCGGTCGGCGATCGCACAGCCCTTGGGCCGGCCGGTGCTGCCGGAGGTGTAGATGACATAGGCGAGCGCGTCGGCGCTGCGATCGAATTCGCGCGCCTCGTCGGTGAACGCATCGGCCGCGCCTTCGTCGCCGTCCTCGACCGCGAGCGCCCGCTCCGGCGCGAGCGATCCGGCCAATCGCGCGGCGTTGGCGCGGTCGCACAGCGCCCAGCCCAGGCCGCTGTCGGCGACCATGTAATCCAGGCGCTGCTGCGGATAGGCCGGGTCCAGCGGCACGTAGGCCGCACCGGACTTGAGCACCGCCAGCAAGGCGACGCTGAGCTCGACCGAACGCTCCAGGCACAGCCCGACCCGTTCGCCGGGGCCCGCGCCGGCGCGGCGCAGACGGCGCGCCAGCGCGCTGCTGCGCCGGTCGAGTTCGGCGTAACTCAGCGTGCGCTCGCCGCAGCCGACCGCGACCGCCTGCGGCCGCAGCCGCGCCTGTTCGGCGACCAGCGCCGGGATCGAAACGCGGTCGTAGCCGCTGCGCGCGGTGTCGTTGCAGTCCACCAGCAGGCGCCGGCGCTCGTCCGCGTCGAGCAGCGGCAGGCGGCTGGCGCGGGTGTCCGGATCGGCGGCCGCGCCGGCGAGCAGGCTGGTCCATTGCGCGCACCAACGCTCGATCGTGGCGGCGTCGAACAGGTCCGTGGCGTATTCGCATTCGCAGGCCAGACCCTGCGCGGTCTCTTCCACGTACAGCGACAGGTCGTACTTGGCGTGGCTCCACGGGCTGTGCTCGCGCTGCCACAGCGCGCTGCCCCGGTCCTGCGCGGCGGGATAGTTCTGCAGCGAGAACAGCGTCTGGGCCAGCGGCTGGCGGGACAGATCGCGGGCCGGACGCAGTTGCGCGAGCAGGCGCTCGAACGGCAGGTCCTGGTAGTCGTGGGCGTCGAGAGTCGCGGCGCGGGCGCGCGCGAGCAACTCGGCGAAGGTCGGGTCGTCGCGCAGGTCCAGGCGCAACACCGCGGTGTCCAGCAACGGGCCGACCACGCGCTCCAGGCCCGGTTCGGCGCGCGTCGCCAGCGGCGAGGCAAGCAGCAGGTCGCCGGCGCCCGACAATCTGGACAGCAACGCGCCGAAACCGGCCAGCAAGGTCATGTACAAGGTCGCGCCGCGTTGCGCGCCGAGCTCCAGCAACCGGTGATGCAGCGCATCGGGCAGCACGAAGCGATGCAGCGCACCGCGGTAGGACTGCGCCGGCGGACGCGCGCGGTCGCTCGGCAACGACAGCACCGTCGGCGCGCCGAGCAGGCGTTCGCCAGCGCGTTGCGCCAGCCGGTCCAACGCGCTTTCGTCCACGCGCGCGCGCTGCCAGGCGTCGTAGTCCGCGTGCTGCAGCGGCGGTTCGTCCAGCGGCGAGGCGCCGCCGGCGGCGAAGGCCGCGTACAGCGCGCGCAGTTCATCGGCCAGCAGCGCCACCGACCAGCCGTCGGCGGCGATGTGGTGGGTGGTCAGGGTCAAGCGATGATCGTCGTCGCCCAGCCGCAGCAGGCTCGCGCGCAGCAGCCGGCCGGCGCCGAGATCGAAGCGGCGGCGCATGTCGCGCTCGCGCAGGCGCGCGGCCTGCGCGTCGCGGTCGGCCGGCGCCAGCGCGCTCAGATCGTGCAGTTCCAGGGCCACGGCCTGGGCCGGCTGGATCGCGGCGTACGGGCCGTCGGCGTCGCTGAGGAAGGCGGTGCGCAGGCTTTCGTGGCGGCGTTCGAGTTCGTCCAGCGCGCGCCGCAACGCCTCGACGTCGATGCGCGCGCTCGCGCGCAACGCCAGCGGCATGTTGTAGGCGGCGCCGGCCGCGCCGAGCCGGTCCGCCGTCCACAGGCTGCGCTGCGCCGGCGACAGCGGCAGGCGCGGCGCGCGCGGCACCGGCAGCAGCGGCGCCGCCGCCGGCGCGGCGCGCCCGCGCGCGGCGTCGACGCGGCGCGCCAGATCTTCCAGGGTGGCGGCGGCGAAGAATTCGCGCAGGCTCAGTTCGACGCCGGCGGCGCGGCGGATGCGGCCGACCGCGCGCGTGGCCAGCAGCGAATGGCCGCCGAGGTCGAAGAAACGGTCGTGCACGCCGGGCGCGCGGCAGCCGAGCACTTCGCGCCAGATCGCGGCCAGCAATCGTTCGGTCTCGGTGCGCGGAGCGAGGTGGACTCGGCCGTCGGTCGCGGCGGCGCCGGCCCGCGGCAACGCGGCCGGATCGATCTTGCCGTGCGCGGTCAGCGGGAAGCGCTCCAATACCACCAGCGTCGACGGCACCAGGTGCGCCGGCAACCGCGCGCGCAGCGCCGCCAGCGCGTCGTCGGCGTCGAGCGTGCGTCCCGGCGCGGCCACCGCATACGCCGCCAAGCTGCGGCCGTCGAGTTCGCCCTGGGCCAGCACATGGGCCTGGGCGATGCGCTCGTCGCGCAGCAAGGCCGCTTCGATTTCGCCCGGCTCGATCCGATAGCCGCGGACCTTGATCTGGCGGTCGAGGCGGCCGAGGAATTCGAGCGCGCCATCGGCGCGCAGGCGGCCGCGGTCGCCGGTGCGGTACATGCGCGCGCCGGCGCCGGCGAAGGGATCGGCGAGAAAACGTTCGGCGGTCAGCGCGGCGCGTCCGCGATAACCGCGCGCCACGCCGCTGCCGCCGATGAAGATTTCGCCGACCACGCCGGCCGGCACCGGTTGCAGCGCATCGTCGAGCACGTACACCGGCGCGTGCGCCAACGCCCGGCCGACCGGTGGATCGCGCGGATCGGCGCGGTCGCAATCGTGGGTGGTGGCGCAGACCGTGGCCTCGGTCGGGCCGTAGGCGTTGATGAAGCGCACCGGCTCCGGCCAGCTGCGCACGATCGCGGCGGGACAGGCTTCGCCGGCCACCACCAGGGTCTGCAGCGTCGCCGCGCCGCCGGCCTCGACCAGGCCGGGCACCACGCTCGGCGGCAAGGTCACATGGGTGATCGCGCGTTCGCGCAGGGTCGCGGCCAGTTCGTCGCCGGCGAGCAGGCGTCCGCCGCCGGGCAGGCACAGGCAGGCGCCGCTGCACCAGGCGGTGAAGACTTCCGAGACCGAAGCGTCGAAGCCGAGCGAGGCGAACTGCAGCACCCGGCTGTGCGGCGCGATGACGAAGCGCTGGATCTGCGCCAGGGCCAGGTCGCGCAGGCCGCGGTGCTCGACCAGCACGCCCTTCGGCGTTCCGGTCGAACCGGAGGTATAGATCGCATAGGCCAGGTCGTCCGCGGCCGGCGCCGGCAACGGCGTCCCTTCGTCGGCGTCGCTCTCGCCTTGCTGGAACGACAGGCGCTGCGCGGGCGACGGCGGCAAGCCGTCGAGCGCGCCGGCATCGCCCAGGATCAGGCGCGGGCGCGCGTCTTCGAGCAAGTGGTTCAAACGCTGCGCGGGGGCTTGCGGATCGATCGGCAGATACGCCGCGCCGGCCTTGAGCGTGGCGAGCAAGGCGATGAAGGTGGCGACGTCGCCGTCGCTGGCCACCGCGACCAGATCGCCCGCGCCGATGCCGCGACCGCGCAGCTGCCGCGCCATCCGATCCGAGCGTCGCGCCAGCTCGGCGTAACTCAGCCGCGCAGCAGGCGATTCCAGCGCCGGCGCCTGCGGCGTGCGCGCGGCCTGGGCCGCGAACAGATCGCAGACGGTCGTGGAAGCCGGCTGCGCAGGCGCGGCCGATGCCGCGGCGACGCCCAGGCGCAGCCGCGCCAGCGGCCGCGCCGGCTCGGCCATCGCCGCGTCCAGCAGCGTGGCGTACATCTGCGCCAGGCGCTCGATCGTGGCCGGGTCGAACAGATCGCTGGCGTATTCGATCTCGGCGTCGAGGCGCTCGCCCGACTCGATCACGTTCAAGGTCAGGTCGTACTTGGACGTGCTGCTGGGACAGTCGATGCGTTCGACCCCCGCGCCGTGCAGCCGCAGCTGCGCCGGCGCGGTGTTCTGCAGGGCGAAAATGACCTGCACCAGCGGCTGCCGCGACAGGTCGCGGTGCGGCTTGAGTTCGGCGACCACGCGCTCGAACGGCACGTCCTGATGGGCGAACGCCGCCAGCGCGGTGTCCTTGGCCTGCGCCAGCAATGCATCGAAACCGGCCTGGACGTCGACGCGGGCGCGCAGGGCCAGGGTGTTGATGAACAGCCCGACCAGCGGCTCGGTGTCGCGGTGGGTGCGGCCGGCGGTGGGCGTGCCGATCACGATGTCGTCGCCGCCGCCCCAGCGCGCCAGCAAGGCCTGGAATCCGGCCAGCAGCACCATGAACGCGGTGGCGCCGCGCTCGCGCGCGAACGCCGGCAGCCGCCGCGCGAGCGCGGCCGGCAGTTCGAAACGGTGGATGCCGCCGCGGAAGCTGGCGACGTCCGGCCGCGGCCGGTCGGTCGGCAGCGCCACCAGTTCCGGCGCGCCGGCGAGCTGCGCGGTCCAGTACGGCAATTGCTGCGCCAGCAGCGGCCCTTCCTGCAGCCACTGCCGCTGCCACGCGGCGTAGTCGGCGTACTGCAACCGCGCCGGCGGCAGGGAATCGGCGGCGGCGCCCGCGTGCGCGGCGTACAGCGCGCCGAGTTCGTCCAGCATCACCGTGTGCGACCAGCCGTCGGCGGCGATGTGGTGCGCGGCCAGGACCAGGACGTGTTCGTCCGCGCTCAGCCGCGCCAGCCGGGCGCGGAACAGCGGGCCGCGTTCCAGGTCGGTGCGGTGGTGCGCCTGGGCTTGCAGCAGCGCGTCCGCGCGGGCTTGCGCCTGGGCCGGATCGAACGTGCTGAAGTCCTCGAGTTCCAGCACCGCGTGCGGTGCCGGATCGACGATCTGGCGCGGCTGCTCGCCGTCGATCGCGAAACGCGTGCGCAGCATCTCGTGCCGCTGCAGCAACTGCGCCAGCGCCGCGTCGAGCGCCGGCGCCGCCAGCGGGCCGCGGATGCGGAACGCCAGCGGCACGTGGTAGGCCGCGCCGACCGTGCCGAGCTGTTCGAGGAACCACAGCCGTTCCTGCGCGAACGACAACTCGGCCGGCCCGCTTTGCGCGCGCGCGCGCATCGGCGGCGCCGCGGGCGCGTTGCCGGCCGCGGCGGCGACCTCGCGCTCGAGCCCGGCGACGGTCGGATGCTCGAACAAGGCGCGCAGCGCCAGCTCGACGCCGAGCTGCGCGCGCAACTGCGCGACCACCCGCATCGCCAACAGCGAATGGCCGCCGAGTTCGAAGAAGCTGTCGTGCAGGCCGACCCGGTCCAGCCGCAGCACTTCGGCGAAGATGCCGGCGAGGCGCCGCTGCAGGTCGGTGTGCGGCTCGGCGTAGTCGGCGACGTCGGGCCGTTCCTCCGGCGCCGGCAGCCGCGCCTGATCGACCTTACCGTTGACCGTGAGCGGCAGCGCCGGCAGCGCCAGCGTCGCCGCCGGCAGCATATGTTCGGGCAGGATCGCGCGCAGGTGCTCACGCAGGCTGCGCACGAAGGCGTGCTGGGTCGCGGCGGCGAGCGGGTCGTTGGCGTAGCGGCGCGGATCGGTGGCGGCCTGCGTCGGTGCGGGCGCCTCGGCCTGTGCGGATTCGCCCTGCCCTGCCGCTGCCGCGTTTTCATCGACGAAGGTGGCTCGAAGGTGGTCCGCGCGAAGCTGCGAACCGGCAACGTCGACCCGGTAGCCCAGGCGCTCGCCCAACTGCCACAACGCTTCGGGCTCGATGCCGTCGGCGGCTGCCGGCGCACGCGCGCACAGCTCGCTCCAGGTCAGCGCCGGATCGGCCTCGCGCAACAGCGCCAGCCGCTGCAAGTCCGGCTGCAGGCGCGCATTGGGCAGTTCCAGGCTCAGCCGCGCCGGCCGCTGCGCGCGCAGGTGCGCTTCCAGCTCGGCCAGCGCGTCCTCGCCGCTGGCCTGCCACGGCGTCGCCGCCGGTTGCGGCGCGCGCGGCCCGACGTGCAGCCACACGTCGTAGCGATACTGATTCAACTCGTTGCGCGCATCGCCGCGCTTGAGCAGGATCTCCACGCCGCCGATCGCCGGCAGCCACTGCGGCAGCGCGCGGAAGAACGCCGGCGACAGCAGCAGTTCCTTCTCCTGGCGCATGCCGCGTTCGATCGCCGCGCGCATCCGCTGCGCGCCGGTCGCCTCGCCCGCCTTGGCGAACTGCACCGAGGCGTGGAAGGCTTCGAGCAGGTCGTAGTCGCGCACGTCGCCGACGAAGATGCGGCCGCCCGGCACGACCCGTTCGCTGGCCCGGCGCAGCACGTCGAGCAGGTAGTCCGCGCCGGGAAAATACTGCACCACCGAATTGATCACGACGGTGTCGAAGTCTTCGGCCAGGCCGGCGAAATCGTCGGCCGGCTGCGCGGCCAGCCGCACGTGCTGCAGGCCGGCGTCCGCGCCGACCCAGCGCTGCAACCGCGCGATCGCGGTCGGCGACAGGTCGGTGGCGACGTAGCGCCGGCAATGCGGCGCCAGCTGTTGCAGCACCAGGCCCACGCCGCAGCCGATCTCCAGCAACCGCTGCGGCCGGCCCGCGAGCACCCGCTGCGCGGTCGCGTCCAGCCATTGGCGCATCTGCGCTTCGGGAATCGGCGCGCCGGTGTAGCTGCTGTGCCAGCCGACGAAGCTCGGGCTGCAATCGTCCTGTTCGGGCCGGTACGTGTCCTGGTACAGCGCCTGCCATTGGCCGACGCTTTCGTCGGCGCGCGCGTCGCGTTCGCTCGCGTGCGCCGGCTCCGGCACCACGTAGGCGACCAGACTCGGCTGCCCGTCGGCCTCGCGCAGGGCGACCACCGCCTGGCGCACGCCGGGATGGCGCAACAGCGCGGCCTCAATCTCGCCCAGCTCGATGCGGAAGCCGCGCAGCTTGACCTGATGGTCGATGCGGCCGAGGTATTCGATGTCGCCCGCGGCGGTGCGCCGCGCCAAGTCGCCGCTGCGGTACAGCCGCTCGCCGTGCGCGAACGGGCTGGCGACGAAGCGCGAGGCGGTCAGTCCGGCGCGGTTGAGATAGCCCCAGGCCAGGCCGGCGCCGGACACGCACAACTCGCCGGCTTCGCCGTCGGCGACCGGCCGCAGCGCGTCGTCGAGGACATGCACGCGCAGATGCGGCAGCGCCGCGCCAATCAGGCTCGCCGGTGCCTGCAGCGCCTCGGCCGCGGCGACGCCGCGCTCGGTGACGTGCACGGTGGTCTCGGTGATGCCGTACATGTTGACGAGCTGCGGCCGCGCGTCGCCGTGGCGCTCGAACCAGCCGCGCAGCTCGCCGAAGCGCAGCGCCTCGCCACCGAAGATCACCCAGCGCAGCCGCAGCGGCAGGGCCGCGGCCTGATCGGCGGCGGCGAACTGGGCGAACGCCGACGGCGTCTGGTTGAGGACGGTGACGCCCTCGCGGCTGACCAGTCGGTAGAAGGCCTGCGAATCGCGCGCGACCTGGGCCGGCACCAGCACCAGCCGGCCGCCGTGCAGCAACGCGCCCCACAGTTCCCAGACCGAGAAATCGAAGGCGTAGGAATGGAACAGGCACCACACGTCCTGGCCGTGGAAGCCGAAGCGCGCCTGCGCCGCGTCGAACAGCGCGGTCACGTTGACCTGCGGCACCAGCACGCCCTTGGGCTGGCCGGTCGAGCCGGAGGTGTAGATCACATAGGCCAGCGCACCGGCCTCGAACGCGTGCGACGGCGCGGCCGCGGCTTCGCGCCGCACCCGCTCCCCGTCGAGGTCCAGGCGCAGCACGTCGCGCGTGGGCGTCTGCACGTGCGCGCACAGCTCGGCCTGGGTCAGCAGCAGGCGCGCGCCGCAGTCGTCGAGCATGAAGTCGATGCGCGCCTGCGGCGTGCGCGGATCGATCGGCAGGTAGGCCGCGCCGGCGCGCAATACCGCGAGCGTGGCCACCACCAGCAGCGGCGAGCGCTCCAGGCACAGGCCGACGATGCAGCCCGGGCCGATCCCGGCCTGCCGTAGCCAGCGCGCCAGTTCGGTCGCGCGCGCCTGCAGTTCGGCATAGGTGACGCGCGCGTCTTCGCACACCAGCGCGACCGCGTCGGGCGTGCGCGCGGCCTGGGCGTCGAAGCGGTCGGCCAGCGACGGCGCGGCGCCGGCCTCATCGAACGGGCCGGGCGCGGGCGCATCGCTGGCGGAAGGCGGAACGCGCGCGTCTTCGCTCACGCATGCATCTCGCGATAGCGCGCCGCCCACTGTTCGGAAATCTCGTCCGCCTGGCGGCGGTGGCGGGTGCCCTGGATCGACGGGCACTGCTCGGACAGGCCCAGGTAGTCCAGCACCGAGCGCAGGGTCGGTTCGTAATGCGCGGCGAGGTCTTCGTAGTCGACCACCATCGGCTCGATCCGGTGGCGCTTGAAGAACGCGCGCCAGCCGTCGTCGCCGCTCTGCAGCCAGTCGGCCAGGCGGCGGATCCGGGCGAAGTCGAATTCCTCGGCGCCGACCGGGATCACCGCATCGGTGCTGCCGGCCACGCGCACGAACTCGCTGCTCTTGATCGCCTTGAACAGCGACACCGCCTGCGCGACCCGGTCGCTGCGGCGCAGCCAGATATAGGACAACCGTGGGAATGCGCGGCTGAACAATTCATGCGGCGAAGCGGTCTTGTCGCCGAAATATTCCTGCAGCACTTCCACCGCGTTGTGGAAGTCGGAGAACGGACGCTGGAAGTGGATCTTGACCCCGAACACGCCGTTGTCGCTGGTGCCGGCGTCCACGATCTCGCGCAGCACGCGTTCGGCCGGGTTGGCGAGGCGCTGTTCCTGCAACAGTTCGCGATAGCGCGCCGGGTCCATGTCGAACACCTGCGCCTGCGGCAGCCGCACCGGCGGCGCGAAGTATTCGTCGGGGCGCCCCGCCACACCGGTCTCGCGCAAGCCGCTGGCGAGCATGGTGCTGCCGCTGCGCATGGTGGTGCAGATGATGTAAGAGCGCTGGTTCCGCATCCTTCGAAACTCCCGGTACGACAGATGATCGATCTCGGCCGGTCCGGCGCGGCGCCGGACGTCGCTGACGCAGACCCGTCGGACGCGAGGCGCCCGGCGGTCCGCATGCGGCGATCAACTCGGGTCGAGGGCTGAGGCAGGAAGACTTGCAACGACGCACGCAGGAGTGCGCAGGAATCCGAAACTGTGACGCCGAACGGAGTTGCTTGCCTGCAGCGGCGACGCCGCGCGCGACGGCATCGGCGCATCCGCGCGCGCTTGCGTCGCGCTAGCGGCCTGCGCGCAAGCGGCCTGCGCGCGAGCGGAAACAGCGCGATTCGCGGCCGGTTCGAACGACGACACAGGCGAGGCGACGCGGACGAGCCTCGGCTCAGTGTGCCCGCCGATGCGGCGAGGCTGCGGCGGTTCCTGGCAGTTCTGACAGGTGCGCCCTGCGCGCCGCGACCCGGCGCTGGCGAAACCGCGGTGCGGCTGCGCGTGCGATGAAATGATCCGACGTTCGAACATCGCCTGCGCAGACATCCAGTGCTCCGTGCCGAGATCCGACTATGCGACTGACTATGCGTCTAATGCGTCTAAATGCGTTGCGTAACGACACACTTCGCTACAGCGTTTGGCATCCTCGTACGATTGCCAGCCGTCGTCAAGGCGCGCGAAGCGCGATGCGCGCGACCACGACGAAGCGCGTTCGCAGCGCTGCCTACGCGCAAGCCTGTTCATCGTCGTTCGAGAAGGTTTCGCGCCGAAACGATGCGCCGACCGGCGGGTTTGAGCCGACGGCCGGACGGTGTTCGACGCGCGGCGCAGCGTTGCGAACGCCCGCCGCCCGACAGCATGCGCTCGCGTATGCAGAGGCACCGGCAGCGGCGCCGACGCCGATTCATTGAACCGGATCGACGCTCCCGCCGGGATTGAAGCGCGTCAGCCGCGGGCGCGGCGCCAGCACCAGCGCGCGATGCCGCGCGAACTGCGCCTGCATGCCCCAGACCCGGTCGGCGAACTCGCGCGCGAGCGCCTCGCCGTAGGCTTGCGCATATTCCTGCCGGCACAGCAGGAACTTGGCCGCGGCGGCGATGTCCTCGCGGTCGACGACGCAGAACACCGCCCATTGCGGATTCGCCTGCAGCGCCTGGGCGACCGCGATGCCGAGCTCGGGATAGGCCGGGCTGAGCATGTCGTCCAGGCAGATCACGCCCCATGGCGCCATGCACGCGAACGCCAGCGCCATGTCGCGCGCCAGCGACTGCGGCTGGTGGTCGCCGTCGATATGGAAGAAGCGGATCGCGCGTCCGCTCTCGCCGCCGCCCAGGCGCTGCGGCGCGAGCCGGCGGCTGTCGGCGCAGATGATGTCGACCCGCTCGGCCAGGCCCAGGCCGGCCAGGCGCTCGCGCAGGCGCAGGCCGACGTGGATGTCGGGCCAGTCGTACAGATCGATCGCCAGGGCCCGCTCGCCCGGTTGCAGGGCCAGCGCCAGCGCGATCAGGAAACGTCCTTCGAACGCGCCGATCTCGGCCGCGTCGCCGCCCCAGCCGCGTTCGCGCTGCAGCCGCATCGTCGCCGCGCACACGTGCGCGGCGAACGCCGACGACATGCCCGGAACGGCGTCGTAGTGCTCCCGCATATAGCGATCGAACGTCAACGGCGCCGGCGACATGCCCGCCTTCCTCCCATGAAAGCCAACCCATCGCGACAGCGAACGGACGACGCGCCTGTGCGGTCGCGGCCTGCGCCCGTCGCATGCGCGCCGCTGTGCGCTCCCCCAGCGCGTCGCGACTCTAGCACGGCCGCATGTCCGGTCAAGCCGCATTGCGGCAGGCCGCGGCGACGCTCGCGACGGCGATCTCGACGGCGATCGCGCGCGTTCGCGCCGCATCGCGCTCGCACTGCGGCGAGGACTGAATTACTCTCGCGGGCGGAACCTTGTCGTCGTACTCATGCAGTCCCCACACAGGCCCGGCCGCGATGCGGCCGGCGCCGCAGCCGCAACCCGCGACCGCGAACCTTCGCGGCCCCGCGCCGCTGGACAGATGGAGGAAGACCGCTGGTGATCGCGATTATCGAAGAACCCCGTTCGCTCTCCGCCGACTTCCTCAAGGAAATCGGCGCGGTCGCGTTCGTGATGGCGCGGCACGAGCGCCATCGCGACCGGCCGGTGCACGCCCTGCCCAGCCGGATCGCGCCGGCGGCGATGGCCCGGCAGATCCGGGTCTTCTACACCGCGCAAAGCATGCCGGTGGGCTACCTGACCTGGGCATGGCTGAATCCGCAGGCCGAGCGCCGCTGGATCGAGCAGCCCGACACGCCGCTGCATCCCTCCGAATGGACCGACGGCGACGCGCTGTGGTTGATCGACTTCGTGACCCTGCCCGGCCTGGAACGCAGGCTGTTGAACCACGCCAAGGACAGCCTGTTCGCCGACCAGCCCTCGATCAAGGCGCTGCACCGCGGCGCCGACGGCGCCGCGCGCAAGGTCTCGAACTGGCGCCGCCGCGGCGGCGCCTGGCGCGTGGCCGACCCGCATTGGCATTCCGCGCGCGGCTGAGCCCGCGCCCGAACGGAGGATATGGATGAGCCGCTCAGCCCCCACCGCCGACACCGGCGCGGACGACGCGCCCGACGCGATGCCCGGCCCCACCAGCGAACTCGCCAGGCAGCGCGTGTTTCCCGAGCATCGCTTCCAGTTCAGCGCGCACCAGCTGTGTTTCATGTGCAAGTGCCTGTCCGACACCCGCAACCTGGACGGCGCCATCGTCGAGATCGGCTGCGAGTACGGACACACCACGGTATTCCTCAACAACTACATCGACGATCTGGTCGGCCAGGATCGTCCCTACTACGCCATCGACACCTTCAGCGGCTTCACCGAATCCGACGTGCGCTTCGAGGCCGACAACCGCGGCAAGCAGGGCATCGCGTACCAGGACTTCAAGGAAAACCGCAAGGAATGGTTCGAGCGGACCTTGCGCATCAACCGGATCCAGCGGGTGCGGGCGATCGAGGCGGACATCAACGCGTTCGACCTGCCGTCGCTCGGCCCGCTGTCGTTCGTGCTGCTCGACGTCGACCTGTACCGGCCCACCCGCAAGGCGCTGCCGGAGCTTTACGAGATGCTGCTCCCCGGCGGGGTGCTGGTGGTCGACGACTGCAATCCCGCCAGCAACCACTGGGACGGCGCGTACCAGGCCTACATCGAGTTCGTGCGTACGCGCAAGATCACGCCGAGGATCATGTACAACAAGCTCGGCGTGCTGAGGAAGCCGTTGCCGGAGGCGGCGCCGTCCTAGCGCGCAGCGCGCACCCAGCGCAGTTCTCCGTCGCGGCCGTCGCCGGCGCGCGGCACGATCCGCCCGGCCGGAGCCGCCGGGCGCCCAACCCGGGGCGAGTTGCTTGAACGCGAACAGGCCGATACTGATCACCGGAGGCGCCGGCTACGTCGGCAGCCACGTCGCCCTGCACCTGGCCGAGCGCGGCGAACGCGTCGTCGTGCTCGACGACCTGAGCACCGGCCACGCGCGCTCGGTGATCGGCGCGGAGTTGGTGATCGGCGACGTCGGCGACCGCGACACGGTCGCGCGGGTGCTGCGCGAGCACGACATCGACACCGTCGTGCATCTGGCCGGGCGCACCATCGCCCCGGAATCGGTGCGCGACCCGCTGCGCTATTACGCCGGCAACACCTGCGCCACCCACAACCTGCTGGCGTGCTGCGCCCAGGCCGGGGTCAGCCGGTTCGTGTTCTCCTCGTCGGCCGCGGTCTACGGCATGCCCGCCTCGGGCGTCGCCAGCGAAGACACGCCGACCGCGCCGATCAATCCCTACGGCGCGTCCAAGCTGATGAGCGAGTGGATGCTGCGCGACCTGTCCGCGGCCAGCGGACTGCGCTACGCGGTGCTGCGCTACTTCAACGTCGCCGGCAGCGACACCCGCGGCCGCACCGGCCACCGCACCCGCAACGCCACCTTGCTGATCAAGGCCGCCTGCGAGGTGGCGACCGGGCAACGCGACTGCATCGCGGTGTACGGCACCGATTTCGCCACCCCGGACGGCACCGGCGTGCGCGACTACATCCATGTCGACGACCTGGCGCGCGCGCACGCCGACGCGCTGGACTACCTGCGCGGCGGCGGCGAATCGATCGTGCTCAACTGCGGCTACGGCCGCGGCGCGTCGGTGCGCGAGGTGTTGCGCGCGGTCGAGCGCGCCCACGGCGCGCCGATCCCGGTGGTCGAGCATCCGCGCCGGATCGGCGACGCGCCGTCGCTGATCGCCGACGCGGCGCGGATCCGGCAGGTGCTGGGCTGGTCGCCGCGCTGCGACGACATCGACCTGATCGTCGCCAGCGCGCTGGCCTGGGAACGCAGCCTCGCCGCCGAGCGCGGCTGAGCGCGGCGGCGCACGCCGCCGTCGTCTCCGCCGCGCTGTCGCTTCAACGCGACGCGTGGCCTCCGGGCGCATCGTTCGACGCATCGACGATCGCCGCGACCGAATAGCCGCTGCGCGCGATGGCTTCGACCGTTTCGGCCACGGTCAGCCAGTTCTCGACCCGCACGATCGGCGCGCCGCGCTCCAGGTCGCGTTCGAAATTGATCCGGCTGCCGATGTCGGCGCGCAGCACCGCCGCGGTGATCCCGCGCATCGCGTCCGCGTCCAGGGTTTGGTGCAATTGCAATCTCATGGCGCGGACTCCTGTTCGGTCAGGTCGGTGGAAAAGGGTTCGGCGGCATCGGCCTCGCGCCACCACGGCGCGGTCGCCGCCGGCGCCCGCAGGTCCACGCGTTCGCCCATGCGCGGCGTGCTCAGCGCCACGCCGCGCTGCGCGGCCAGCGCCGACACCCGCTCGAACGGCTCGGTCCACGGATGCAGGGCGAGGTCGAAAGTGCCGTTGTGGATCGGCAGCAGCCAGCGGCCGCGCAGGTCCAGGTGCGCCTGCACCGTCTGTTCCGGCTGCATGTGCACGTGCGGCCAGTTGGCGTCGTAGGCGCCGGTTTCCAGCAAGGTCACGTCGAACGGCCCGAAGCGGCGGCCGATCTCGGCGAAGCCGGCGAAGTAGCCGGTGTCGCCGCTGAAGAACAGCCGCAGAGTGTCGCCGTCGCCGGCTTCGTCGAGGATCGTCCACGACGCCCACAGCGTCTTGTCGCCGTCGAGCAGGCCGCGCCCGGAAAAATGCTGCGCCGGCGTGGCGACGAAACGCACGCCGTCGATGCAGGTGCCCTGCCACCAGTCGAACTGGCGCACCTTGGCCGGATCCACGCCCCAGCCGATCAGGCGGTCGCCGACGCCCAGCGGGGTCAGGAACACGCCCGCGGTCTTGGCCAGCCGCAGCACGGTGGCGCGGTCGAGATGATCGAAATGATCGTGCGACAGGATCACCCCGCGCAGCGGCGGCAGGTCCGCCAGCGCGATCGGCGGCGCGTGGAAGCGCTTGGGCCCGATCCACTGCAACGGCGAGGCGCGCTGCGCGAACACCGGGTCGGTGATCCACCAGCCGCCGCGCAGCTTGACCAGCACGGTCGAGTGGCCGAGCCGGTACAGGCTGCGGTCGGGCGCGCGCGCCAGCTGCCGCGCGGTCAGCGGCCGCACCGCCGGCGCCACCGCCGGAACCGCGTCGGCGGGCTTGTTCCACAGCGCGTCGGCGATGATCCGCAGCATCTTGCGCACGCCGGTGGGCGGGCGCGGGACGACATTATGGAAACGCCCGTCGGCGAACTGCGGCGAAGCGGCACGATTGGCATGACTGGCATGATCGGCCGAGGACAGGCGGGGCTTGGCGGCGAAAGGCAGGCAGATGCTCACGGTCGTGGCTCCGATGGGCAGGCGGGGGCGGCAAAGGCGGGGCTGCAAGCGTTGCGAGACGGGCGCCAGGGCCCGCCTGAATACTTACACTGCCCAGTGTAGTGTACTTTTTGAAAAAGTAAACCCATGGGTGTAACCTTGCCGTCATGCCTACGCCCGCCCCTGCCCGCCTGACCGACCGCAAGCGCGCCGCCATCCTCGACGCCGCCATCGCCGAGTTCCGCCAGGCCGGCTACGAAGCCACCAGCATGGACCGCGTCGCCGCCAGCGCCGGGGTCTCCAAGCGCACCGTCTACAACCACTTCCCGAGCAAGGAAGTGCTGTTCGCGCACATCCTGCGGCAGTTGATGGAACGCACCCTGGCCTCGCCGGAACTGGCGTACCGCGCCGACCGCCCGCTGCGCGCGCAACTGCTGGAACTGGTGCGGCAGAAGATGGAACTGCTGCAGGACGAATCCTTCATCGACCTCGCCCGCGCCGGCATCGCCTCGGTGATCCCCTCGCCCGAGCGCGCCCAGCAGATGTTCGGCCGCATCGGCGACAAAGAAGAAGGATTGGTCGTGTGGATCCGCGCCGCCGCCGCCGACGGACGCCTGAACACCGACGATCCGGGCTTCGCCTCGACCTTCATGTTCGGCATGATCAAGGGCTTCGCGTTCTGGCCGCAAATCACCATGGGCCAGCCGCTGTTGACCGAGGAACAGCGCGACCGGGTCGCGCAGACCGCGACCGACATGTTCCTGGCGCACTTCGCGGCGGCGTGAGCGCCAGCGCGGCGTGCGCGCGCCGCCTCAACGCCGTCGCGGCTTGTCCGCCGCCGGCTCCGCCTCGCGCAGGCTCTCGACCAGCGAAAACACCCACGGCCGGCTCGCTGCGAGCATGCCGACGCTGCGCCGGCGCTCCGGCGGCAGGCCGATGTCGAGATCGGCGGCTTCCTTGAATTCGGCCACCAGCTTGTCGAGCTTGCGCCGCAAGGTCGACGCGGAGGCTTCGCTGAGCTCGCGTATCTCCAGGGCGAAGAACGCATCGCCGCCGTCGAAGCCGTGGTTGAGGAACTCGCGGCTGGCCAGCTGGAAATAACGCGCGCGCACCGGGCCGTCGTCGCGCCAGGAGAAATCGCGCGCGACGCGCAGCCGGGTGCGGTCGCCGGGCAGCAGCTCGATCAGGCGCAGCGCGTCCAGCCGCGCCAGCAACTTGACCAGTTCGGGCTTGCGCAGGCCGTAGTCCGCGCCGATGGCGGCGGTCTGCCAGCCTTGGCACAGCAGGTGGAACACCGTCATCAGGCGCGGCTCGGCGGCCAGCGCGGTTTCCTGCGCCAGGCTCAGGTGGCGGCGCGCGTCGCGGTTGCCGCGTGCGCTGCGCGCGAGCTCGAAGAAATCGATGTCCAGCGCTTCGCAGATCTGTTCGAGCCGGTCCAGGCCGATGCGGCCGTTGGAGAGCATGCGCTTGATCGTGGGTTCGGACAGGCCGAGCGCGGCGGCGAGGTCGGCGTAGCGCCAACCGCGTTCCTTGAGGATGCGCTTGAGCGCGGCAAGCAGTCGTTCGCGTTCGGCCATGGCGGCGCGGGACTCGGGTGGCGGGATAGCCGGGATCATATATCGATACCTGAATCATCGCGATTGCGGATACCGATACCCGGCCGCAGGCTGCGCGCCAGTCCACGCCGCCGCCCGCCCATGTCCATCGCCGCCCTGCCCTGCGCGCCATCCCCGCAAACGCTCGACCTGGAAACGCTCAACGATGTCCACGCCCGGCTCAATCCGACCCACGCGCAGGTGCTGCGGCCGCAGTCGGTCGAGGCAGCCTGCGCTGCGGTGCGCGCCTGCGCCCGCGCCGGACAGCCGCTGATCGCGGCCGGCGCGCGCCATGCGATGGGCGGCCAGCAGTTCCTGTCCGGCGGCCGGGTGCTCGACACCTCGGCGCTGTGCGGTGTGCTCGGCTTCGACGACGCGCGCGGCCTGCTGACGGTGCAGGCCGGCATCCGCTGGCCGGCGCTGCTGGCATGGCTGGCGTCGAGCCCGGACAACCGCGGCGGCTGGACCATCCGCCAGAAACAGACCGGCGCCGACGAGTTCAGCCTCGGCGGCGCGCTGGCCAGCAACATCCACGGCCGCGGCCTGAGCTACGCGCCGTTCGTCGAGGACGTCGAAGACCTGACCCTGATCGACGCGCAAGGCGAGCTGATCCACGCCAGCCGCCAACAGCGGCCGGAACTGTTCGCGCTGGTCGCCGGCGGCTATGGCCTGTTCGGGATCGTGGTGGCGCTGACCTTGCGGCTGACGCCGCGCCAGGTGTTGCGCCGCGAGGTCGCGCTGGCGCGCGTCGGCGAGTTGTCGTCCGCGTTCGCCCGCGCCGTCGCCGACGGCTGCACCTACGGCGATTTCCAGTTCGCGATCGATCCCGCCAGCGACGACTTCCTCGACCTGGGGGTGCTGTCGTGCTATCGGCCCGCGCCCGACGCCGTCGCTTCGGCGCCGCGCCACCTGCAGGCCGACGATTTCGCCCGCCTGCTGTTGCTGGCGCACCACCAGCCCACGCGCGCGTTCGACGAGTACGCCGATTTCTATCTGGCCACGCACGGCCAGCACTACGCCAGCGACGCGCAACAGACCGGCGTGTACCTCGACGGCTACCACGCCGCGGTGGACCGCTCGCTCGGCCATTGCGGCTCGGAAATGATCAGCGAACTGTACGTCCCGCGCGCCGCGCTGGCCGGCTTCATGGCGCGCGCCGCGCACAGCCTGCGCCGCCATCGCGCCCAGCCGATCTACGGCACCGTGCGCTTGATCGAGCGCGATCCCACCAGCGTCCTGGCCTGGGCGCGCGAGGACTGGGCCTGCGTGATCTTCAATCTGCACTTGCGCCACGACGCCGAGGGCATCGACGACGGCGCGCGCGCGTTCCGCGCGCTGATCGACGACGCGCTGTGGTTCGGCGGCAGCTTCTATCTCACCTACCACCGCTGGGCCACGCGTGCGCAACTGGAAGCCGCGCATCCGCGCCTGCGCGAGTTCCTGCGGGCCAAGCGCGAGTTCGATCCGCAACAGCGCTGGCAGAGCGACTGGTACCGCCACCACCTCGCCCTGATGCAGGCCTGAGATGGACCGCGTATCGACCTCGATGCTGCTCGCGGCCGCGACGGTGCGCCAGGCGCGCAGCGATGCGGACCCGGCGGTGGCGCGCAACGCGGCGCTCGCCCGCGCCTGCCTTCAAGGCTGCGGCCGGCCCGGAGCGCGGCTGCTGTGCGCCGTCGACCACGCCCTCGGCCGGGTCTTGCTGGCGGCGCTGGAAACGCTGTACCTGCCCGGGATCGGCGCGCATTACGCCTGGCGCAAGCGCCGCATCCGGCGCTGGGCGCTGCAGGCCTGCGGCGACGGCGCGCAACAACTGCTGGTGATCGGCGCGGGCTTCGACGGATTGTCGCTGTTCCTGCTCGAGCGCATCCCCGGGTTGCGCGCGTTCGAGATCGAGCGCGAATCCACGGTCGCGATCAAGCGCGAAGCCCTGTACCGGCTCGGCGTGCGCGAGCCGCGCCTGAGCCTGATCGCGGCCGACTTGAGCGTCGTCGCTATCGAGGCCTTGCTGCCCGGCATCCCGCGGTTCGATCCGCGGCAGCCGACCCTGGTCATCGCCGAAGGCGTGCTGATGTACCTGGAACCGCCGGAACTGCAGCGGCTGCTGCGCGGCCTCGCGCGGACGCTGCCCGGCGCGGGCCTGATCGCGACCGCGATGGCGCCGGCCGCCGCCGGCGCGCCGGGATTCGCGCGCCAGCGTCCGTGGGTGCGGCGCTGGCTCAAGCGCGCCGGCGAACCGTTCCGCTGGGCGCGCACGCGCGACGCATTGGCCGCGACGCTGGCCGCCGCCTCGGTGCGCCTGGAACGCATCGCCGATCCCGACGAAGCCGCCGATCCCGATCCTTGCCCGGGCGAATGGCTGTTCGCCGGCGAGTTCGCGCGGCCGCCGCGGTAACGCGACGGCTACTGCAACGCGACGGCTTAAGCAAAACACCGCCCGTGCGGCGTTCTGCCGCAGCGTCCGCGGCCCGGCGCGGCGCGCGCCTGCCCTACTCTATGCATCGCCCGCGCCGCGACCGGTTCGCGGCGCCTTCCTTCCCGATGCGCACCCGCTCCGGCGTCACCGCCGGCCGCTTCGCCGCGTCCGTTGACTGCGACCATTGAGATGACCTTGCGAACCCTGGCGCTGAGTTGCGCCATCGTCCAGACCCTGGCCGCGCCCGCCGCGCTGGCCGCCGAGACGGCCGCGGCGAAAGACGACTCCGCCGCGACCCTCGACGCCGTGGTGGTGACCGCCGCGCCGGTGTCGCCGCTGACCTTCGAACTCGATCCGCGGCTGCCGCGGCAACCGGTGCCGGCCAGCGACGGCGCCGACTATCTCAAGACCATTCCCGGCTTCAACGCGATCCGCAACGGCGGCAGCAACGGCGATCCGGTGCTGCGCGGCATGTTCGGCTCGCGCCTGAACCTGCTCGCCAACGACGGCAGCATGCCCGGCGCCTGTCCGGCGCGGATGGACAACCCCTTGTCGTATGTGTCGCCGGAAACCTACGACCGGCTGATCGTGGTCAAGGGCCCGCAAACCGTGCTGTGGGGCCCCGGCGCCTCGGCCGGCACCGTGCGCTTCGTGCGCCGCACCGAGCCGTTCGAGCGCCCCGGCGTGCGCGCCAGCGGCAGCCTGCTCGGCGGTTCGTTCGGCCGCAACGACCAGCGCCTGGACCTCGCCGCCGGCGCGCCGGGCGGCTACGGCCGGGTGACCGCGAACCGCTCGCAGGCCGAGGACTACGACAACGGCGACGGCCAGCGCGTGCCTTCGTCCTGGAAGAAGTGGAACGCCGACGCCACCGCGGGCTGGACGCCCGATGCCGACACCACGCTCGAACTCGCCGCCGGCCGCGGCGACGGCGAGGCGCGCTACGCCGGCCGCGGCATGGACGGCGCCCGGTTCGAACGCGAGAGCTACAGCCTGCGTTTCGAACGCAAGAACCTCGGCGGCGCGCTCGACGCGGTCGAAGCCAACGCGTACTACAACTACGCCGATCACGTGATGGACAACTACAGCCTGCGCGATCCCAATCCGATGAGCGCGATGCCGATGCCGGTGGCCGCGAACGTGGACCGGCTCACCGCCGGCGGCCGCGCCGCGGCGAGTTGGCGCTGGACCTCGCTCGAACTCACCGCCGGCCTCGACGGCCAACGCAGCCGCCACCGCGAACGCAGCGGCATGGGCCGCGGCGCCTATCGCGCGGCGCCGTGGAGCGCCGATGCGCGCTTCTCGACCCTGGGGCTGTTCGCTGAGGCCGCCTGGCGCGCGGATGCGCGCAGCCGCTGGGTCTATGGCGCGCGCGTGGACCGCGCCCGGGTCGAAGACCAGCGCGCCGGCGCCGGGATGATGGCCATGCCCAACCCGACCTTCGGCGACACCCGGCGCGAAACCCTGCCCAGCGGTTTCGTGCGCTACGAACGCGACCTGGCCGGCACGCGCGCGGGCTGGTACGCCGGCCTCGGCCACGTCGAGCGCATGCCCGACTACTGGGAGCTGTTCTCGCCGAACCTGGGGCCGGCCGGCGCCGCGAATGCCTTCGCCGGGATCGCGCCGGAGCAGACCACGCAGTTGGACGTCGGTTTTCAGTACAAGGGCCAGCGCGTCGACGCCTGGGTTTCGGCCTATGTCGGCCGGATCGGCGACTACATCCTGTTTACCTATTTGCCCGGCGGCATGATGGGCCCGACCAGCCGCGCCGCCAACGTGGACGCGCGCATCCGCGGCGCCGAAGCCGGCGCCGACTGGCGCCCGGCCGAGCATTGGAAACTCGGCGCGAGCCTGGCCTACGCCTGGGGCGAGAACCGCAGCGACGGCCGTCCGCTGCCGCAGATGCCGCCGCTGGAAGCCAAGCTGTCGCTGGGCTACGACGACCGCCGCTGGAACGCCGGCGCGCTGCTGCGCGCGTCGGCGAAACAGGACCGGGTCGCGGTCGGCCAGGGCAACGTGGTCGGCCAGGACATCGGCCGCAGCCGCGGCTTCGCGGTGTTCTCGCTCAACGGCGGCTACCGCTTCAACGACAAGGTCCGCTTCAGCGCCGGCATCGACAATCTGTTCGACCGCCGCTACAGCGAGCACCTCAACCTCGCCGGCAGCGCCGATTTCGGCTATCCGGCCGACCCGGTGCGCATCGACGAACCCGGGCGCTCGCTGTGGGCCAGACTCGACCTGACCTATTGAACGCGCCGGCGCATCGGCATCGTCACGCGGCGCGCCGCGTCACTCGCGCCGCGACAGGCCGACCTTGAGATCGTCGCGGATGTAGATCTCGACATAGCCCGGCAGCCAACCCTCGTGGGCCATGCGCACGAACGGTTCGAGCAGGCGGCTGTCCTGCTGCCCGGTCAGGAACACCACCGACCACAGGTTCAACGGCTGGGCTTCCTCGCCGCCGACGCCGTGCACGACGTGGAAGACCGGCTGGCTCGTGCCGGCGCGCAGCGGCGCGCCGTCGGGGCCCGGGTACTCGGCGGCGCCGATGAAGGTCACTTTCTGCTGCGCGTGATCGGCCCGGGTCTGTTCCAGGATCAGCTCGTAGCGATCGGGTTGCAGCCACAGCCGCTGCCGCGACTTGCGCACGAAGCGCTCGACCCGCTCGCGCTCGCCCTGGTCGGCCCACACCGCCGCGCTGCCGGGCTCGACCACGTAGGGAATGTAGCGATCGGGCCGGCGCGCCTTGCGCGCTTCCATCTCCCACAACTGCGAGCGGGTCAGCCGCAGCGGACGTTCGAGCCGGTAACGCTCGGACAGCACTCGGTTCACGTCGATCGGGGGAATCTCGAAACGGGTGTTGCGCGGGTCGTTCCAGGCCTGCTCGAAGACCGGTTCGTGGTCCACGTTCGGGAATGCAATGCTCATGACGTCGCTCCGGGGGAAGGGGTTCGCGCTGCCGTCGCGGGCCGATCCGGTGCGGGTCCGCGGCGGGCGGCGGGTGTGGGAACGTTAGGACCTCAATTTAAGTCGAGGTCAATGCGCGGCCGGGCGAACGATCAGTTCCAGATCGGCAACTCTCGTTCCGACAACTGAACGATGCTTGCGAGCGGCCCAGCGGCTCGACCTGAATCGTCCGTTCGCAACGTCATCGCCGCCACGCGAACGCGAAGATCGCCCAGGCGTCGTGCCCGCTCCGTCGCGCTAGGCCCCGGTCTGCCGGTGCGGCGCGCGCACCGGCTTGGATTCGGGCGACTTGTCTTCGCGCAGGAAGATCGACAGCACCACGATCGACAGCACCGCGAGGAATTCGCTCTGCCAGTTCTGGAACGATTCGAACCAGAAATCGGAACTGCGCAGGTGCTCGCTCAGTTCGACCGGCGCACGCCCCTGCAGCCGGCGCTCGTCGTTGTGGTGGCGCCAGCTGCCGTAGCCGTGCAGCGCGAACGAGCCCAGGAACAGCAGCAAGAACGCGGCCGTCAGCGAGTGCGCGTACAGCCGCCGCCACAGCCCGCCGCGGCGCACCGGCCACGGCGCCGGGCCGGGTTCGATGTCTTCGGGTCGCGGCTCGAACGGGCGCGGCTCGAACGGTCGCGGCTCGAACGGTCGCGATTCGGCCGAGCCCATCTGGCGCAGCCACACCGTCAACAGCACGTACATGCCCATCTGCAGGAATTCGCTTTCCCAGTTCTCGAACGTGGCCGAGATGAAGTGGCCGCTGTCGAGATAGGCCCACAGCGTCAACGGCGCGCGGCCTTCTCGCGCGATTTCCTCGTTCCACGCGGCCTGGCCGGTCAGTACCTGGCCGAGCAGGAATACGACGAAGATCGCGGCCAGCACCAGGCTCAGGCCGTTGCGTCGCCAGAAGGACGGTTCACCTCGCATCGCTGCTTGCATCGCACTGCGCGCTCCGTAACAAGGGTCGCGAGGACGATCCGCCGGTCGGCGTTAGCGCGATGTTCACGCCGGCGTTCACTCGCGCTGAATTCGAAGCGTTCTACGTTGCCCGCACGCCAGCAATCGACGATGGAGGACACGATGGCCAGCAAGCGCCACGACCGCGCCCAGTTGCACGAACTGCTGTACCAGGCGCTGGAAACCGAGAAAGGCGGCATCCGGATCTACGAAACCGCGCTGGAGTGCGCGGTCAACGAAGGCCTGCGCGAGGAATGGCAGGGGTATCTGCAGGAAACCCGCCGTCACCACGAAATTCTGGTCGGCGTGTTCGCCGAACTGGGCCTGGACCCGCAAGCGGCCTCGCCCGGCCGCGAGGTCGTCGCCCACATCGGCGCGTCGCTGGTGAAGGCCATGCAGATGGCGCTCAAGGCCGGCGATCCGCAGGCCGCCGAACTGGTCGCGGCCGAGTGCGTGGTGCTGGCCGAGACCAAGGACCACCAGAACTGGGAACTGATCGGCCATGTCGCCAAGAACACCAGCGGCAAGGAAGCGGCGACGCTGATGGAAGCCTACGAACAGGTCGAGAAAGAAGAGGATCACCACCTCTACCACACCCAGGGCTGGGGTCGCGAACTGTGGATCGCCAGCCTTGGCTTCAAGGCGGTGCTGCCGCCGCCGGAAGAGATCAAGCACGTCGAGACCGCGATCGGCGCATCGCGCGCGGAACAGTCGCGCGAACGGATGTTGAAGAAGAACTGAGCCGCCATGGCGAACCCACCCGGCCGGTTCCCCTTCGACGTCCCGCCCGCGTTCGGACCAGAGTCCGAACGCGGGATGGGCCGCGCCGTCGCCGACGACGGCGCGCTCGAACGCATCGGCGAGCGGCGGCCTGCCGCGGACATCGGCCTCGCCGGCGGCATCGCGGCGTGGGTCCGGCGCAAACCCGCGCATGCCTTCGCCCTGGCCGTGGCCGCGGGCTGGTTGCTCGGCAAGATCAGTCGCGTCGCCCAGGGCCGTCGGCGGCTGCGATAGAAGCGCGATGGAAGATAGCGCGGCCCGGCGCCTCGCCTCACGGCTGCATGTGTTCGCCGACGATGACCACGATCCGGTCCGGCACCAGCGGATCGTTGGCGTAGACCCGCACCAGCGATTGCGTCCGTCGCGTCACCACCGCCGCGAACGTCTCCAGCAGCACCGAGGTGACGACCACGGCGCGATTGGGCGTGACCAACCGCCGCGTGCACACCAATTCGCCCGGACGGGCCACGAACTCGTCGCTGACCAGCAGGCGCACCGGCAAGCCGTTGGCGGTGGCGTTGCGGATCGCGATGCAGGCGTCGTTGGCCTGGATCGGCAACTTGCCGCTCAACGGCGGCAGGTTCAACGCACCGGAGTCGCACACGAGCAGGACCGGGTTGTACTGGGTGATCCGGGCGAAGACCTTCATGCAGCGGTGCATCGTTCCCTGGTCGGCGGGGCCCGTATCTGACCACCGCGCGGGCGCGTCGGCCAGCGAAGCGCGAAGACAAGCTGAACCAGTCAGCTTGGCGGCGAGAAATCGAACGGAACCGCGCATTGGCGCGTTCGTCGCGGTCTCGGTAAACGCATCGCTCGAGCGCGCCGCAACGCCGCGTTCGCCCACCGTTCGCGTCGTCACCGCAGCCGACGCATGGCCGGTCCGGCGCGGCGCGCGCGTCGGTCCGCGATCCGCATCGCGGCTGCGCGTGTACGCCCGGGCAACACCGCCTGCGCTAGCGTCGCCGGCATGTCCAGCGCACTGCGCCCCGACGATGTTCTGAGCCTGCGCCCGCAAGGGCTGTACTGCGCGGCGGGCGACTTCTACATCGATCCGCTGCAGCCGGTCGCGCGCGCGCTGATCACCCACGGCCACGGCGACCATGCCCGCGCCGACATGGGCGAATACCACACCAGCCTCGCCGGCCTGCCGGTGCTGCGCTGGCGCCTGGGCGAGCGCCGCTACATCGCCCACGACTATGGCGAACCCTTCGATCTCGGCGCGGCGCGCGTATCGCTGCATCCGGCCGGGCACGTGCTCGGCTCGGCCCAGGTGCGGATCGAGGCCGGCGGCCGGGTATGGGTGGTATCGGGCGACTACAAGCGCCAGCCCGATCCGACCTGCGCGCCGTTCCAGCCGGTGCGCTGCGATGTCTTCGTCACCGAAGCCACCTTCGCCCTGCCGATCTACCGTTGGCCGGACACGGCCGTGGAGGTGGCGCGGATCGAACGCTGGCGGCAGCGCTGCGGCGAACGCGGCGAGGCGGCGGTACTGTTCTGCTATGCGCTGGGCAAGGCGCAACGCCTGCTCGCTGAGCTGCGCGCGTTCGGCGAGCGGCCGGTGTACGCGCACGGCGCGATCGAGGCCGGGGTGCGGGCCTACCGCGAGGCCGGCGTGGCGATGGTCGAGACCCGCCCGCTCGAGGACGGCGGCCGCGACGCGCACGCCGGCGAGCTGGTGCTGGCGCCGCCGTCCGCGCTGGGATCGGCGTGGATGCGGCGCTTCCGTCGGGTCCAGACCGCGCTGGCCTCGGGCTGGATGCGCGTGCGCGGCAACCGCCGCCGACGCAACGTCGACCGCGGCTTCGTCATCTCCGACCACGCCGACTGGCCCGCGCTGCTGGCCAGCATCGACGACAGCGGCGCCGATCGCGTGCTGGCCACCCACGGCCGCAGCGAGGCGCTGGTCCGGGTGTTGCGCGAACGCGGGATGGACGGGCACTCGCTGCCGGCGTCGGCACCGGCGATGCCTTCGTCGCCATCGCCGGACAGCGACGCATGAAGGCCTTCGCCGCGCTGTACCGCGAACTCGACCGCTCCACCGCGACCTCGGACAAGCGCGCCGCGCTGATCGCCTATTTCCAGGCCGCGCCGCCGCGCGACCTGGCCTGGGCGCTGTGGCTGCTGTCGGGCGGCAAGCTCGCCGGCATCGCCAACCAGCGCGAACTGCGCGAATGGGTCGCGCAGGAATCGGGTCTGCCGGATTGGCTGGTCGGCGAGTGCTACGACGAAGTCGGCGACCTCGCCGAGACCTTGAACCTGCTGCTGCCCGAGCCCGCGGCGCCGGCGCCGGAGCGGCCGCTGCACGAATGGATCGAACAGCACCTGGCGCCGGTCGCCAAGGGCGCGCCGGAACTGCGCCGCGAGGCGGTGCTGGCCGGCTGGCGCGGGCTGCCGCCGGCGCAGCGCTTCGTGTTCGACAAACTGTTGACCGGCGCGCTGCGCGTAGGCGTGTCGCAACGCGCGGTGCAGCAGGCGCTGGCCGCGTGGTCGGGCGTGGACATCGCCTTGATCGCCCAGCGCATGCTCGGCGCGTGGACGCCTTCGCCGGAGTTCGTCGAGCGCCTGCTGTCCGCGCAGGCGCAGGCCAGCGACCGCGAGCAACCTTATCCGTTCTTCCTCGCCTCGCCGCTGGAGCATCCGCCGCACACGCTGGGCGCGGCCGGCGAGTGGCTGCTGGAATGGAAATGGGACGGGATCCGCCTGCAGCTGATCCGTCGGTGCGGCGCGGTCGCGCTGTGGTCGCGCGGCGAGGAACGCCTGGACGGACGCTTTCCCGAAATCGAAGCGGCGGCGCGGCAACTGCCGCGCGATTGCGTGCTCGACGGCGAACTGCTGGCCTGGCGCGCCGACGAGCCGGCGCCGCTGCCGTTCGCCGCGTTGCAGACGCGCATCCAGCGGCGCAAGCCCGGGCCCAAGAGCCTGGCGCAAGCGCCCGCGCGCATGCAGGTTTACGACCTGCTCGAACTCGACGGCGAGGACTGGCGCGAACGCCCGCTGCGGCAACGCCGCGCCGCGCTCGCCGAGCTGCTCGCGGCGCAGCCCGGCGCGCCATCGGTGCTGGCGTTGTCGCCGCAACTGGCGGTGGACGACTGGCCGCAGGCCGCGGCGCAACGCGAGACCTCGCGTGGGCGCGGCGTGGAAGGACTGATGCTCAAGCGCCGCGATTCGCCTTACCGGATCGGCCGCCGCCGCGGCGACTGGTGGAAGTGGAAGATCGATCCGCTCAGCATCGACGCGGTGCTGATCTACGCCCAGGCCGGGCACGGCCGCCGCAGCACGCTCTACACCGACTACACCTTCGGCCTGTGGCGCGAGGGCGAGCTGGTGCCGGTGGCCAAGGCGTATTCGGGCCTGGACGATGCCGAGATCCTGGAACTGGACCGCTGGATCCGCGCCCACACCCTGGAGCGTTTCGGCCCGGTGCGCGCGGTCGCGCCGGTGCAGGTGTTCGAGCTCGGCTTCGAAGCGGTCAATCGCTCGACCCGGCACAAGTCCGGCGTCGCCGTGCGCTTTCCACGCATCCTGCGCTGGCGCCGCGACAAGCCCGCGGCGCAGGCCGACACCCTGCAAGCGCTGGAATCGCTGGCGCAGTGAGCGCGCGCCGGCGCTCAGCCTGCGTTCGCGAGCCCGGCGCAGAGCTCGCGCAAGCGCAACGCGTCGGCCACCGCATGGCCGGCGGCGGTGTTGTCGAACACGCACCAGGTCTGCGCACCGGATTCGCCGGCGCATGCGCGCACCGCCTCGGCCATGACCCGCAGGCGATCTTCGCCGTACTCGCTGTAGTAAGTACGCGGCGAACCGTGCCAGCGCCAGTAGCGCACCCGGCCGTGCGGCGAGGGTTCGGCGGCGGCGGCCAGCGGCGCCGCCGGATCGACGCCAGCGCGCTGCACCTCGTAACGCTGCAACAACGCGTCGGCGCACGGGTGGAACCAACTGCGGTGGCGCGGCTCGCACACCACCGGCGCCTGGCTGCGCCGGGCCAGCATGGCGAAGAAGCGCGCGGCCACGGCGGCGTCGAAACGCAGGCTCGGCGGCAATTGCACCAACAGCGCGCCGAGCTTGTCGCCCAGGCCGCCGGCCTGGGCGAGGAATTCGTCGAGCATCGGCCCGGCGCCGCGCAGGCCGGCCTCGTGGGTGATCGCCCGCGGCAGCTTGACGCTGAAGCGAAAGCGCGCCGGAACGCCGGCGGCCCAGCGCTCGTAGGTCGCGCGGCGGTGCGAGCGATAGAACGAAGAATTGATTTCGACCGCGTCCAGCCCGGTGGCGTAAGCAGCGAGCACGCTGTCGCCGGCGCCGAAGCGCGCGCGCTGCGCGGCCGGCAGCGACCAGCCGGCGCAGCCGATGCGGATGCGGCCGGCCGATGCCGGCGGCGCGTCGCGCCGGTCGGATGCCTGCTCGTCGCGATCCCGCGCTTGGGTGGGGTGCGCATTGGAGCGCCGCGAATCGGGAATCTGCATGCGTCCGATGTTCCCGGCCCGATCATGTCACCGGCGTGAACGCATGCGGCGTACGCGTTCACGCGCCGTGGCGCCGGGCTTAACGCGATCGTGCGCAAGCTGCGACCGACTTCGCCACGGAGACCGCCATGCAGCACCAACGCCTGCGTTTCGGCAAGGGCTTCCGCGTCGCGTTGCGGGTGCGGCGCGTGCAGGCCGCGCAAATGACCCTCGCGCCGGGCGCCAGCGAAGGCGGCCCGGACAACCGCCACCGCGGCGCCGAACAATGGCTGTACGTCGTCGCCGGCAGCGGCCTGGCCATCGTCGAAGGCCGGCGCCAACGGCTGGCGCCGGGCAGCCTGCTGGTGATCGAACGCGGCGAACGGCACGAGATCCGCAACACCGGCCGCACCGCGCTGAAGACGCTCAATCTGTACTCGCCGCCGGCCTACGACGACGACGGCGAGCCGCTGGGACCGGGCAAGCGTTAGGCACCTCGCGGCAGCGCCGGGCTCAGTAGGCCGGCGCGCGATGCCAGCGCCAGGCGCTGTCGATGATGTCCTCGATCGCGCCGTGCCGCGGCGTCCAGCCCAGGCGTTCGCGCGCGGCGGCGCTGGACGCGACCAGCACCGCCGGATCGCCTTCGCGCCGCGGCGCCACCTCGTACGCGATCTCGCGACCGGTCACGCGCTGCGCCGCGCGCACGATTTCCAGCACGCTGAAGCCGGTGCCGTTGCCGAGGTTGAAGCAGTGCGCGCCGGCGTTCGCGTGCATCCAGTCCAGCGCGCGCACATGCGCGTCGGCCAGGTCGAGCACGTGCACGTAGTCGCGCACGCAGGTGCCGTCGGCGGTGTCGTAGTCGTCGCCGAACACCCGCAGCGGCGCGCCCTGCCCCAGTGCCGCGCGCAGCACGTTCGGGATCAGGTGGGTCTCGGGCGTGTGCGACTCGCCGATGCCGGCCTCGGACGCGGCGCCGGCGGCGTTGAAGTAGCGCAGCGATACCGAACGCAGGCCGTAGGCGCGCGCGGCGTCGGCGAGGATGCGTTCGACCATCAGCTTGCTGGCGCCGTAGGGATTGATCGGCGCGGTCGGGTGGTCCTCGTCGATGCGCGGCGCGCGCGGCTGACCGAACACCGCCGCCGAAGACGAAAACACCAGCCGGCCGACGCCGTGCGCGCGCATCGCGCGCAGCAGGTTGAGGCTGCCGGCGACGTTGTTGAGGTAGTAGTCGTAGGGCTCGGCGACCGACTCGCCGACCAGCGAACGCGCGCAGAAATGCATCACCGCATCGACCGGTTCGGCGAAGGCCGCATCCAGGCTGGCCGGATCGAGCAGGTCCGCGTCGATCCAGCGGCCCCAGCGCAGCGCCTGGCGATGGCCGGTGCTGAGGTTGTCGAGCACGCTGACCCGGACACCGCGCCGGGCCAGCGCGTACGCCGCATGCGCGCCGACGTAACCGGCGCCGCCGCAGACCAGCACGTGCGGCGAATCCGCGCGCGGCGCGGCGGCGACGAAGCCCTCGCGGTCTACCGTCCGTGGTGAAGGCAACGTCAAGAAAATCTCCGCTAACTGAAGCCGTTCGGCATTCGCGCCGGGCGATGCTTGTGGCTGCGCGGCATTGCGTGGGAGTATGCGTCACGCTTAGTTTTGTGATGCAAATCACTTTAATCGCGCCATATTTCTGAATGAACCGACTGAACAAGGACGCGCGTCGGCACCGTCGCGGCGACGGCATGGGCGAGCGAATCCGCCTCGCCGCAGCGCAGCCCAAGGACCGGGCATGTTGATCCGCCAGACCGCGCTGTACCTGCCGGCGCAGTTGCTCGGGCCGCTGGCGCAGTTGGCGGCGATCGTGCTGTGGACGCACTGGCTGGATCCGGGCGAGTTCGGCGCGTTCACCCTGGCGCTGGCCGCGCAGGAAGCGGTCTATCTGCTGTTCCTGGCGTTCTGGTCGTACTACCTGCTGCGCTTCCTGCCCGGCGCCGATGCGCTCGCGCGCGAGCGCATGGACACCTTCGAGGGCTGGGTGTTGCTGGCCAACCTCGCGCTGCAGGCGGCGGCGCTGGCGCTGGTGCTGCGCTACCTCGCCGGCACGCCGCCGGGCCCGGCCGCGTTCGCGGTGCTGTTCGCGTTCGCCTTCACCCGCTCGTACTGCACCCACCTCGCCGAACGGGCCAAGGCCGGCAACGACATCCTCGCCTACACCGCGCTGCAATGCGGCGGGCCGATCGGCGGGCTGGCGCTCGGCTGGCTGTGGGCGCACCTGAGCCGCGACGGCGCCGCGCGGATCGGCCCGCTGCAAGTGCTCGGCGCTTATGCGATCGCGCAGGCCGCCTCGCTGTTGTTCGCGTTGCTGCGGCTGCCGCTGCGCTGGCGCCTGCGGCGCGTGGACCGCGGCTTGCTGCGCGCGGTCGCGGCGTACGGATTGCCGCTGGCCCTGAGCGGCGCGCTGGCGTGGGTGCCCGGCAACGGCATCCGCTTCGTGGTCGAACACGGGCTCGGCCTGGCCGCGGTCGGCCTGTTCGCCGCCGGCTGGACCCTGGGCCAGCGCGCCTGCGCGTTCGCCGCGATGCTGGTCACCGCCGCCGCCTTCCCCATCGCCCTGCGCCTGGACGCCAGCGGCGAGCGCGAGCGCGCGCTGCGGCAACTGGCCGACAACGGCGCGCTGCTGTGCGCGGTGCTGCTGCCGAGCGCGGCCGGCCTGATCGCGTTGTCGGCGCCGCTGTCGAGGCTGGCGGTGTCGGCGCCGTACGTGGCCGACACCCTGGTCATCCTGCCCATCGCCGCCCTCGCCGGCCTGGTCAAGAACCTGCGCAGCCATTTCGCCAACCAGGCCTTCCTGCTCGCGCGCAAGACCGGCTGGACGCTCGCCATCGATTCGCTGGAAACCGCGCTGTTCCTGATCGGCGCCGCGCTCGGCCTGCGCGCGCTCGGGCTCGCCGGCGCGGCCTGGGGCGCGCTGGCGGCGGTCAGCGTCGGCGCCGCGCTGTCGTTCTTCGTCGCCGTGCGCCGCCTGGACATGCCGCTGCCGGCCGCGCACCTGGCGCGCATCGTCGTGGCCAGCGCGGCGATGTCGACCGCACTGGCGCTGCTGCCGCCGCTCGCCGGCTGGCCCGCGCTGATTCTCGCCACCGCGTTCGGCGGCGCCGTCTACGCCGGCGCGCTGGCGCTGTGCTACCGCGGCCATCTGCGCGAGCTGCGCGGCCGTCTTCCTTTCCTGTCCCGATGACTTCGCCATGGATCGCATCGCCTCCGGCGCGCTGAGCGCCCTGACCCCGCAATCGCCGGCGCAATGGCAAACCGCGCCGCTGTTGTTCCAGCACCGCCTGCACGCCGACCCGCGCTTCGCCAAGGCGGCGATCGCCGGCCTGATCGACCGCTATCCGCGCCGCAGCTATTCCATCGTGCACATGGGCGAGCAAGGCGCCGGCGGCCGGCGGGTGTGGCGCGAAGGCGACTTCGGCGGGCTCGACGGCGCGCGCGTGCTCGACGCGATCGAACGCGGCCGGCTGTGGCTCAATTTGCGCGACGGACACGCGCACGACGCCGAGCTGGACGCGATCATGCGCGGCCTGTTCGCCGAGGCCGGCGCGCTGGCGCCGCCGGTGTCGAGCTACGGCCATCGCCTGGGCGTGCTGGTGTCCTCGCCCGGCGCGCAGGTGTATTACCACGCCGACCTGCCCGGCCAGGGGCTGCTGCAATTGCACGGCCGCAAGCGCATCTACATTTATCCGCCGCGGCTGCCGTTCCTGAGCGAACAGGGCCTGGAGAACATCGCCCTGAGCCAACTCGAAGTCGGACTGGAATACCGGCCGGAGTTCGACCGCGAGGCGATGGTGTTCGATCTGGAGCCCGGCCAGGGCCTGTTCTGGCCGCTGAACTCGCCGCACCGGATCGAGAACCACGACAGCCTCAACGTGTCGCTGACGCTGGAGTACTGGACCCAGGAGATCCGCCGCAGCCAGATGATCAACGTGGCCAACGGCATCCTGCGCAACCATTACGGCGTCGCGCCGCGTTCGCGCAAGCTCGGCGGGCCTTCGTTCTACGCCAAGGCCGCGCTGCAGTCGCTGTGGCGCCGCAGCGGCCGGCTCGACGGTCTGCGCCGCGCGGCGCGGCCGATCGATTTCCGGCTCGATCCCGACCGCCCCGGCGCGATCCTCGACCTCGGCGCGCCCAAGCGCCGCGACGGCCAGGGCGCATGAACCGCAGCGACGATTACCGGGTCATCGTCGAGCGCGAACTCGCGCCCGCGCTGGCGCGTTGGCGCGAGTGGGAACGCGACGGCGCCGCGGTCGGCCTGTTCCAGCGCGAACATTGGCTGCGCGCCTGGTACGCGACGCTCGGCGCGCAGGCTGGACGCGAGCCCCTGCTGGCGAGCATCGAGCGCCGCCACGACGGCCGCGCGCTGCTGGCGCTGCCGCTGGTGCGCGAGCGCCGCGGCGGCCTGTACTGCATCGCCTTCGCCGACGCCGGCGTCAGCGACTACGCCGCGCCGATCTGCGCGCCCGACTGTCCCGCCGACCCGGCCGCGGTGCGGGCGATGTTCGCCGCCCTGCGCCGCGCCCTGCCGCGCGCCGACCTGTGGTCGCTGGAGAAGATGCCCGCGCGCATCGGCCGACGCGACAATCCGCTGCTGCAACTGCCCGGCACGCGCGCCAGCGCATTGTTCGGCAATCCGGTGACCGTCGGCGAGGACTTCGACGCCTGGCGCTTCAGCCGCGAAAAGACCCACCGCAAGGAACTGGAGCGGTCGTGGCGGGTGTTCTCGCGCCACCCGCAGGCGAGCTTCGAACGGATCGAGGATCCCGCGCGCGCGCTGCCGGTCATGGACGCGCTGGAAGCGCTGCAGCGCGAGGCGATCCAGGGCAAGGGCTGGGCCTACCTGCTGGACGAGCCGGGCTACCGCGAGTTCTACCGCGAACTGGTCGCGCGCGGGCTGGCCGGCGGCGAAACGGTGCTGACCGCGCTGCGCGCCGGCGACGACATCGTCGCCGCCCTGCTCGGCCTGCGCCGCGGCGACGAGTACGCGATGATCCGGATCGGCAACGCCGCCGGCGAATGGCGCAACTGCTCGCCCGGCCGGCTGGTGATCGAGCGCACCATGGCCGCGCTGCATGCGCAGGGCGTTCGCCGTTTCGATTTCACCATCGGCGACTACGCCTACAAGCGCGGCTTCCAGCCCGAGCGCGAGGACCTGTTCGATTCGACCGTGGCGCTGTCGTGGAAAGGACGGCCGCACAGCCTGCGCGCCGGGCTCCGGCATCGCGCGCGGGCCTGGCTGGCGGACCGGCCGGAGCTGAAACGGCGCTTGTCGGCGCTGCGTTCGCGCACCGGCGACGCCCGCTAGCGGCGCTCAGCGCCGCGCGGCGCCGTCGTCCATCAGCCGTTCGAACAGCCGCAGATAACGCTCGGCGCTGCGCTCGACGGTGAACTGCAGCGCGTGCTCGCGCGCGGCCGCGAGCACTTGCGGATCGGCGTGGCGCACCTGCCGCTCGATCGCCTCGGCCAGCGCGCCGGGATCGTCGGGCGGCACCAGCAGGCCGTAGCGTCCGCCGGCCAGCACTTCGCGCGGTCCCACCGGGCAATCGGTGCTGACCACCGGCGCGCCGCAGGCCATGGCTTCGATCAGCACGTTGCCGAAGCCCTCGAATTGCGAGGCCAGCGCGAACACCCGCGCCCGCCGCATGTAGGGATAGGGGTTGTCGCGCTGGCCGAGCAGGCGCACCACCCGGCCCAGGCCGAGTTCGTCGATCAACGCCTGCAGCGCCGGCCGCTGCGGGCCTTCGCCGACGATGGCCAGGTGCAGCCGCAGCGGCGTGCGCAGGCGGGCGAAGGCGCGGATCAGGCCGGCGAAGTTCTTTTCCTCGCTCAACCGCCCGACCGAGAGGATCGTCGGCGCGCCGTCGGCGCCGAAGCCGTCCTCGGCCAGCGGCGCGTCGGCGCGTTCGCGCCAGTCGCGCGGCAGCACCGGGTTGGCGATCACATGCAGGCGCCGGCGCTGGTCCTGGCGCAGGTGCGCGGCGATGTCCTCGCGCACGCCTTCGGAGACCGCGACGACGGCGTCGGCATGGCGGTAGGCCCACGGCATCAGCGCGACGGTGGCGCGGTAGCGGCGCGAGCGGTCGAGCCGGCGCATCGAGGCGATCGGCGCGTGCTCGGTCAACACCGTGCGCACGCCCGTGCCGCGCGTCGCCAACGCGGCGACGATGTTGCTGTGGGTCAGCGCCGAGACCAGCACGTCGGGACGCCGCTGGCGCAACAGCTGCGCCAGCCGGCCCGGCACCGCCAGGGTGCGGCCGGCATCGAGCGACAGCAATTCGATGTCGCCGGCCAGCGCCCGCGCCGCCGGATCGGCGCGATGCACCGCCAGCGCCACCGCCACGCCGCGCGCCTGCAACCCTTGCGCCAGGCGCAGGATCGAGATCTCCGCGCCGCCGAGCTTGAGCTGCGGCAGGTACAACAGGACCGAGCGCACCGTCGCCGGCCCGGTTTGCGCGAGCGCGCTCAAACGCCCACCGTCTGCGCCGCCGCGCCGTAGCGGCGCCGCAGCTTGCGCCCGAGTTCGTGCAGGTTGAACACGTAACGCTTGCCGTCGACCAGGGTGCGCGCGCCCCAGGCCGAGACGGTGTGCAGCCCGTGCGGGTTGCGTCCGCGCGGATCGGGCCGGCAATGCGTCACCACGTCTTCGCGATAGCGCTGCGGCGTGCACAACCGCACCCGGTTCAGCGCGACCGCTTGCCCATAGCCGCCGGTGCAATCCTGCGCCGGCCGGTACAGCGCGCCGTCGTGGACGAACGGCGTGCCGGCCGGACGCGAGCTGCGATGGTCGAGCTTGACCGGATGGCGCGCATGCCGGCGCCACGGGCCGCGCAAGTCGTCGGCGTAGCTCAGGCACAGATTGTCGAACGCGCCCCACGACAGGTCGGTGTAGGCCAGCCAGAAGCGCCCTTCCCAGGCGAACAGGCTGGCATCGGCGGCGGCGACGTCGTCGAGCAAGGTGGCGACGAAGCGCCAGCGGCCGTGCGCGTCGATCTCGTACAGCTCGCAGCAGCGGCGCTGCGCGGTCTCCGGAATCGCGTACGTCTGCCCTGCGTGTTCGAACACGTACGGATAGGAGACGTGGCCCGGCCGCTGCGGACCGGCCGGATCGGCCTGCGCGACCGCGCCGTCGGCGTCCAGGCGCAGCCGTTCGAGCCGGCCGACGCCTTCGCGGTAATCGTAGGTTTCGCAGTACAGCAGGCGGTCCTGGCCCGGCAGGCCGAACGGATCGGCGCGGTACTGCAGCGCGTCGCGCCCGCCCAGCCAGCGGATGCGCTCGGCGAAGCGGCCCTGCAGCGTTTGTTCGATCGGCGCGTCGACCACGCCGATCATCCAGCTTTCGCTGAGCCACTGGCCGCGCCAGCGGCGCAGCTGCGAACGCCAGCGTCCGCGCAGGCCGGCCACGAGGCGGCGCCAGCGCGACCGCGGCGCCTGAGCGACGAACGCCGCAGCCGCCGGTTCGCCGCCGTGGACGAGTTCGAGCAGGCCGGCGGCCAACAGATACAGCAGCCCCAGGTAGGCGCGGCCGAGCGCGCGCGGATAATCCGGGTCGGCGTAGTAGCGCATGGTTTCCAAAGCCGTCGCGCCGTCGCGCACCAGCGTCAGCTCGCCGCCGCGGCCGGACACGATCGAGGCATGCCCTGCGTACGGCGCGGCCAGGTGCAGGCCCTGCGCGTCGAGCGGCTGCCACACCCCGAAGCGGCTGCGCGCGCGCCACGGCGCGGGATCGGCCACATCGGCCAGATCGATCACCGCATCCCAGACGCCGGCCGCATCCCAGGCGCCGGCCGCGTCCGCCAGCGCGGCCGCGTCGCTTTCGTCGTCCACGCGCAGTTCCTGCAGTTCCGGATGCGCTGCGGCCCAGCGCCGCCACTGCGCGTCGTGCTCGCGCGGCGCGGCGCGCACGCGCACGACCCGGCACTGCACCCCGGGCAGCCCGGCCAGCGCCAGCGCGGCGCGCTCCTGCCAGACCCGGCTGCGCCCGGCCGGCAGCAGGACCGCCGCGCGCACCGGCGCGGCGGCGTCAGAGTCGCTCGTGCAAGGCATGCGGAAGATGGGAACGGTGTTTGTTGAGGACGGTGCCGATCACCCGCGCATCGACCGCGGCCAGGTCATCGAGCAGTGTTCGCACCAAGGCGGCGCGGGTGGCTTCGGCCTCGACCACCACCACCACGCCCGAGGCGTGCTTGGCCGCGGCCAGCGCGTACGGCGCCCGCGCGTCGACCACGACTTCGTCGAAGCGCTGCGCCAGCGCCTGCCACGCGTCGGCATCGTCCAGCGCCGCGTAGTTGTCGCGGAATTCGCGGCGCGGATCGGTGAGCCGGGCCAGGGTCAGGCCGGGCGCGTCGGCGGCCGCGGCCTGGGCGAAACGGTCCGCGAAACAGGCGACGTCGCCTTGCGCATCGTCGGACAGCAGCAACACCCGGCGCTTGCGCAATTGCGCCGACGCGGCCGCGTAGCTGTGCGCCAGCGCGGTCGCGCCCTCGCCCGCGCGCGCGGCGGCGAACTGGACGATGCGGCGCTCGCCGCCGCCCGCGCTGGCGTCGAGCCGCTGCACCAGTTGCGCGATGCGCGCCTCGTCGAGGCCGAACAGGGCCGGGGTATCCGCTTTCATGGTCGATGCCTCGGACAGGGGCGCGATGGCGGTCGCCGGCCGCGGCGGGGCCGCGGCCAGGCGCAGCGCGCGCGCGATGAAGACGGCGCCGCCGAGCAGGTAGCGCCGCCACAACCGGCGCGGCTCGCGGCCGAGCCGGTACAGCCATTCCAGGCGCGCGCGCCGCATCCACGCCGGCGCGCGGGCGACGCGCCCGGCGATGAAATCCGCGATCGCGCCGCCGTTGACGATCAACAGCCGATGCCCGGCCTGCCGCGCCCACTGCGCCAACTCCGCGGCGACGCGCTCCTGCCTGGGCATGCCCATCGCGAGCACGACCAAGTCGGGCCGTTCGCGCGCGACCGCTTCGAGATAGCCCGCGGCGTCGCCGAAGCCGTCCAGGGCGCAGGCCACCTCGACCGCGTAGTCCTCGCCCAGGCGCTGCGCGGCGCGCTGCAGGTACGGCTCGCGGGTGCCGATCAACACCGCGCGGCGTCCGGCGAACGCGCCCAGCAACTGCGGAATCAGGTCGGTGCCGTTGGCGTTGAGTCCCGGCTCGCGCGCCAGCAGCCGCAGGCAGGCGGCGACGCCGACGCCGTCGCGCAGCAGCACGTCGCTGCGGCGCAGGTGTTCGGCGAACGTCGGATCGGTCCAGGCCAGGTTGAAGGCGTGCTGGTTGAAGAACGACAGCACGGTCGCGCCGGCGGGATCGGCCAGCCGCTGCAACAGCGCGCGGTACTGCGACGCGTCGCGGACGATGAGCAGCCGGTCGAGCAGCTCCAGCAGCCGCCGCGACGCCGCGTCGGGCGATGGCGCGGCGGCGTTCATCGCTGCGCCTCCTGCAGCACTTCCTCGTACACCGCCGCGACCTGGCGCGCCATCGCCACGTCCGAATAACGCTCGCGCTGGCGCTGCAGCCCGCGTCCGGCCAGCGCGGCGGCGCGCGCGGGATCGTCCATCAGCGCGGCGATCGCGGCCGCCAGCGCGGTCGCGTCGCCCGGCGGCACCAGTTCGCCGGCGCGGCCGTCGGCGAGCACTTCGGGCACGCCTTCGTTGGCGGTGGCGACCACCGGCAACCCTAGCGACAGCGCCTCGATCAGCACCATCGGCAGGCCTTCGCCGTACAGGCTCGGCAATACGAACAAATCGATCCGGGCCAGTTCGGCGGATACTTCGCGCGTGAAGCCGGTCCAGTGGATCTGCTCGGCCACCCCGCGCGCCTGGGCATGCGCGAGCACCTGTTCGCGATACGCATCGCTCTCGAAACCGCCGACCGCGCGCAGGCCGACGTCCCTGCCCTGCGCGCGCAATTGCGCCAGCGCGTCGATCAGCACTTCCACGCCCTTGCGCGGCCGGAACAGCGCGACCATGCCCAGCGTCCACGCCCCGTCCGGAGCGATCCACGGCCGCGGCGCCGGATTCACCGGCACGCCGTTGGGCACCACCCGCACCACTTCGTCGTCGTAGCCGAGTCCGCGCAGGTAGTGCGCGGTGCCGTGCGAGACCGCCACCAGGCGCGCGGCGCGGGCCGCGCCGAAGCGCTGGATCGCGCTGTTGACGCGGTTGCGCAGCGCGTTCTCGGTGTCGCGGTCGGTGCGGCTGTGGACGTGGTGCAGCAGCGGACGGCGCGCGCGCCGCGCGGCGAAGCGTCCGACCAGCAGCGAACGCACGGTGTGGGTGTGCAGCAGGTCGTAGCCGCCGCGCTCGAGCAGTTCGGCGACCCGGCGCGCCGGTGCCAGGTCCAGGCGCGAACGCATCGGCACGGTGATGATGCGGCTGTCGCAGGCGCTGCGTTCGCGTTCGAACGCGCCGGGCTTGAGGCAGGCGAAGTCCACGTCCCAGCCGAACCGCGGCAGTTGCTGGGCGAGCAGGTCCTGCACACGTTCGGCGCCGGCGTAGTGTTCGCCGTTGATCAGATGCAGCGCGCGCCGCGGCTGCGGCGGCAGCAGTTCCCAGCCGCGGTGGGCGCTGGTGACGGAAGCTCGGGTCATGCGGTCGCTCCAGTGCGCATGGCGATGCGGCGCGGCGGCGCCGGCCGCGGTTGCGGTTGCGCCAGGCGCCGGCTGCGGTAGCCGCGCAGGCAGCACAGCAGCGCGAACAGCAAGGTCAGCGCGCTGGTCTTGGATGCCAGCGAATTGGTGGTGGACGCGGTGGCCAGGAACACCAGCAGCGCCCAGCGCGCGCCGCCATCGGCGCGGCGCCACAGCCAGTACAGACCGCAGCCGAGGCCGGCGGCGAAGGCGAGGAATCCGAACACGCCCAGTTGCAGCAGCATGAACAACCAGAAGTTCTCGATCGCTTCCAGGTTCTGCGACAGACCGATGCGCAGCGACAGTTCCTGGATCTGCTGCGGGGCGATGCCGAACAGCAGATCGAAGCCGTCGAGGTGGTCGAACACCTCGAAGATGCGCAGCCGCACCGCAGCGCTGTCGTCCAGGTACAGGCCCTGGAAGATGCGCGCGCCCAGGCCGCTCTTCCACACCGCGGCCGCCGCCACCGGCGCGGCGACCAGGCCCGCCAGCAGCGCGCCGACGATATGCAGGTAGCCGTAGCGGCCCGCGCGCAGGCCCTCGCGCGCGCGCAGCGCGGCCCATGCCGCCAGCGCCGCGACGCTGAGCAGGAAGCTGGCGCGGCCGCCGAAGGCCAGCAGCGCCAGCACCAGCAAGGCGCACAGCGCCCAGCGCCGGCGCGGCGGCATCGGCAGGTCGAGCGCGGCCAACAGGGCGATGCCGGTCAGCATCGCGTTTTCCAGCGGATGGCCGTGCAGCGCGGTGGCGCGGAACTTGTCCTCGATCACCGCCACGCCGCCGGCCACGGTGTACGGCACCAGATGCCGCTGCGACGCGGCTTCGGCCAAGCCGATCGCGGCATTGACCAGCACCGCCGCCAGCAGCAACCGCCACAGCCGGCGCAGCTCGGCCTCGTCCATCGCGACCAACACCAGCGCCATCGCCGCCGGCATCATCAAGGTATCGATGAAAAACGCCGAGCCCGACGGCCCGTGGCGCAGCAGCGAGTAGGCGAAGATCGACGCCATCGCGGTCAGGTAGGCGGCGAGCAAGGGATGCGCGCGCAGTCGGCGCAGCGCTTCGAGCAACGGATTGCCGCGCGCGGCCAGCGAACAGGCCAGTGCCAGCAGTAGCGGATAGTCGCCCGGATGCAGCTTGAACCAGAACGGGCCGTACGGCGCGTCGTAGGGAATCCCCAGCACCGTCAGCAACGCCGGCGACAGGGCCAGGTAGGCGATCAGCGCCAGCGCCGCCAACGCGGCCGCGGCGCGTTGCAAGCCGGGCTGGGGACCGGACGCGGGGCTCATCGCGCGCCCTGCTTGGGTTCGGACGTGCCCGGCTCGCCGCGCGTGTGCGCCGCGGCCAGCCGGGCCTGTCCCCGCGCGTCCAGGCCGAGCGCGCGCAACGCCGCCGGCTCCAGCGCGCCGCGCGGCGCGCCGGTGGTGTTGCTGTTCGCGGTCAGGCCGAAATCGTCGGCGTAGTTCCACACCGACCAGCCCCAGCCTTCGGCCTCGGCCAGCGCGCGCACGTCGCCGATCCAGCGATAGCGCGAGTCCGGGTCGACGCCTTCGCGGATCGTGCCGAATTCGCCGCAATGCACCCGCACCTTGTGCTTGCCGGCCCACTCGCGCAGCGGCCGCCACTGCGCGGCGATGCGCGCGCGGTCCCAGCCGTCGCGGAAGTAATCGGCGATCTCGTCGCGCGCGCGGTCGCGCCCAACCCCGCCGTCGATATGCGGCAACCGCGCCTGCGCCGCCTTGGCCGGATAGCGCACGCTGCGCCAATGCCCGGCGGTGGTCCACTCGTCGCCGCGCATCCAGCTCGCGCCCTGGTGGGTGAACACGTACGGCAGGTAGTAATGGAAGCTGTAGATCAGCTTGTCGTCGTCGAGCGGCGCCAGTTCGACCAGCCCTTCCAGGCTGCCGCCCTTGCGCCCGCTGACGATCAGCACGCGCTCGCGGTCGACGCCGCGCACCGCGGCCACCAGCCGCTGCTGATAGCGGCTCCAGGCCAGGCCGCCGGTCCAGCCGTAGAAGCCGGGCTCGTTGAACAGTTCGAACGCCACCCGCTGCGTCGGCAGCGTCTTCCAATCGGCCGCCAGCGCTTTCCACAGCGCGACGTATCCGTCCGCCCACTCGCCGCCGCGCTCGATCGACTGCTTGGTCCGCTCGCGCGGATGCAGGTCGACGATCGCGTCCAGCCCGGCCGCGAGCGCCGCGTCGATGGCCGCGCGCAGGCGCGCATCGTCGAGTTTCGGCCCGCGCCGCGGCGACCAGCCCAGGCTCACCGGATCGACCGGGATGCGCACGTGATCGAATCCGGCCGCGCGCAGAGCGCGCAGTTCTTCGGCGCTCACCGGCGCGCCGGCGCTGGCTTCGAACCAGCGGCTCAAGGCCACGCCGCGGCGCAGCGGCATCGCCTCTACGGCAGCGCAGGCCAGCAGCCACAGCGCCAGGCCGGCGCCGAGCGCGAGGCCGCGGCGGCGCCTGGCCCTCAACGCTGCACCCGCGGCAGGGTCGCCAGCACCGGCAGGCCGAACGCGCGTTCCAGTTGCTCCGGCGACTGGAAACTGCTGCGCAGCGCCTGGCTGAGGAAGGCCACCAGCAGGGCCGCGGCGACGCTCAGGCACAGGCCGATGGCCAGGATCGGCAGGCGCGCGCTCTTGGCCTTGAGCGGCCAGCTGGCGGCCTGCAGCACGCTGACCGTGGTGCGCTGTTTCTGCTCGCGCGCCTCGGTGATGCGCGCGGCTTCGAGCTTGCGCGCGTAGTTGCCGTAGCTGTCCTCCAGCAGCTTCTGCTCGCGGCTCAGCGCGGCCAGTTCGATCTGCTGGCGGCTCAGTTCGTCGGCGCGCCGGCGCAGTTGCTGCAGCGTGTCCTGCAACGCCTTGCGGCTGCCGGCCAGCGCCGATTCGTCCGAACGCGCGCGCAGCAGGTCCAGTTCGGCGGCCTCGCGCACCGGGTTGCGGCCGGTGCGCACCGTGGTCGGCGGCGCCTTGCGCTGGTCGCGGATGAAGGCCTCGGCGGTGGCCACGTCGTTGCCGGCGTTGACCACCAGCGGGTTGTCGTCGACATAGCGCGAGCGCAGCCCCTGCTCTTTCAGCCGCAGTTCCAGCAACTGCCGCGGCACCTGCGGGTCGCCCAGGCTCTCGCTGAACTGCACCAGGTTGGCCGGGGTCGCGTTGGCCAACCGCGTCAGGGTCTTGGCCCGTTCGCTGGCGGTGCGCGCCTGCTGGTCGGTGTCGTTGAGGCGCGACTCCAGCTCGTTGCCCTGCTGCAGCAACAGGCCGATCTGCTGGCCGTAGTCGACGATGCCGTGGGCGCGCTTGAACCGGCTCAGGTCCTGCTCGGCGCGCTGCAGGCGTTTGTCCACCGCGGCCACCTGGCCTTCGAGAAACCGCACCTGGCCGTCGGAGAACACCGCGGCGCGACGCGTCAGGTAGGTCTGCAACAAGGTGCGCAGCGCGGCCTGGGCCAGGGCCGGATCGCGGTGCGAGAAACCGATCTGTATCACCGTCGCGCCCTTGAGCAACTGCGCGTCCAGGCCCTGGCGGAAGCGCTCCACCGCCTGGTCGAGCTTGGGCCGGTCCGGGTCCTCGCGCTGGCGGGCGATGTCGGGATACAGCCGGCCCAGGCCGACATGCCGCACCACCTCGGCGATCAGATCGCGGCTGGCCAGGATCTGGGTCTCGGCGCTGAGCGCCTCGGTGCGGTCGAACATCAGCGGCATCGCGCCGCCGCTGCTGCCGTCGGTGTTGTCGGCGACGTAGACGTACTCATGGCCGAGCCGCACCAGCACGCTGGCCTCGGACTGGTAGCGCGCGGTCGGCAGCAGCGCCGCCAGCACGGTCAGGCCGAAGCACAGCGCGAACGCAGCGGCGATGCGGCGCTTGTCGCGGAAGGCGATCTCCAGCCATTCGCGCAGCGCGGACGCGGCGGACGGCGCGGCGACCGGCGCGGGCCGGGCGGCGGGGTCGCGATCGAGCTCGAAGTCCATTCAATCGCCCCGGCGGTTGTTGTCGTTGAGGTCGTAGGAGAACCCCACGTTGACCGGCAGGTTGCGGCGCACGTACTGGTCGATCCACTTGTTGACCCGCGAGATCCGCGACGGCACCGCCAGCACCACGTCGAAGGGCTGCAGCGGCGGATCGTTGCCGTCGTCGGCGCCGCGGCGCGCCTGCGAGGCGGCATCGACGCGGATCACCCGGGTCGCGCCGGACTCGTCGCGGCGCAGGATCGCGACCCGATTGAGCGCGGCGCGGTCGGTCGGGCCCTGGGCCACGATCAGCGCGCGCATCAGGGTCAGCCCCGGCAACAGCGGCTGCGCGCCGGGCCGGCCGACTTCGCCGCCGACGAACACTTGCTGGCGGGCGAAGCCCTTCTCGACTTCGACCGAGACCTCCGGGTAACGCAGGCTGCCGGCATAGGCGCGCTTGAGCGCGTCGGCCAGCTCCCGCGGGGTCTGCCCGGCGGCGCGGACTTCGCCGACCAGCTGCAGCTGGATGCGGCCGTCGGGACGCACGGTGGCGGTCTCGTTGAGTTCGGGCGCGTAGAAGAACTTGAGCGCGAGCTCGTCGCCGGCGGCGATGCGGTAGCCGGCGTCGGCGCCGGCCGCGGCGGCCGCCGGCGCGGGCGCCTGGGCGAACGCCGGCGACGCGGTCAGGCCCGACGCGAGCAGGCACAACAGCATCAGCAGTGGCGCCAGCAGCACCCGCTGCCGCGCCCGCCCCCTGCCTCGTCCTGCCCGTGCCGGACGCTCCGGCCGCCTCCTGCGAACCTGCTGGCTCATCACTCCGTCCTGCCCTGCGTAGCTGCTGAGAAAGATCGCGCAATCGACTGATTCAAAAGGAATCGACGTCGAACCCGATGCGCTGGCCAGACATCGCGGGCACGATTAAATATGAGATTTAGATCACAGTTTATCGGCTGCCGATGTCGCCGCCGCGCGCATGCGCGCACCCCGTCGGCACGGCCGCTGAACCGCCTGAATGCGCTCGCGGTCGCGACGCGCCGGTTCAATACGCCGCCTCCGCCGACAGCACCGCCGGCAGCGTGCGCAGCAGGATCGACAGGTCCAGCCACAGCGACCAGTTTTCGATGTATTCCAGGTCGTACTCGACCCGGCGCTGGATCTTCTCGATCGTGTCGGTCTCGCCGCGATAACCGTTGATCTGGGCCAGCCCAGTGATGCCCGGCTTGACCCGGTGCCGCGCGACGTACTCCTGCACCGCGTCCTCGAACAGCACGTTGGCGGCCTTGGTCGCGGTCGCGTGCGGACGCGGGCCGACCAGCGACATGCTGCCGGCGAGCACGTTGAACAGCTGCGGCAGCTCGTCCAGGCTGGTCTTGCGGATGAAGCGCCCGACCCGGGTCACCCGCGGGTCGGCGCGGCCGGTCTGCCGCGCGGCGTGCTCGTCGCGCAGGTGGTGGTGCATCGAGCGGAACTTGAACACCTCGATCAGGCGCTGGTTGTAGCCATAGCGCTTCTGCCGGAACAGCACCGGGCCGGGCGAATCCAGCTTCACCGCCAGCGCGATCAGCGCCATCAGCGGCGCCAGCGCCAGCAGCGCCAGCGCCGACAGCGCCAGGTCCTCGGCGCGCTTGAGCACCGGCGCCCAGCCCTGCAGCGGCGGCTCGGCGATCACGAACATCGGCACCCCGGCCACCGGCACCAGCTTGCGGTGGGCGAAGTGGAAGCTGCCCATGTCCGGCACCAGCAACACCTGCACCGGCAGGCGGCGCAGGCGCTGGGCCAGGTGCTCGTTGCGCCCGCGCGCCTGCGCCGGCAGCGCCACCAGCACCTGGTCGACGCCGTCGTCGCGGATCAGCCGCTCCAGGTCGTCGATGTCGCCCAGCCGCGGCAGCGAGGACGGCGGCGGCTCGCTGAGCCGGTGGGTGCGGCGGTCGTCGATGTAGCCGACCAGACCGGACACGACGTCGGCGCGATAGTGGATCTGCTCGGCCAGGCGCAGCGCGTTGTCGGTCATCCCCAGGATCACCGAGCGCTGGATGAAAGCGCCCTGGCGGATCCGGCGCTGGAACAGCCACAGCATCACCAGCCGCCCGCCCACGAACAGGACGAAGCTCAGCGCGAACCACAGCGCCAGCGATCCGTCCGGCAGCGGCCGCAGGAAACGGAACAGCAGGTGCAGGGTCATCACCAGCCCGAACGCCGCGCCCCAGGCCAGCAAGGTGCGGCGGATCAGCAGCCGGCTGCCGAACATGTCGTGGCCGTACAGGCCGAAGCTGTGGAACACCAGCACGCACAGCGCGCCGGCCAGGGCCGACAGCGCGAGATAGTGCTCGCTGGCGCGCGGCGGACCGCCCTGCAGGGCGTGCAGCGCCAGCGCGCCGGCCCCGAACACGATCAGAAAGTGGGCCAACCGGGCCAGCGCGACGATATTGCGCAGGGCCGACGGACGAGCGAACGCGAACAGCGCACTGGAGAACCCCAACCTCATGGATGCCTTGCCTACCGTCCCTAGCGCGCGACCGGGAAAAATGTGATTCAAGTCACATCAAGGCCGGGTGAGTTTTGGTGAGCGAAGGTGAAGCAGATGAACGCCAGAGGCCGGCATTCGCGCATGCTGCTGGCATTATTTGTGGAAATTTCGATCACTCTTGATGCGCACGGCACCGCCGCGCGCGGGATCGTCCGCGCTCGAGGACCGCGACCGCACGGCGGCGACTCGCGAACCGCAGGCGTCGGCGCGGCCCACCCGCCCTGGCGATCCGGTCTAGCCGCAATCCGCCCCTACCAAGGTCCTTGCCCGCTCGAACCGCCACCCGCGAGCCGCCGAACGCGAACAGCGGCCACCGCCGATTCCCCGGCTGCGCTCCAGCCCCCTCGCAGGTGCCGGGACAGCAAACAGGCACACATTCCTAATAACTACAATTGTGAGTCTTGGGGCTTTTACATATGCTCTGTTTTACCCAAATAACCACATTGCGGGCTTAGTTGGACCGAGCGCGGCAGCACTGGATCGAACCTGGCCGGACAGGGGACGCCGGCACTGCCCGCCGCGGCACCGGAACGCGTGCCGCAGGCGCGCCGCGCCGCCGCGACCCGGTCCGGGCCCGAGCCGTTGCGCCGCCTGCCTCGCGTCCGTGCATGTCCGGTCCCATGCATGCCGTCCCCATGTCCCCTGCTTCGATGCCCGTTCCACCGATGACTGTCTGCGCCCGCGCGCCGGCGGCCCGCACCGCGCGCCCGCGCCGCGACGCCGCGGCCGGCGCGCGCGGGCGGCCGACGGCCTCCCCAGAGAACCGACCATGATCAACCTCTCCATTCGCCAACGGATCCTGCTGAGCCTGGCCGTGACCTTCGGCGTGCTCGCGCTGATGGGCGGCATCGCCTGGCAGCGCCTGCTGCACATCGAGACCGAGGAAGCGGCGCTGCGCGACGACTCCATCCCCGGCACCTACGCGGCCTCCAAGATGCAGTCCTCGTGGATGACCTACCACGCCAACGTGCGCGCGATGACCATCGCCGGCAGCGACGACCTGACCCGCCTGGAGGAACTGGTGCGCACCCGCCGCAGCCAGTTCGAAGCCGCCGCCGTCGACTACGACCGCACCATCCGCCGCGCCGACGACCGCGCCCAGTTCGCTGAACTGATGCGCCAGGCCCAGGCCGCGTTCGCGCTGCAGGCCGAACTCACCCGCCTGGCGCAGGAACGCTCGCCCGCCGTGGCCACCGCCTGGCGCGAGCGCGCCGCGCCGGTGTTCGAGCGCAACAACGCCGCGCTCGACAAGATCCTCGACTACAACCGCCGCTACGCCTCCGAATCGGTGGCGCGCATCGACCAGGCGATCGCCGCGGCCAAGACCGGCATCGCGGTGTCGTTCTTCGTCGCCGTGGTCCTGTCCGGACTGGTCGGTTTCTTCCTGTGGCGCGCGATCACCGTGCCGCTGCGGCAGCTGTCCGGCGCGGTCCAGACCCTGGCCAAGGGCGATTTCAGCAAGCGCCTGGCGCTGGGCCGCAGCGACGAATTCGGCACCCTGGGCCAGGGCTACGACCGCATGACCGACGATCTGTCGGAACTGGTCGGCCAGGTCCAGTCGTCCGGCATCCAGGTCAATTCCTCGATCAACGAGATCACCGCCACCCTGCGCGAACAGCAGGCCTCGGCCGCGCAGATCGCCGCCACCACCACCGAGATCGGCGCGACCTCGCGCGAGATCGCCGCCACCTCCAAGGAGCTGGTGCGGACGATGGACACCGTCGCCGCCGCGGCCGAGCAGACCTCGTCGCTGGCCGGCAACGGCCAGGCTGGGCTGTCGGAGATGGAGCAATCGATGCGGCGCATGATCGAGGCCACCGCCGCGATCAGCGCCAAGCTGTCGGTGCTCGCCGACAAGGCCAACAACATCAGCCAGGTGGTCACCACCATCACCAAGGTCGCCGACCAGACCAACCTGCTCTCGCTCAACGCCGCGATCGAAGCGGAAAAGGCCGGCGAATACGGCCGCGGCTTCTCGGTGGTCGCCAACGAGATCCGCCGCCTCGCCGACCAGACCGCGGTCGCCACGCTCGACATCGAGCAGATGGTGCGCGAGATCCAGTCGGCGGTCTCCGCCGGCGTGATGGGCATGGACAAGTTCTCCGAGGAAGTCCGCCGCGGCACCCACGACGTGCAACAGGTCGGCGGCCAGCTGTCGCAGGTGATCGACAACGTGCAGGCGATGGTGCCGCGGTTCGAGGCGGTCAACGAAGGCGTGCAGGCGCAGTCGGCCGGCGCCGAACAGATCAACCTGGCGCTGAGCCAGCTCAGCGAGGCCGCGCAGCAGACGGTGGAAGCGCTGCGCCAGTCCAACCAGGCCATCGACGAACTGCACCACGTCAGCGCCGGACTGCGCGACGGCGTGGTCAAGTTCAAGCTGCTGGCCTGAGCCGGCGGAGCCGCGCGCGTGCTGTTCCTGGTCTTCCAGCTCGATGCCGAACGCTACGCGATCGACGCGGCGACGGTGACGGCGGTGTTGCCGCAAGTCGAGCTGCGGCGGCTGCCGCAGGCGCATCCCGCGGTGGCCGGGGTGTTCGACTACCGCGGCGAAGTCGTGCCCTTGATCGACCTGTGCCGGCTGGCGCTGGCGCGCCCGGCGCGCGCGGCGATGAGCACGCGCATCGTGCTGGCCGATTACCGCGACCGCGCCGGCCAGCCGCGCCGGCTCGGCCTGCTGGCCGAGCGCGTGCTCGACACCGTACGCCTGGAACCGCAGGCGTTCGCGCCCAGCGGCGTGGACCAGCCGCAGGCGCGCTACCTCGGCCCGGTCGCGCGCGACCCGCACGGCCTGCTGCAATGGATCGGCGTGCGCGAACTGCTGCCCGACGACGTCCACGACCTGCTGTTCCAGCAGGCGGCGCAAGCCTGATGGACGCGGCCGCCTTCAAGCGCTGGCTCAAGACCACGATGGGCCTGGACGCCGAAGCGGTCGGCCCCGGCGTGGTCGAACGCGCCATCGCCGGGCGCATGCGCGCGCTCGGCGTCGCCGAGGCCGACGCCTACTGGCGGCGGCTGCAGGCGCAGCCGCTGGAGCAACAGGAACTGATCGAAGCGGTGGTGGTGCCGGAGACCTGGTTCTTCCGCGGCGTCGAAGCCTTCGACGCGCTCGCGCGCGCGTTCGCGTCGCGCCTCAGCGAGCCCGGCAACGCGCCCTTGCGGCTTCTGAGCCTGCCGTGCTCGACCGGCGAGGAACCCTACACCCTGGCGATGGCCCTGCTCGATGCCGGCTGGCCGCCGCAGCGCCTGCGCATCGACGCCTACGACATCAGCGAACGCGCCCTGGCCAAGGCCAGGCACGCGGTGTACGGCGCCAACTCGTTCCGCGGCGGCGACCTGCGCTACCGCGACCGCCACTTCCGCGCGCTCGGCCACGGCCGCTGGCAGCTGTCGGACGCGGTGCGCGGCTGCGTGCGCCTGCATCGCGCCAACCTGCTGGCCATCGATTTCCTGCCCGATGCGGCGAGCTTCGACGCGGTGTTCTGCCGCAACCTGCTGATCTATTTCGACCAGGACACCCAGGTGCGCGCGGTCGGCGTGCTGGCGCGCGCGCTCGCCGCCGACGGCCTGCTGTTCGTCGGCGCCGCCGAAACCGGCCTGCTGCTGTCGCTGGGCTACGCCTCGGCGCAGATCCCGATGGCCGCCGCGTTCCGCAACCAGCGCAGCGCGCCGGTCCCCGCGCCGGCGCCGCAGCAGCCGTGGCGCGCGCCGGCGCTGGCGCCGCTGCCGGCGGCCGCGGCGCGTCCGCGCCCGTTCGCGGCCGTCGCCACCGCGCTGGCGGCGCGCCCCGCGCCGGCCTCGCCGCCCGCGCCCGCGCAGGCCGCCGACGACTCGCTGCCGCAGGCGCGCCGCCTCGCCGACAACGGCGACTTCGCCCAGGCCGAGCGGCTGTGCCAAGCGCACCTGCGCGCGCACGGACCCAACGCCGAGGCGCTGTGCCTGCTCGGGGTGATCTACGGCGCCGACGGCGCCGACGCCCGCGCCGAAGACGCCTTTCGCAAGGCGCTGTACCTGCAACCCGACCACGCGGAAAGCCTGATGCACCTGGCCTTGCTGCTCGACGCCAAGGGCGACGCGGCCGGCGCCCGGCTGATGCGCCAGCGCGCCGCGCGCCACCGCGACAGGAACCCCTGAGATGAGCGCATCCGACCTCGGCGATGCGGCGACCGGCGGCGAACGCGGCCACGCCCGCTCCGCCGTCGCCCGCCTGCTGGAGCGCGCGCCGGCGCGCGAGGACCTCGCCGCGGCCGCCGCGCGCCTGGCCGCGGGCGCGGTGGAGCAGCACGGCGACGCCGCCAGCGCGTTCGTGTTCCGCCTCGGCGAGGAATGGCTGGGTCTGACCACCGCGTTGGTCGACGAAGTGCTGGAACTGCGCCCGGTCCATCGCCTGCCGCACCGGCGCGACGCCGCGCTGCGCGGCCTGGTCAACGTGCGCGGCCGCCTGACCGTGTGCGTGGCGCTGCCGGCGCTGCTGCAGACCGGTCCCGCGCCGGCGGTGCGCGGCGGCGCGCGCCGGCTGGTGGTGCTGGCCGCGCCGGAAGGCGCGCTGGCGTTCGAGGCCGACGAAGTCCACGGCAGCCTGCGCTACCCGCTCGACGACGTGCGCGCGGTGCCGTCCACGGTCGCCCACGCGGTGGCGCGCTTCGCCACCGGCGTGCTGCCCTGGGGCGAACGCCGCATCGGCCTGCTCGACGCCGACCTGCTGCTGCACGCGCTGGACCGGCGGATTTCATGAGCGAGGACCGCATGAGCCACGACTCGCTGCGCGATCGCTCGCTGCACGACCTGTTCCGGATGGAAGCCGAGGCCCAGCGCCAGGTGCTGACCGAGGGCCTGCTCGCGCTGGAACGCAACCCGACCGCGGCGGCGACCCTGGAGGAGTGCATGCGCGCGGCGCATTCGCTCAAGGGCGCGGCGCGCATCGTCGGCCTCGGCGCGGCGGTCGCGGTCGCCCATTCGATGGAAGACTGCCTGGTCGAGGCCCAGCACGACCGCCTGCACCTGCACCGCGCGATCGTCGACGTGCTGCTGCGCGGCGTCGACCTGCTCGGCCGCATCGCCGACACCCCGGCCGAAGCCGCCGCGACCTGGGCCAACGAAGAGATCGAACCGGTGCTGACGTTCCGCGCCGCGCTCGACGCCGCCCTGGCCGCGCCCGCGCCGGCCGCCGACGCGCTCGAACCGGCCGGCGACGCCGCGCCGGCCGAGGCCGGCGAGGAAACCGAAGAACGCGTGCTGCGCATCGCCGCGCGCAACCTGCACCGCATGCTCGGCCTGGCCAGCGAGGCGCTGGTGGAATCGCGCTGGCTCGATCCCTACATCCGCTCGCTGGCGCGGGTCAAAGAACTGCAACGCCGTTCGGCGCTGGCGCTGGACCAGTTGGCCGAACGCAACGCCGGCCTCGCCGCCGACGCGCCTTCCGCCGAACTGCTGGCGCGCGCCCAGGCCGACCTCGCCGAAGGCCAGCGCCTGCTCGGCGAACGCGTGGCCGCGCTGGACGCGTTCGACCGGCGCCTGGCCGGCGTCGCCCACGGCCTCTACGACGAAGCCCTGGCCAGCCACATGCGCCCGTTCGCCGACGGCACCCGCGGCTTCAAGCGCATGGTCCGCGACCTCGCCCGCGAACTGGGCAAGGAAGCGCGGCTGGAGATCGTCGGCAACCGCACCCCGGTCGACCGCGACGTGCTGTCGCGGCTGGAAGCGCCGCTGGGCCACCTGCTGCGCAACGCGGTCGATCACGGCATCGAGGCGCCGGCGCAACGGCTGGCGCGCGGCAAGCCGGCCGAAGGCGAGATCCGGCTGGAAGCGCGCCACGTCTCCGGCCGCCTGGAAATCCGCATCGGCGACGACGGGCAGGGCATCGACGCCGAGCGCATCCGCCGCGCGGTGATCGCGCGCGGACTCGCCGACGCCGACACCGCCGCGCGCTTCGATCACGACGAACTGCTGGAATTCCTGTTCCTGCCCGGCTTCACCCTGCGCGAGACCGTCACCGACATCTCCGGCCGCGGCGTCGGCCTGGACGCGGTGCAGAACATGGCCAAGCAACTGCACGGCAACGTGCGGGTGTTTTCGCAGCCCGACCAGGGCACGCGCTTCCAGCTGCAATTGCCGCTGACCACCTCGGTGCTGCGCGCGCTGTCGGTCGACATCGGCGGCGAGGCCTACGCGTTCCCGCTGGCGCGCATCGTCGCCACCGCGCTGGTCTCGCGCGAGCAGGTGCGCTCGCTGGAAGGCCGCCAGTACTTCGAACTCGGCGGCCGCGAGATCGGCCTGGTCGCCGCGCAGCAGGTGCTGGAAGGCGGCGACGCGGCCGCCGCCGGCGCGCAGTTGCCGGTGGTGGTGATCGGCGGCGCCCACGGCGAACACCTGTACGGCCTGGCGGTGGACCGCTTCGGCTCGGTGATCGAACTGATCGTGCAACCGCTGGACCCGCGCCTGGGCAAGGTCAAGGACATCGCCGCCGGCGCCATCCTCGACGACGGCACGCCGGTGCTGATCGTCGACATCGACGACCTGCTGCGCTCGATCGAGCGCCTGGTCGCCGCCGGCCACCTCGCCCAGGTCCGCCACCAGGACAGCGCCGGCGCCGCAGAGCGCAAGCGCGTGCTGGTGGTCGACGACTCGCTGACCGTGCGCGAACTGCAGCGCAAGCTGATCGAAGCCGGCGGCTACGCGGTGGAAGTCGCGGTCGACGGCATGGACGGCTGGAACGCGCTGCGCCTGGGCCGCTTCGACCTGGTGGTCACCGACATCGACATGCCGCGCATGGACGGCATCGAGCTGGTGGAGCTGATCAAGAAAGACCCGCGCCTGCGCGAACTGCCGGTGATGATCGTGTCCTACAAGGACCGCGAGGAAGACCGCCGCCGCGGCCTCGATGCCGGCGCCGATTTCTACCTGAGCAAGGCCGGCTTCGACGAGGACGCGCTGATGCAGGCGGTCGTCGATCTGGTCGGAGGGCCGCTGGAATGAACCACGCCACAGCGCGGCCGCACGCCGCCCGAAGGACCCCGCAGTGAGGATAGGCATCGTCAACGACCTGGGCATCGCCACCGAGGCGCTGCGGCGCGTGCTGGCGCGGCGCGCGGATTTCCGCGTCGCCTGGGCCGCCGCCAGCGGCGAAGACGCGGTCGCGCACTGCGCCCGCGACACGCCCGATCTGGTGCTGATGGATCTGGTCATGCCCGGCATGAACGGCGTGGAAGCCACCCGCCGGATCATGGCCGCCAGCCCCTGCCCGATCCTGGTGGTGACCGTCAGCGTCGGCGCCAACGCGGCGATGGTGTTCGAAGCGATGGGCCACGGCGCGCTCGACGCCACCGACATGCCCTCGCTCGGCGGCGAAGAGAACGGCGGCGCCGACAAGCTGCTGGCCAAGATCGATTTGATCGGCCGCCTGACCGCGGCGCCGCCGCGGCCGCTGCCGGCGCGCGCGCCGGCGTCGGGCGCCGCGCACCCGTTGCTGGCGATCGGCGCTTCCGCCGGCGGCCCGTCGGCGGTCGCGCGGTTGCTGGAAGGACTGCCCGCGGACTTCGCCGGCGCGGTCGCGGTGATCCAGCACATCGACGAAAAATTCGCCCCGGGCATGGCCGACTGGCTCGGCCGCTACTCGCGCCTGCCGGTGCGCATCGCCAACACCGGCGACACCCTGCAACCCGGCCGGGTGCTGCTGGCGGCGACCAACGACCACCTATCGCTGCGCGCCGACGCGCGCCTGGACTACGTGCGCGAACCCGCGCAACTGCCCTACCGCCCCTCGGTCGACGTGTTCTACAAGAGCGTCGCCGACCACTGGCGCAGCCCCATCGTCGGCGTGCTGCTGACCGGCATGGGCCGCGACGGCGCCGCCGGCCTGCGCCTGCTGCGCGACCAAGGCCACCACACCATCGCCCAGGACCGCGCCACCAGCGCGGTCTACGGCATGCCCAAGGCCGCCGCCGAACTCGATGCCGCGGTCGAAATCCTGCCGCTGGACCGCATCGCCGCGCGCGTGCGCGACCTATTCGCCCAGACCCAGACCGCCTCCCCATGAGCGAACCCACCTTCCCCACTCCCAGCGACCTGCCCGCGCACCTGCGCCAACACCGGTTGGTGGTGCTGCTGGTCGACGACCAGCCGATCATCGGCGAAGCGGTACGCCGCGCCCTGGCCAGCGAAAGCGACATCGAGTTCCATTACTGCGCCCAGGCGCTGGATGCCGTCGCCGCCGCCGAAGCGCTGCAGCCGAACGTGATCATGCAGGACCTGGTCATGCCCAACGTCGACGGCATGACCCTGCTGCACCACTACCGCATCCATCCCCGGCTCAAGAACGTGCCGGTGATCGTGCTGTCGAGCAAGGAGGACGCGCTGGTCAAGAGCCAGGCGTTCTCGACCGGCGCCACCGACTACCTGGTCAAGCTGCCCGACTCGATCGAACTGATCGCGCGCGTGCGCCACCACGCCCGCGCCTACCTCAACCAGATCCAGCGCGACGAAGCCTACCGCGTGCTCAGCGAGCACCAGAAGCGCCTGCTCGAACTCAACGAGACCCTGCGCCGGCTCAGCGACGTCGACGGCCTGACCGGCCTCAACAACCGCCGCTACCTCGACTCCTACCTGGACAGCGAATGGCGGCGCGCGGTGCGCCAGGGCGACGACTTCTCGCTGCTGATGCTGGATGTCGACAACTTCAAGCGCTACAACGACTACTACGGCCACCTCGCCGGCGACGAAGTGCTCAAGGACGTGGCCTCGGTGATGCGCCAGCACGCGCTGCGCCCGGCCGACCTGACCGCGCGCTACGGCGGCGAGGAATTCACCGTGGTGCTGCCGGCGACCTCGGCCGAGGGCGCGCTGCGCATCGCCGAACGCATCTGCGACGGCGTCCGCGAACTCGCCCTGCCGCACCGCGCCGCGCCGCAGGAAACCGTGACCATCAGCGTCGGCGCCGCCACCGCCTCGCCCGCGCTCGGCGACAGCTACGCCTCGCTGCTGCGCGCGGCCGACATGGCGCTGTACGAGGCCAAGCGCGGCGGCAAGGATCGCGCGGTGTATCGCGCATACTTGCGCGGCGAGGAATGAGGCGGCGGCCCGCCGGGCCGCCGACCGCACAGACACACTCACCCAGGAAACGCAGATGGCCAGAGTCATTACGGATGAAGACATTCTTTTGGCGTTCCACGCCTCCGATCCGCGCCTGTGGCTGCGCGAGCACGTGGCCGGACTGACCCGGCGCGCGTGCTACTACTACCAAGCGCCGATCTCGCAGTCCGACAACACGATCATCAGGCACGAGGTGCTGATCACGCATGCCGACCCGTTCGCGCCCACCGCCCGCTCCAAGGTGGAGATCAGTTCCTCGGCCGTGACGGGCGGTCCCGACTTCCCGTTGTTCCATCAGGAATACGAAGTGGAGATTTCCCCTGCCGAGGAATCCGTGCGGCGTGGTACGTGGTCGCGGCTGGACGACGCGATGATCAAGAAGGCCCACGACATCTCCCAAGCGGCCAGCGATCACCAGCCTGAGGCGCGCAGCCTCAGCTAGCCCGCCGCCATGCGGATCGCCTTCGACATCGACGGTACCCTGACCCCGCTCGGCGCCGGCCAGTTCCCCGCCGCGCGGCTGCCGTTCCCGCTGCGCCTGCTGTGGCGCGAACCGCTGCGCGAAGGCGCGGCCGCGCTGATGCGCGAACTGCAGGCCGACGGGCACGAGGTCTGGATCTACACCTCGTCGCTGCGCTCGCCGTCCTACCTGCGCCCGTGGCTGCGCTGCGCCGGCATCCGCCTGGCCGGCGTGGTCAACGGCGACGCCCATGCGCAGGCGCTGCGCGGCCGCGCCGTCGCACCGTCCAAGTTTCCGCCCGCGTTCGGTATCGATGTGCTGGTCGACGACTCGGCCGGCGTGGCGATGGAGGGCGAGGCACATGGGTTTCGGGTGGTGTTGGTGGCCCCCGCAGACCGGGCCTGGGCCGACAAGGTCCGCGCCGCGTGCCGAGCGGCGCCGGGGCGCTGAGCGCCGCTCCCAGCGATTTGTTTCGACGCCTGCAGCAGCTGGCTTGCACGACGCCTTGCCGCGGGTATCCCAGGTCTGGCCCGAAGCCGCCCGCCGTCCCAGCCATTGAGACACCCGCATGCTCTAGTGCGCGCCACCGCGCGGCCGCACCGACACCGCAGCGCACTCGCCCCCCTCGCCACCGCGGCTTGCCCGAGCGCAAGCCTTAAGACCGCCACGCCATGCCCTTTCTCGATCCCGCGCTCGTCCTCGCCTGGCAGACCGCGCACTGCATCGCCCGCAACGCCCCCGCACCCGTCCCCGACCGCGGCGGCTGGCGCGTGGACACGCATTCCGACAAGGAAACCCGGCGCTGGGTGTTCCCCCGACTGTGCGAAGGACTTCGCAAAATCGCCGAGGAAATCACCGCACCGCTGCATTATTTGAAGCTGTCCGGCACTGCCGAAGAATTACGCAGCGCATTGCCGCCTCGTTGGCAGATCCAGCAGGCGAACTACTTCATGATCGCGACCGCGGCCCCGACCGACACCCGCCCGCTACCGCCGGGCTACACGCTGGAACTGCATCGAGCCGGAGCCTTCGCCCGAGCCAGCGTCCTCGCTCCCGACGGCGAACTGGCTGCGAGCGGAAACGCCGCGCAGACCGCGGACGCCTTCGTCTACGATCGGATCGAAACCGCCCCCGACCATCGACGCAAAGGGCTGGGCCTTTCGGTGATGGCCGCGCTCGCGACCGCGAACACGTCTGTGGCCACTCCGCAGTTGTTGGTCGCAACGGAGGACGGCCGCAGCCTGTATGCGCGCCTGGGCTGGAGCGTGCTTGGGCCGTTTGCCACGGCGTTGATCCCGAACGTCGAGCGCTGATCGGCGCGGTTGCCCGCGCCGGCCGTCAGGCGCTGCGGCCGCGAATTTCGCTCGGGACTACGGCCAGAGCGTGCGGCTCAAATCGCGAGAGGCCTTGGTCGAGCCGCCCTTTCGGGCATTGAGGATGCCGGTGACATGGATGGTGCGCAGGAACGCCGTTTCCTTACTGTTCTTGAGCTTATGGTTGCGCTCCAGCGCCGCGGCGATCAGCCACCGTTCCAGAAAGTCCAACGCATGGATGCGGCCCACGCCTTTCGGCCGCTTGCGAAGCTTTCCGGACGGCGTACGCAGCGGCAGGAAGAACAGGACGGGACTGCCCTTCGCATCCAGCACCGTGTTGTATTTCTCGCGATTGGAGGGATTGAGCGCCTCTGCCGCCAACGGCCGCTTGCACGCCTGCCCCACATACCACGGCATCAGCCCCTTCCCGGTCTGCTTGGCGAACACGTAGCAACCGCAAGCCTCCGACAACCCCTCTTCCTTGCTTTCCAACTCCTCGATCAGCTCTTTCATCGAATCCGCGGTAATCAACCGCTTCTTTCCATGCCGGCTGAGCTTGATCGGGCCAATGACGCCAAAGTCCATGTTTCCCCCTGTTCGATTGGAATTCCATTCCGCAGGCGCTCTGGTCCCCTGCGACGGGAAGAGTAACCAGAAAGGGAGGGCCGGCCCAGCGGCGAACCGTGCCGCGCCGCAACAATTCATTCGGCGCCGGGGACGCTGCCGTTCGGCGCCCCTAAGCCGCTCGGCCGTATCGAGCAGTGACCGGATCGCACCGCCGCGCAAAACGTGCGGTCGTTGACCTCGACGCTCAGGCGCCCGCGCTGCGCGACACCATATCCAACGCAACCGCCTCGGCCGTTCGGATGCCATCCACGCCAGCCGACAAAATACCGCCCGCATAACCCGCGCCCTCGCCCGCCGGAAACAGGCCGCGGGTGTTCAGGCTGTGGCCGTCCTCGCCGCGGGTGATGCGCACCGGCGACGAGGTGCGGGTCTCGACCCCGGTCAGCACCGCGTCGCGCATCGCGAAGCCGCGGATCTGCTTGTCGAACGCCGGCAGCGCTTCGCGGATCGCGGCGATCGCGTACTCCGGCAGCGACGGCGCCAGGTCGCCCAGGCGCACGCCGGGCTTGTAGGAAGGCTGCACCGTGCCGAACTCGCCCGACGCGCGCCCCTTGAGGAAATCGCCGACCAACTGCCCCGGCGCCTCGTACTCACCGCCGCCGAGCTCGAACGCACGCGCTTCCCAGTACCGTTGCAGCTCGATGCCGGCCAGCGGGCCCTCGCCGTACGGCGCGAAATCCTCCGGCGTGATGCCGCAGACGATCGCCGCATTGGCGTTGCGTTCGTTGCGCGAATACTGGCTCATGCCGTTGGTGACCACCCGCCCCGGCTCGCTCGCCGCGGCCACCACGGTGCCGCCCGGGCACATGCAGAAGCTGTACACCGAACGGCCGTTGCGGCAGTGGTGCACCAGCTTGTAATCGGCCGCGCCGAGCAGCGGATGCCCGGCCTGCGTACCGAACCGCGCGGTGTCGATCAGCGACTGCGGATGCTCGATGCGGAAGCCGATCGAGAACGGCTTGGCTTCGACGAACACGCCGCGCGCATGCAGCATCGCGAACGTGTCGCGCGCGCTGTGGCCCAGCGCCATGACCACATGATCGGCGCGCAACTGCTCGCCGCTTTCCAACGTCACCCCGCGCACATGGCGGACGCCGTCGCCGTCGGTCTCGACCAGCAGATCGTCGACGCGGTGGCTGAAGCGGATTTCGCCGCCCAACGACTCGATGGTCGCGCGCATCTGCTCGACCATCGACACCAGCCGGAACGTGCCGATATGCGGCTTGCTGACATAGGCGATCTCCTCCGGCGCGCCGGCGCGGACGAATTCGTCGATCACCTTGCGCCCGTAGTGCTTGGGATCGCTGATCTGGCTCCACAGCTTGCCGTCGGAGAACGTGCCCGCCCCGCCCTCGCCGAACTGCACGTTCGACTCCGGGTTCAATGTCTTCTTGCGCCACAGCCCCCAGGTGTCCTTGGTCCGCTCGCGCACCGCCTTGCCGCGCTCCAGGATGATCGGCTTAAAGCCCATCTGCGCCAGCACCAGCCCTGCGAACAGGCCGCACGGCCCCATGCCGATGACGAGCGGACGCAACGGCAGCTCGCTCGGCGCACGCGCCACGAACTTGTAGCTGGTATCCGGCGTGCGCATCACCTTGCCGCCGTCGCTGGCCTTCGCGAACTCCGCGGCCTCGGCGTCCAGCTGCAGCCGCCGCAGGATGTCGGCCTCGCGCGGCGTCTCCACATCGACCGAATAGATCAGCACGATCGCCCCGCGCCGGCGCGCGTCGTAGCTGCGCTTGGCGACGGTGTAGCCGGTCAACTCGTCGGCGGCGATCCCCAGCCGCGCCACGATCGCCTCGCGTAGCGCCGCCTCGGGGTGGTCCAACGGCAATTTGAGGTCGGTCAGTCGAAGCATGCGATACATCCGATGGCGCGGTGGGGCGCCGTGTCTGGGGAACGGGAGGAACGCGAGGCCGGCGCGGGGACGCGGCCGGTTTGCAGGGGGACCGGGGCATTGTAAGAGTTCGGGGCCGCGGACCGAACCTCCCCCGGCGGGACAAGGAGCGTTTAAACCCTCGTCCCGCCCGGCACATCCACCCACCGGGCTGGCCGCGGCACCGCCCGGCCAGGGTCGGACATCACCTCATCGGCGGATACGCCACAGGGAACTGCATGCTGCCTAAGAAACTCCGCGTCACCGCGATCATCGCCGCGGTGCTGATGTCGTTCCCGTGTCTCGCCCCCGCAGCCACCACCCTGCAAGACGCCAACGAACGGGCCCGGACGTACGTGCGCCAGACCATGGCCGAACAGCGCATCCCCGGCCTGCAGCTCGCCGTGATCAAGGATGGCCGGATCGTCCTGTCGGAGAGCTACGGCTACGCCAACGTCGAAAACAAAGTGCCGGCGACGCCCAAGACCCTGTTCCCAATCAACTCCGCGACCAAATCCTTCACCGGCGTCGCCCTGATGCAACTCGCGCAGGCCGGGCAAGTGGACCTCGACGCCCCGGCCTCGCGCTACCTCGACGATCTGCCCGCCGCCTGGCGGCCGATCCGCGTGCGCCAACTGCTCGGCCACACGTCCGGCCTGCCCGACATGGTCGACCAACGCGGCCTGATCGGCGGCGGCAACGAAGCCGCCGCATGGAACGCCGTCAAGGCCCTGCCCCTGGACGCCCCCATCGGCCAGCGCTTCGCCTACAACCAGACCAACTACGGCCTGCTGGCGCAGATCATCGTCAAACAGACCCGCATGCCCTACGAGCAATACCTCGCGCAGCGGCAGTTCGCCGTGGTGGGCATGCCGCTGACCACCTTCGGCGACAGCTACGACCTCGTGCCCAACGCCGCGGCCATCTACAGCCACACCCCACGCGGCACCCTGGCCAAGAACGACAGCGACCGCCTGTCGCGCTGGATCTACGACATCCCCTACAGCCTGTGGGCCGGCGGCGGCATCCAGACCACGGCCGAAGAGCTGTCGCACTGGCTCATCGCCGTATCGAACGGCCGCCTGATCCCCAAGGACGCCGTGCAACGCATGTGGACGCCGGAGACATTGAACGACGGCAGCGACGGCGCCTGGGGCGCCGGCTGGCCGGTGCTGCAGGCCGCGCCGCCGCGGCAAGTGGCCGGCATCGGCGGCGCCCGCGCGGCCTTCATCGTCTATCCGGACGATGGCTTGGCTGTCGTGGTTTTGACCAATCTTGCGGGGGCGAATCCGCAGCGGTTCATTCCGAAGATCGCCGAGTTCTATGTGTCGCCGGGGGCTGCGGCCAAGCGATAACTCGACCGCGGCCTGGGCCGGCGCCCACGACACGCGCCGGCCCGGTCGCAAGGCGTGCGAGCCCACGAGCGAGGCTTCATAGCTTGCGCGCAAGCCGCCGAGGCCCGGTCGCAATACTTCACGGGTCGTCCGCGACCTATCCGGCTTGCGCGCAACGCTCAGAGTGTTGCGTTCGTAAGCCAGAACGCCTCGTGCGCGAGGCGTTTTGCTCCAAGCGCAAAGCGCCACGCCTTGCGCGCAAGGCAAAAGGCTCGCGTGCAAGCTAATTAGCGTTACGAACGCAAGGGATGAACCGTGGCGCGCAAGCCTTCGCGGCCCAAGCGCGAGGCGAATTGGCTTGCGGCCGGGATACGCAGGGTCGCGGCCCGCCCGGCGCGGCTCGCGGCCGAGGGAAATTGACTCAACCGCCAAGCAGATTGCTTTGCGCGCAACGCTTTTCGGCTTGCGCGCAAGGCATTTTTGCTTGCGGTCGGTATTGTCTGGACCGTAACCGAGCCCTATCGGTCGGTTGCCGGGGCTTGGTGAGCGGGCAACCGCCCTGACATCGCCAAGACCTAACCCACTGGCCTCAGTGCAGACGCCCTGACCTTATCGGCCCGACGGCCTCGTCCGCCAAGGGCGTCCAGACACAAGCATCCATAACCGGGTCTAGGCGCCGGGCCAGCGCCTGAAAGACCTCACGCAACAAACGAGGGTCCTGCCCGGCCGGATAGCCGATTTCGATCAACGCCTCGGGCTGCAGGGTCCGCACGATGCCGTGCAGTTCCTGCTGGAAGGCGGAGAGGGCTTTGAACGCGTCGACGGGCATGAGCACCCCTTCTTGCGGGGGCATGCGCTTGGACTTGCGGGACATACGGAGACTCCTCGTCAGGCGTGAAGGCCCACTGATAACGGGGTGGGTTCCGCTGTGTGAGGAGTTAGAAGCTCCGTGTTGGCCTACTGTGCAAATGTCGTACGCCGACGTCAATCAGACGTATCTGAATTACTTAGCCTAGCTCGTACTTACATATTTCTTTTATTTCCATCTCACAACGACGCGAAGGAAGGCAGCAACCATATGCGCAGATACAATTTTACTTCAGAGCAAATGACCTGGCTCGAATCCTGAAACATTTGCTGAAGCCCCCTCAATAAACATTGACTGCAAGGCGCACCAAAAAAATCAGGCATCTTTAGTAAATTCAGGAAAAGTTATTAATAATATTTTCATATAATATTTATTTAAAATTAAATCAACCCCACAAAGATGCGCAACTCAAGAAATTCAATTAATTCCGAATATTGCTCGACCTCAGCTAAATAACGCACATTCCCGCAACGAGAATTAGCCACCAAGACGAAACAATTTTCTAAACCGCTGACCTCTTTCCTATACCAAGAGCTAGCCCGGCGCGAGTTGGCAAAAGCCTCTGATTCAATAGCTTTTGGTGATCGAAATCACTTCCCCACACGTAAATACTTGCCTGCTCAACCATCTCCCGATTCAAGATCCTGACTAAATTTTGGTCACTTCGGTTTAAGATGAAATCCTTCCACACAACCGATGAGGTTGACGCAAAGAACGCTAAATTTGGAGCCAATGGAAGATAGAAGATCCCTCCATTTTTCCGACCTTTAATGAAAACCAACGGACGATCCCCAATAAGAAGCTTGTCCTCACAGCGAAGCACGTGCAGATACCAAGGGCAGTCATAAATAATCTTATTATAAGAGGAGTCCTGGATTAATACGGGAAGAGCATAAACACCGAAATCTAGCAAAGAAGGATGCCGACTCAGATATAATTCAAGCAGCTTTTTTAGCGGTTCAGACATCTCCCCATTCACTTCAAATTGAGAGCTGAGCGCATCAATTCCGCGCTCTCTCACAAGCTCCACAGCCTCCGGCCCCCTATATATAAGTGACACCAGGAAAAGGACCCAGGTGGCGCGGAGCTTATCCGACATCTCATTGAAATCATTTTTTATTATAGACTCATGAACTAATGCTGCAGGATCGTCGATATGCCTACTCATGAACTTTGGCTCAATATCAACATTTGGCTGAGCGGCCAATCGATCCATTGAATAAAGATGCTCTCGATACGCCACAGATTTAGCCTTAAAACGTTTCTCGCAAATCCTTCCCCTTATCCATCGCATTTGAGATAACTTTTCATCCCTGCCGCCCTCCCATTTTTTTAGAAGAAACTTTGGGATATAGTGATGATTAATATAGTCACCCATCGAATTCCCTCCATGCAATCCTATAAAAATAAAAAACAACCTTAGCCTGGCAGATTTTATACAAGCGTCGATCTGTTCTCAGTCTCACACTCCAATATCAACGGTGAAGCCACCCAACAGGCCGGATGCAACCGATTCAACCCATGAATCGCCCCCGCCAACCCGGTCATCAATCCCGGTGTGAACGCCCGGCGGGTAATCCCGCCGACGATCCCATGCTCCTCGATCGCCGACACCACCTGAGCGGTCGCTTCTTCGAGGTCCGCCGCACATTCCTCGGGATCGAGCCGCGCCCCACGGGCCAGCAACTCCCATAACGAAAAATCGCCATGGCACAGGGTGTGGGTGAACCCCCACTGCCCTCGCGACACCGCCACGGCGCGGCGCATATCTCGTAACGCAACGGCGTCGCCAGTGCGGGCATATAGATCCGCCGCGGCGAGGCCAATGCCAACGCCGCCATTGCACCAAGTCGGAAAGTTGATCGTGTTGACCATACGCACATCGCGCCAGTTGCCGACAGCAACGTCATACATCGAATCCTGAAACGCGAAGGCGCCGTCAGCGAGCGCTCGCCAGCGCTGACGGTCTTCGTCGCTACCAGCGTCGCTCAGCGCCAGGCGCGCCAACGCCCAGCCGATGCCGTAGGCGCCGTGGGCGAAGCCGCCAATGGGGTCGTCGTAGCCCGGCAGGCGCCAGTACGCCAATCCACGTTCGTCGCGTTGGGCCAACGATTCCAGACGCTCGCCGGCGCGCGCGGCCAGGGCCAGCCAGCGCGAGTCGCCGCTGGCGCGGGCGAGTTCGATCAGCGGGACGATGGCGCCGCTGCTGCCGTCGGACAGGTCCAGGCTCGGGTCGTCGTCGAAGCCTTTGCGTTCCAGGGTTTCGGCGCTCTTTACGGCGTTGGCCAGCAGTTGCGGGCGGTCGAGCAGGCCGTGCAGGACCAGCCACGCCCAGATGCGGCTGCCGTCGCCGCTGAGGCCGCCGACGGTCGGCGGGGTGTCGACTTCGGTCAGGGTGTGGAAGGAGTGGATCGCGCCGTCCAGCGCTTCGTCGAGGCCGGCGACGAGGTCGGCGCGGCCGGCGTGGACTTCGTGGCGGTAGCCGGCCAGGGCGACGGCGATGCCGCCGAGGCCGAAGTAGGCGTCGCCGCCGAGCGGTTGTACGTGCCAGCCGGAGCCGCCGAAGCTTTCCGGCGAGATCCAGGTCACCGAGCCGTCGTCGCCGCGCACAGACACGCGCAGCAGGCGTTCGACGATGTCGGCGGCGAGCGCACGGCGGCGTTGTTCGAGGTTGTCGCGGCGGACGTTGCGGGCGTAATGCGAGCGGCTGTCGCGTTCGCCGGGGCCGTCGGTGCCGCTGTTGAGTTGGGTCACGACCAGCGAGCTGCGGATGGTCATGTCTTCCAGTTCTATCCGCATGTGGCGCCAGCCGTCGAGCGTTTGGGCGATGCGCGCGGCGCTCAGCGGGGCGACGAACAGCGGGATGTCGCCGTGGCGCAGGTCGTCGATCTCGCTGGCGATCTGTTCCGGCGTAGGCGGCGGGCCGCCGGCGCTGGCGGCGAACACTTTGCGCGCGCGTTCGATGGCCTTGTCTTCTTCGTGCAGCGAGGCCGGGTGCCAGAGCATGCGCCCGACTTCGACGTAGAGCTGGGTGGTGCGGCGCACGTCGCGCACCTGGCAGCCTTCGAACGCGGACAGCCACTGCGCGAGGCGGCCGTCGGCGTCGAGTTCGCGCAGGCGTTGCGAGGCTTCGAGGAAGCCGTCGCTGATCTCGTCCCAGTAGCGCGACACCTCCGGGTTCGCGCTGGGATGGTTCTGCGAGATGTCCATCGATGTCTCGACCATCTGCACGCGCGCGTCGGTGGTGCCGTCGCCGACGATCACCGGGACCTGCAACTGCGGCTGTTCGCCCGGCAGCGAGCCGGCGGCGGACAGGTCGGCCTGGCCGGCGCCCATCACCCGCGAGCGGAACGGGACGATGCCGGTGCGCAGCACCGAGTTCTGGATCAGGTCCTGGGTGCGGTCGTAGGCCTGGCCGAAGCGCGAGGCCGCGGCCGGGCGCTCGGGCGCGAACAGGCTTTCGACGTCGACCACCACCGGCACCGGGCCGGCGGCGATCAGGTTTTCCAGATGGATGTCGGTGCCGCCGAGCAGGCGCAGCAGCGCCAGCCAGTGGCCGAGGCCGCGGTAGAAGTTGCGCAATTCGGCCTCGCCGTCGCAATAGCGGTGCTGCACGAACGCGGCCCAGCCGTAGTCGCCGCGGTCGAGCACGGCGGGCACGCGGATGCGGCCGTCGTGTTCGAACACTTGGCCGAGGAAGCCGTCGGTGATCGCATCGATGACCAGCGAGCGCGGCTTGTACATCGCCTGCCCGCCTTCGAACGCGAGCTTGGCGACGGTCTGGCCGCCGGCATGCAGGTCGCCCTCGCCGAGCTTGATCGACAGCAGACGGCCGGGCGCGCGGCCGATCAGCACGGCGAGCGCGTCGCGGTCGGCGTGGATGCGCGCGGCCAGGGTCGCGATCGCGGCGCCTTGCTGGCGCAGCGAACGTTGCAGGCGCTGCGACAACGGCGGATAGCGTTGTTCGACGATCTGCGCGAACTGCGGGCTCAGCGCCTTGGCGACGAACTGGGCGAAGCGGCCGGGCTCGTCGGCGGCGGTGAGTTCGCCCAGGTGCTTGGCGGCGTGCAGTTCCAGCAGCAGCACGCGGTTGAGCTTGAGCCGCGCGCTGGCGTAGAAGGCGTGTGCGCCGGCGGCGCGGATCAGTTCGATTTCGCGCGGATCGAGATCGCCGCAGCGCGCGGCGAGTTCGGCGTCGAGCGCCTCGCGCGCAGTGGCGGTGAAGTGGTCGATGATCGGGCCGAAGCCCTCCTGGATCTCGGGTTCGGCCATCGTGTCGACGATCCTTGGCAGACGGTATGGAAGATTGCGGTTGTCGCGGTGCGCGCGACACCCGTCGCTGCGGCGCGCGGCGAACGCGGCGCAGTAACGATGGGAGTCGGATTCGCAGCGGATGCGGCGGCGTGCAGCGGGCCCGAGCGCGAAGCGGGCTCATCGCCGATGCGGCGCCGAAACGACGCGCAGCCCGCGAAGGCTGCGCGCCGAAACTAGCGACCGGCGTGGACGAACCGTCGGATCAGACCGGACCCCAGCCGGTTCCGATCCGGCTTACATGCAGCAGTAGCAGCGGCCGGTCGGGCAGGTCGAGATCGAGGTGGAATGGGTGATCGGCGCGCGCGCCGCGTCTTCGACCGCGTTCTCGCCTTCCAGGTACAGCGGACCGGCCGGGTTGTCGAAGCCCATGACCGTTTCGGCGCCGGTGAGCCAGCCCGACACCAGATCGTTGCTTTGCATTGCTGTTCCTCCCTGAGTACTGGATGTCGCCCGGGCAGCGGTGTCGCATGCATCGAAATCCGCCGTGCCAGGCCTCGATTTCAAGCGTCGTGGCCGCTTGTGCCGCGGGCGGGCCCGCGATGCGGGACTGCTGCGAACGACCACCGCCCGACTCTAGACAGCGCTCTCGACGGCTGTCAAATGCGTATCGGCCCACGCCGGTCACGATCTTCACGATGCCGGCGGCGGCGCGGCCGGTACTACCAATAGGCTATCGGCGCGGACGCCGGCTGCGCCTACAACTGCGCTGTCCTGAAACCCCGCCGGAGACGCCGGTCCGATGAAAACCGCGTTCGCTTGGGCTTGCGCCTTCGCTATGTCCGCCGCCGCCGCGGCGCTGCCGGCGCATGCCGCGCCGCCGGCGCCGGAGGTTGTCCCGTTGTGGCCGGCCGACCAGTGGCCCTCGCCGGTGCGCGGGCCAGAGCGCACCGGCCGCGACGGCAGCGCCAGCGGCGCGGTGTCGAACATCGCGCAGCCGCGCATGGAGATCTACCGCCCCGAGCGCCCCAACGGCAGCGCCGCGGTGATCTTCGGCGGCGGCGGCTATTTCCGCATCCAGATCGGCGGCGCGGCGCGGCCGACCGCGCTGTGGCTGCAATCCATCGGCGTGACCGCGGCGGTGGTGTATTACCGCCTGCCCGGCGACGGCTGGAGCCCGGTGTCGCCGTTCCAGGACGGGCAGCGGGCGATGCGGCTGATGCGCGCGCGCGCCGCGGAACTCGGCGTCGATCCGCAGCGCATCGGCGTCATCGGTTTCTCCGCCGGCGGCAATCTGGCCGGCATCACCGGCACCCGCTTCGACGCGCCGCTGTATCCGCCGCTGGACGCGGCCGACCGCGAATCCGCGCGTCCGGACTTCCTGGCGATGATCTATCCGGTGGTGTCGCTGAAGCCGCCGCTGGACACCACCCGCTCGCGCCGCGAACTCGGCAAGCAGGCCGACGCGGTCGAGGCGTATTCGGTCGAAGCGCACGTGCGCCGCGACATGCCGCCGGTGTTCCTGGCCCAGGCGGCGGACGATCCGATCGCCGACATCGGCCACAGCCTGGCGATGTTCCAGGCCACCCGCGCGATCGGCGTGCCGGTGGAACTGCATGCGTTCGAACGCGGCGGCCACAGTTGGGGACTGGGCCAGCCGGGGACCTTGGTCGCGCAATGGCCGCGCTTGTTCGCGCATTGGGCGCGCAGCCACGGTTTCTTCGGCGCGACGGCCGCGGCGCCCGCGCAAGACAAGCCCGCAAAACCGAAGCCGTCCGCACGCCGCGACGACGCAGACGGGGACTGACACCGCACCACCGCAACGGCGTGCCCGCATCGTCCGGCGCGCCGCGATCCAGGGGAGCCATCGCCATGAGCCACACCGACCGGGCCGCGTACGCGCTGGCCTTGAGCCTCGCCGCGTGCGCGGCGCCCGCCTTCGCCGCCGACTCCGCCAACGCCCCCGCCAGCGACGCCGACCTGCGCGCGCTGGTGCGGCAACAGGCCGAGCAGATCCGCGAACTCAGCCAACGCCTGTCCGAACTCGAACGCCGCCAGGCCGCGGGGCCCGTCGCAGCCGATCCGATCCAGGCGCAGGTCGCCGCCGCGGTCGCCGACACCCGCGACGACGAACTGGCGATCCTGCAGGCGCAGGTGGCGCAGCAAGCGGCGACCGGCGGCGGCAACGGCGACGGCGCGCGCATGAACTGGCGCAAGGGCGCGCCGGAATTCAGCAGTAGCGACGGCCGGATGACGTTCCGCCCGCGCGGCCGCCTGTTGCTCGACCAGACGTTCACCCGCGGCTCCTCGTTCGGCGCGCGCAACCTCTCCGGCAGCGACCTCGCCAGCGCGCGCCTCGGCGCGGAGGGCGAATTCGGCGCGCTGGGTTACAAGGTCGAAGCCGATTTCGCCGGCAACGAGGTCACGCTCAAGGACGCTTACTTGTCCTACGACACCCGCCTGGGCGGACACGCGGTCGAGTTCTACCTCGGCAACAAGCTCAAGGACCGCAGCCTCGACGGCGCCACCAGCGGCGTCGCCACCCCGTTTATGGAGCGCAACGCGGTCGCCTCGGTCGGCGGCATGCAAAGCGGCTACTTCGGCCTCGGCCTCAGCGCCAAGGTGTTCGGCGACGGCTGGCACGCCAGCCTCGCGGTGACCGGCGACGACGTCGGCAACGCCGGGGACACCAGCGACACCGTCGCCTACCTCGCCCGCGCGCACTGGAACCCGCTCAAGGGCGGCGACGGCTTCGTCCATCTCGGCGGTTGGTATTGGTACGAGCAACTCGGCGCCGATGTCGTCAGCATCAACAAGACCTCGCCGGTCGCGCTGGGCTGGAACGATCAGGTGCGGGTCTCGGCCAGCAGCATCGCCAACGTCGACAACGACCGTGCCTGGGGCGCGGAACTCGGCGCGGTCTACCGCAGCGGCTGGCTGTTCGGCGAACGCACGGTGCGCACCATCGAATCCGACACCGTCGGCGAAGTGCGGCACAAGGCCAGTTCGGTCTACGCCGGCTGGCTGCTGACCGGCGAGAAACCCGGCTTCAGCCGCCGCTCGGGCGTGTGGACCGCGACCCGGGTGTTGCGGCCGGTCGACCAGGGCGGCATCGGCGCGTTCGAACTGGCAGTGCGCTACGACCGCTACGACTTCACCGATGCCGCCCGCGGCGGCGACGGCGATGCCTGGACGCTGGGTGTCAATTGGTATCTCAACGACTGGTCGCGGCTGATGCTCAACTACGTGTTCTGGAAGACCGACAACAAGGTCGGTGCGTTCCAGGGGCCGGATTCGGGCCGCACCCTCGGCCTGCGCGCGCAGGTCGCGTTCTAGCGCGGCCGAACAGCGCGGCCGACGCGCGCGATCAGTACGACGACGCGGCGCGGCCCGCCGTCGCCTGCACCGGCTCGGACACCCGCAGGATCCGCTGCAACTCGCGCGCTTCCTCCAGCGGCGGCCGGCCGAACATGCGCTTGAACTCGCGGTTGAACTGCGACGCGCTCTCGTAGCCGACCCGGCGCGCCGCGTCGGCGGCGGCGCAGCCGTTGCGGATCATCAGCAGGCGCGCCTGATGCAGGCGCATCGCCTTGATGTACTGGATCGGCGAGGCGGCGGTGACCGCCTTGAAGCGCGCGTGGAAGGCCGGCACGCTCATGCTCGCCTCGCCCGCTAGGCTGGTCACGTCGAGCTTGCGGTCGTACTGGTCGTGGATGCGGCGCAATGCCTTGGCGATGCGGCCGAAATGGCCGCCCTGCGCCATCGCCGCGCGCAGGCTGCCGCCCTGCTCGCCGGTCAGCGCCAGGAACGCGATCTCGCGCGCGATCGCCGGCGCCAGCAGCGCGCTTTCGGCCGGATCGCACAGCGCTTCGAGCAGGCGCACGGCGGCGTCGCTCATGCGTTCGTCCATCGGCGAGGCCACCATCGTCGCCGGCGGCACCTCGCTGTCGGGGCGCATCCGGTCCAGCGACAGCGCCAGTTCGGCGATCGCGCTGGGATCGATGCGCAGGGCGATGCCGAACATCGGTTCGTCGGCGCTGGCCTCGGTCTCGGTCTCGAACGGCAGCGGCACCGCCAGCGCGAGGTAATGCTGGGCGTCGTAGACGTAGGCGCGGTCGTTGTGGAACGCACGCTTGCGGCCCTGCACCACGATCACGATGCTCGGCTCGTACAGCGCCGGGGTGCGCTGCACCGGCCGCTCGCAGCGCATCAGGCTCACCGAATCCAGGCGCGAACGGGTGTAGCCCTCGCCGGGCGCGAGCCGGGCGACGAGTTCGACCATGCGCGCGCGGCGCGCGGCGGAATCGGTGGCGGACATGGGCAACGGGGCGGCGTGCGGAACAGGCAAGGACTATACCGCCGCCCCACCGGCCGGCGCGGGCGTGCATGGCCGGCTCGATAGGAATGGGCAAGGACCGGCCACGATCGGGTCTTAGCCCGCCCCCGCCCGCTGCCTAGCATTTGCCTCACCGCGGCGCCGCACCGGTGCCGCCTCCCCCGACAGGAATTCCGCCATGAGCCTCGTTACCGCTTCCCCGAAAACCATCCTCGTCACCGGCGCCAGCAGCGGCATCGGCGAGGCCACCGCGCGCGAGCTGGCCCGGCGCGGCCACCGCGTCGTGGTCGGCGCGCGCCGCGGCGAGCGCCTGGACGCGCTGTGCCGCGAACTCGCCGGCGCCGGCGCGCAGGTCGCCTGGCGCGAGCTCGACGTCACCCGCCTGGACGACATGCAGGGCTTCGTCGCCTTCGCCGAAGAGCGCTTCGGCCCGGTCGATGTATTGGTCAACAACGCCGGGGTGATGCCGCTGTCGCCGCTGAGCGCGCTGAAGATCGACGAATGGGACCGCATGCTCGACGTCAACGTGCGCGGCGTGCTGCACGGCATCGCCGCGACGCTGCCCGGCATGCAGGCGCGCGGCCGCGGCCAGATCGTCAACGTGTCCTCGATCGGCGGCCACGCGGTGTGGCCGAACGCCGCGGTGTACTGCGCGACCAAGTACGCGGTGCGGGCGATCTCCGACGGCCTGCGCCAGGAGACCGACACGATCCGCGTCACCATCGTCTCGCCGGGCGTGGTCGAGTCGGAACTGGCCGACACCATCACCGATGCCGGCGCGCGCGAGGCGATGAAGGCGTTCCGCGAGGTCGCGCTGCCCGCGCAGGCCATCGCCGAAGCGGTCGCCTATGCGGTCGAGCAGCCCGCGCACGTGGACGTCAGCGAACTGATCGTACGCCCGACCGCGAGCCCGTACTGACCCGCCACTGTCTCAGTGCAGGCCGGCTCAGCGCAGGCCGAACAGCCGGCGCGCGTTGCCGATCCGGATCTTCTCCTTCTCCTCATCGGTCAGGTCCAGGCGGTCGAGCGCATCGACCGCCTTGGCCAGCGGCAGCTGCGGATAGTCCGAACCCAGCAGCACCTGGCCGATGCCGACGTTGCGTAGGGTCCAGACGAACTCCTTCTCGACCGGCGAGTCGGCCATCAGCACCGCGGTGGCGGAAATGTCGAAGAAGATGTTGTCGGCGAAGAAGTCGTCGGCGGTGCGCGCCAGCGCCAATATGTTCCAGAAGCGGAAGTTCATGCCGCCGATATGGGCGAAGATGAAGCGGGTCTTCGGCGCCTGGATGGCCACATTGAACAGGCGCTCGCTGTCGCCGGGCAGGATGTTGGCGTTGTCGAACAGCACCACCACGCCGAGCTCGCCGGCCTTGCGCACCAGCGGCAGCACGCGCGGATCGGCGGCGTCGAATTGCTGCGTGTGCGGATGCAGCTTCAGCACCTTGACCCCGCGGCCAGCGACGCGCGCGAGTTCGTCGATGGCCGCCTGGCCGTCGTAGGGATGCACGGTCGCCACCGCCAGCATCTCCGGGTGCTTGGCCGCGAGCGCGATGTGGGCGTCGTTGGCGCGGCGGATCGCGTCCGGATCGCCCTGCAGCGCCTGATGCGGGCCGCCGAACCACATGCCGGCGAAACCGGCGAGCTTGAGCTTGGCGTCGGCGACTTCGCGCTCGTAGGTCTTCAGCGAGGCCTCACCTTCGCGCAGATGGACGTGGACGTCGAACACCGGCTGCGGCGCCGGCGGCGGCGCGGCAGCGGCGGCGAACGACGCGACGGCGAGCGACAACGGGAGGATGGCGAGTAGACGGCGCATCGATTCGGTTCCTGACTGCGTGGGCGCACAGGATAGCGGCTGCGCGTCCTCGCCGCCGCCCGTGTGGCCGGCCCGCGGCGGTTTGCGCGTAAAGCCTCACGTCGATGGCCGCGCCGGACTGCATGCGCGCGGCGCCCGGCGCCGCGCGCGCCGCCAACGGGAGCAACCTCATGGGCTTCACCCTCGAAGAGAAGACGCTGAAAAGCGGCGAAACCGTCACCCTGGTGCATTGGGAAGACCTGTCGCCGACCCGCCACGGCAAGGCTTTGCAGGACCGCGACTGGGACGGTAGCGGCAACCGCAAGGGCCTGAGCTTCTACGACTCCACCTCCGAATACATGCACAACAGCTGGGCCAGCGAGCACATGGCGCCGCAGGGGGTGACCTTGCCCGGCAAGGGCTCGCTGATGCTCTACCACCATGAGCAGACCGGCACCTGGCACAGCGCCGACGCGCTCGACATCGACCACGTCGCGCAGTGGAAGGACCACTTCGTCGAACGCGGGGTCAAAAGCCAGGCCGAGGCGATGATGGCTTACAACGACGTCGACAACCTGCGCCTGCTGCCGGCGCCGGTGAACCGCGCCCGCGACGCCGCGTTTCGCGTGCTGGATACCCACGGCGCGGATTCGCCGGAATGGAAACAGTGGGTCGAGGACCGCTTCGCGTTCGATCCCAAGACCAACCGGCCCGGCTTCGATCCGGACGTGGACGGCAGCGTGCGCAAGCGCACCACCATGGAGCAGCCGTGGAAGCCGGAGGACGGCCGCACGGGCCTGAGCTTCGATGCGGCGGTGCTGGGCAAGTGGTATCAGGCCAAGCTGCAGGAGTGCTATGCCGGCGAAGTCGAGGTGCGCCATCCGCAGACCGGCGACAAGAGCAAGGTGCCGCTGTTCTTCTGCCAGGCCTCGGGCCAGCTGTGCACCCGCGACGCCTTCGACATCGACCACGAAATCCCGTTCGAACTGCTGGGCCCGGAGATGGCCAAGCACGCCGGGCGCGGCGGGCTGAGCAAGGCCGACGCGCTGGACGGCTACAACGACACCAGCAACCTGCGCCTGGTCGCGCGCGGGGTCAACAGCTCGCACGACTTCGAGATCCAGGCCTCGGGCGAGTACCGCGACGAGAAGATCGCGCCGGAAAAGCGCGGCGAGTTCAAGGGCTTCCTCGGCGAAGAAGGCGGCCTGCTGTCGCCGCAGCTCAAGCAGCAGTTGCGCGAACTCGGCCGCAACTATCCCTCGCCGCAACAGCTCATGAGCGACTTCGGCCAGCCCGGCTACGGGCCGTACACCCAGGCGCTGGGGAAGCTGGAACAAACCGGCTTCGGCCAGGCCATGACCGCGCAGGAACGCAGCAACGTCGCCGGTACCCTGGCGGTGGCCGCGACCCAGTTTCGCCTCAACATCGACCACGTCGCCCAAAGCGAGGACGGCACCCGGGTGTTCGCGATCCAGGGCGATCCGAAGAACAACCAGTTCGTCTGGGCCGACGCCCAGGGCGCCAAGCAACAGTCGCTGGCCCAGAGCACGGTCGATCTGAACCGGATCGTCCACGAACAGAACAATCCGTCGGGTCCGCAACTGAACCAGCAGCAGCACCGCAACGCGACGCTGCAGTAAACCCGCCGCGGCGCACGCACACGCCCGCACACGCACGCACACGCACGCGGGCGTCGCGCGCGAACGCGGGCCTGCCGCCCGTTCGCGCAAACTGCGAAGCCGTCGACAGGATCGGCGCCGCCGCGCGGCTGGACGTAGCGCGCGCGGCGTGCCTATCATTCCCGCGCCTGAGTACGCACCGTGTCGTCACGCAAAGGGCCCCTTGTCACCGAGGAGCCGCCCATGCGTACTCGATCTCCGCCCGCCTCGCCCGCGCCCGATCCATCCGCGCCGGCGCCAGAGCCAGCCCTCGCCGCCACCGCACAGACCGCCGCGCGCGACGCCCTCGCGCAGTGGCGCGAACTCACCCGCCAGGCCAACGCCGCGTTCGACCGGCGCCAGCTCGCCCACGCCCAGCGCCTGTACCGGCAAGCCTTGCGCATCGTCGATGCGCCGGATTGGCGCGCGGCGCTCGCCGTCGCGCCCGACGAACTGCTCGCCGCGCGCGTGGTGTCGCACCACAACCTGGCCGAAACCCATCGCCGCCAGCGCGATCCCGAGCGCGCGCGCGAGCAGCTGTGCCTGGCGCATGAGGCGCTGACCGGCATCGCCTGCGACCCGCGCGCCGGCGACGCCGTGCGGCGCTGCGCGCTGCGCCACCTCGGCCGCACCCGCCTGGCCCTGCTCGACTGGCAGAGCGCGCGCGGGGTCTGCGCCCGCACCCAGGTCGCGTTGCGCGAGAGCGCGGCGGCGCTGGCGCGCAGCGACGCCGGCCCGGCCACGCATTGATCTCTTCACCCGCACGGATACCGACCATGCCGCACCAGCTTCCCGCCCTGCCCTACGCCTACGACGCGCTGGAACCGCACATCGACGCGAAGACGATGGAGATCCACCACAGCCGCCACCACCAGACCTACATCGCCAACCTCAACGCCGCGGTGAAAGGCGGCGAATACGAAGACGTGCCGGCCGAAACCCTGATCGCCGACATCGACGCCCTGCCCGAGGCGCTGCGCCTGCCGGTGCGCAACAACGGCGGCGGCCACGCCAACCACAGCCTGTTCTGGACGGTCATGGCGCCGCCCGAGCACGGCGGCGGCGGCGCGCCGGACGGCGCGCTGGCGCAGGCGATCGATGCGCAACTGGGCGGCTTCGACGCGTTCAAGGACGCCTTCACCAAGGCCGCGCTGACCCGCTTCGGCAGCGGCTGGGCGTGGCTGACGGTCGACGCCGGCGGACGCCTGGCGGTGGAAAGCAGCGGCAACCAGGACAGCCCGCTGATGCGCGGGATCGGTTCCGGCGCCACCCCGATCCTCGGCCTCGACGTGTGGGAACACGCGTATTACCTGCAGTACCAGAACCGGCGCCCGGACTACATCGCCGCGTTCTACAACGTGGTGCATTGGCCGGAAGTGGCGAGACGTCATGCAGCGGCGCAGCGCTGAACGCGGGCAATCCGCGGCGGCCGGCGAGCGCGACGGCCTGCGCCGGCTGACGCCGGCGCAATGGTGCGGCGTGGCGATCCTGGCGCTCGGCGCGGCGGCGATGCTGTCGGACCTGTGGCGCTGGCTCGGCAGCATGCCGGCGGTGCGCGAGGCCTTCGTCGGCGGCGCGGTCGCCGCCGCCGCGACCGCGCTGGGCGCGTTGCCGGTGTGGTTCTCGCAGCGCCTGTCCGAGCGCACCCAGGACACCTTGTTCGGCTTCGGCGCCGGGGTGATGCTGGCGGCGTGCGCGTTCTCGCTGATCATTCCCGGCCTCGCCGCGGCGCAGACGACGACCTGGTTCGGCGGCGGCGAACGCGGCGCCAGCCTGGTGATCGGCGCGGCGGTGCTGCTGGGCGGCGCGGCGTTGATGCTGGTCGACCGGCTGGTCCCGCACGAGCACTTCATCAAGGGCCGCGAAGGCCAGGCGCCGGGCACCTTGCGCCGGACTTGGCTGTTCGTATTCGCCGTCGCCCTGCACAACCTGCCCGAGGGCCTGGCCATCGGCGTCGGCTACGCCGGCAACGAGGGCGCGGTGCGGGCCAACGCGCTGGCGATCGGCATCGCCATCCAGGACGTGCCCGAAGGCCTGGTGGTCGCGGTGGCGTTGCTGGCGGCCGGCTACGGACGCGGGCTGGCGGTGTTCATCGGCGCGGCCAGCGGCCTGATCGAACCGGTCGGCGCGGTGCTCGGCGCGGCCGTGGTCGGGCATTCGCAGGCGCTGCTGCCGTGGGGCCTGGGTTTCGCCGCGGGCGCGATGCTGTTCGTGATCAGCCACGAGATCATTCCCGAATCGCACCGCAAGGGGCACGAGCGCTTCGCCACCGCCGGGCTGATGCTCGGGTTCGTGCTGATGATGGTGCTCGATACCGCGCTGGGTTGAGCGCGGCCGCCAAACGACGAAGCCGCCCGGCCACGCCGGACGGCTTCGTTCGAATCGATGCCGCGCGTCTTACATGACGCAGCCGGCGACCACTTTGTACTTCTTGGTGGTCGGTCCGTATCCCGGATCGCCGCAGGCCTCCGGCTGGCGCACGCCGACGGTATTGCCGGCGTCGTCGTAATAGATGGTCGAGCAGAAGCAGCCCTGGGTCTGGGTGGCCGCGCCGGTGCCGGCGGAGGCCGCCAGCAGCGCGCCCAATACGATCAGCTTGAATCGTTGCATCGTAATCCTCCCTACGCTTGCGCGCGGCGGTTCGCCGCGCGGGCACCATACAACGCCGAAGCCGGCGCGCGGGCCCACGACGTACGCACGAAAGTGCAATGAAGTTTCGATTGCGCGACCACGACGCAGATGAACTGTGCGCGCGATCATGCCGTACTGCGATCCGCGCGCACCGGCGGCGGGGGTATAGTGCCCGCGCGATGCGCCGCAACACGCGCCGCCCGCGTTCCGGAGATCGCGATCATGACCACCGCGCCAGCGCCCGCCCGACTCGTGGAAATCCGCACCTACCGCCTCAAGCCGGGCCACGGCCCGCGTTTCGAAGCCGCCATGGCGCAGACGCTGCCGATGCTGCGCGCCAGCGGCATGGACGTGGTCGCGTTCGTGAGCAGCGACCACGAGCACGAGAGCTATTGCCTGATCCGCGCCTATGCCGACCGCACGCAACTGAACGCGCAGCAGGACGCGTTCTATTCCTCCGACGCCTGGCGCCAGGGGCCGCGCCAATCCCTGATCGATTGCCTGGAGGACTACCTCAATACGCTGCTGTGGCTGGCGCCGGACAGCATCGAGGATCTGCGCGCGCGCAACGGCCGCTAGCCGCGCCCGCGGCACGAGCCAGCGGCCGGGACTACGGCGCTGCCGACCGTCGAATCCGGAGACGCCGCGGGTCCGCGCACGCCGCTGCGGAGCTTGCCGGATCGGCCGGCAACCGCTTTGCGCGCTGGCGCGGGTTGGGAGTTCCGCCGCCCGGAACGTCCTTGGATATATGAACTCCTTCCGCCACGCGGAAGTCCGCCGTCTTCTGCCCGATCGCCTCCATGGCCGCCCACGACCTCGCCAGCGACTTCACCGACCTGCCGCGCAGCCAACGCCTCAAGGCCGCGACCCGTGCCACCCACGACCGGCTCGACCGCCGCATCATGGCCGGCGACATCTTCGCCGACCGCGGGCGCTTCGCCCGTTTCGTGCGCGTGCAGTACCGCTTCCATCGCGACATCGACGCGCTGTACGCGCACCCGGCCCTGGATGCGCTGCTGCCCGACCTCGCCGGGCGCCGGCGCCTGGACCAGATCGCCAGCGACCTGCGCGACCTCGGCCAGGCGCTGCCGACGCCCGCGCGACCCCAGGCCGAAGCCGGCCTGCCGCTGGCGCAGGCGCTGGGCTGGCTGTACGTCGCCGAGGGCTCCAACCTCGGCGGCAGCGTGCTGTACAAGCTCGCCGCGAAGCTGGGGCTGGACCGCGAATTCGGCGCCCGCCACCTCGCCGCCCATCCCGACGGCGTGGCCCGGCACTGGCGCGAGTTCACCGCCGCGCTCGACTCGGCGGCGCTGGACGCGGCGCAGGAGCGTGACGTCGTCGCCGGCGCCGAAGCCGCGTTCCGCAGCGTGCGCGGCCACGTCGAGGCCGAGTTCGCATGAGCGCGCGCGGCGGCGAACCGACGGCGCCGCGCTGATGCGCTGGCTGTGGTTCGCCCTGGGTTGGCTGATGCTCGCGCTGGGCGCGATCGGCGCGCTGCTGCCGGTGATGCCGACCACGATCTTCCTGATCCTCGCCGTCGCCTGCTTCGCCCGCAGTTCGCCGACGTTCGAGCGGCGCCTGCTGGCGCATCCGCGCTATGGACCGGCGTTGCGGCTGTGGCGCGAACAGGGCGCGGTCACGCGCAAGGGCAAGTGTTTCGCCAGCGCCGGCATGGCGCTGGGCTTCGCGCTGTTCTGCTGGGGCGCGCATCCGTCGCTGACGCTGCTGCTGGCGGTCGGCGCGGGCTTCGCCGCGAGCGCCGCGTACGTGCTGTCGCGACCGGCGCCGCGCGCCCGGCCGCTGGGCTCGAGCGCGCTGGATTGAAGCCGGCTCGCGCCGCGCGCGGCGCGACGCGGCCGACAAGCGTCGGTTGCGGCGCCGTCGTCGCGGCGCCGCGAGGCCGGCTCACGCGTCCGGCACCCACACGAAGCCCTCGCCCTGCGCCTTGATCCGGCCCAGGCCCGGGAACGGGAAGTGCACGGCGTACACGTGCAGATTGCCGTCGGCGATGCGCTTGAGCAGGGCGACGCGGCTGGCTTCGGCCTTGGGCGCGTCGCCGTCGAACTGGATCGTCCATTGCGGACGCTGCACCGAGACGATCGAGCTGTGCGCGGAATCGCCGATGTACAGCAGGCGTTCTTCGCCCGATGCGATCTCGTAGGCGCTGTGGCCCGGGGTGTGGCCGTCCACCGCGACCGCCTTGACCGTGCCCGGGACCAGTTCGGCGTTCGGCGCGAACGCCTGCACCTTCGGCGCGAGCGCCGCGGCCAGTTTGGCGTTGTCCTTGTTCGCCTGCAGCGCGGCCCACTCCGGCGCCGACAGATGCACGGCCGCGTTGGCGAACGCCAACCCGCCGTCGGCGCTCAGCAAACCGCCGATGTGATCGGGATGGGCGTGGGAAATGAAGATGTCGGTGACCTGGCCCGGCTCGACGCCGGCGCTGCGCAGCGATGCCTGCAGGCGCCCGGCGCGGGCGAACGAGGCGTTGCCGGCGCCGGTATCGAACAGCAGCACCCGCTCGCCGCTGCGCACCAGCAACGGCTGGATGCTCAGGTGCACGGCGTCGGTGGGCTGGCCGTTGGCGCTCAGCAGCGTCGCCACGTCGGCCGGCGGACGGCCGACGGCGAAGGTCTTGCCGTCGTTGGCGACGTCGATGTCGCCGTCCTTGAGCGCGAAGGCCGAGAGCTGGCCGATCTTGAACGCGTGGACGTCTTCGGCGCTTGCCGACGGCGCCGGGGCGGCCGGCGCCGGCTCGGCCGGCTTCGCGGCCTCGGCAGGAGCGACCTCGGCAGGAGCGGCCGCGGGCGCGGTGTCGGCCGGCGGGCGCGAACAGGCCGCGAGCGCCGCGCTGGCGAGCGCGGCGGCGATGAGCAAGGACAGCGAGCGACGGGTCATGGGGAGTCCGGTATGCGAGGGCGCGCGAACGGCGCCGGATACGCCGCCGCGCGACGGGCGCGACGGCGGGTTCCGCGAGCTTATGCCCGGGCCCTGGATGCAACAAGCCGGCGAACGATCCCCTTCAGTGTTCCACCGGTGATGTCGCTGCGCGCGCGGATTCGCTTGCCTCGCGCGCTGGATCGCGACTCGATAAGTCGCGACTCGACGGATCTTGCGCGTCCGCGCAGGCACGGGCCGGATCGCCGGCCATCGCCAACGCCGCCGCGCGCACCGAGGCGCGCAGCATCGGGCCGTGGCCCAGTCCGGCGAATTCGCGATAACACGCGCGCAGGCCCGGCTTGGCCTGCAGCCGTTGCGCCAACTGTTGCGCGGCATCGGCCGGCACCGCGGCGATGCGGGCGCGGTGCGCGGCCACGCGCGGGTCGTCGCTGCGGGCGGTGTCGCCTGGGCCGCGGTTCGGCGCGCGTTCGCTTCCGCCCTGCATGATCGCCACGCCCGCGGGCCGCCGCAGTTCGCCTTGCAGGAACTGCCGCTCGGGCGCGCCGAGCTCGCGGCCGTTGTCCCACCACAGCGAAGGGCTGGCCGGGAACCACTGCGCGAACGCATCGGCGCGGGTGTAGAGCAGGTCGAGCACGAACAGGCCGCCGAGCGAATGGCCCCACAGCGCCTCGCGCGAGCGGTCGATGCGCGCGCGGCGGCGCACTTCGGGCTGGATGCGTTCGGCCAGCGCGGCGGCGAACGCGGCCGCGCCGCCGCCGCGCGGCCCCTGCCCCAGGCCGTCGTCGACCGCGCTGGGCGTGTAGTCGCGGGTGCGCGCGGCGCCGTCGATGCGCAGTTCGTTGTCGTAGCCGACGAACGCCAGCACCGGCGCGCGGCCGCGGGCGAGCCGATCCAGCAGCGGCGCGTCGAACTCCATCAGCGCGGCGTTGCCGTCGAGCATGTACAGCGCCGCGTATCCGTCGCGGCCGGCGCGCTGGCGCGGGATCGCGAGATGGATGCGCCAGCGCCGTTCGCCGTCGGCGACCACGAAGCGCTCGAAGCGATAGTGAGGCGACGACGCGTCGGCCACGGTCGCGCCGATGCGTTGGTTCGGATCGGGTTGCGCGAGCGCTGGCGACGTGGCCAGGCACAGCGCGAGCGCGGCGGTGCCGGCCAGCATCCGCAGCCGTGCGGGGAGGCGGGATACGCGTGTGGGTTCAAGCGAGGGCATGACGGATTCGCTCACGAAGACGCGGCCGGCGCGACCTCGCGCGTCGACCAGATGCTGTCGGCATGCCCGCGCTGCTGGCGCCGGCGCGTGCGCAGCGCGATCAGCGCGAACGCCGGCACCGCGGCCAATGCGGCGCAATCGATCACCGCGCCGGCGCCGGCGTGGTTCCAGGCGCCGCCGAGGCCGCAGGCGCCGGCCAGGCTCGACAGCGGAATCGCCAGGGTCAGCGCCGCGCACAGCCAGGCCAGTTCCACCGCGCTGCGCGCCGCGCCGCGCGCGAACGCCCAGGCGGTCGCGGCGACGAACACCGCGTAGTAAATGCCTTCGTGCCATGCGCCGAGATCGCCGACCCGGCCCGGCAGCCACTTGGTCGCCGCCAGCGTGGCCGAGATGCCCGCCACGCAGCCCAGGCTCACCCCGACCGTCAGCGCGCCGAGCGCGCGCGCCGCGCGGGTCTGCGCCGGCGCGCCCTGGCCGCGGTCCTTCTTGCGCCGCGATTCGATCCACAACAGGTTGCCGGTGTAGAACAGCATCGCGCCGGCCAGGCCCAGCAGCAGGTACATCCAGCGCACGGTGTTGCCGCCGTAGCTGCCGAAGTGGAGCATGAAGAAGGTATTCACCGCCGAATCCCAGCCGCCCATGTGGCCCGGCAGATCGTGCGGGTCGACCTGTCCGGTGTACGGGTCGAGGTGGGTCGAGGCGTAGGTGCGCGCGCGGGTGCCGTAGCGCGTGTCCAGGCCGGTCACATGCGCTTCCAGGCGACCGTCGCGCTGCTCGAAGCCGAAGCCGAACACGCGGAAACCGGGCAATTGTTCGTTCACACGCCGCAGCAGTTCCTGCGCGGGCAGCGGCGTCGCGCCGGGCGCCGGCGGCGGCGCGGCTTCTTCGCGCCCCCACTGGATGCCCTGCGGGTACACCGCCTTGTCTTGCGCGTCGTAGAACTCGTCGTGGAAGGCGAACACCACGCAGGTCAGCGCCATGACCAGATGGAACGGCAGGCTGACGATGCCGAGCGCGTTGTGCACGTCCAGCCACAGGCGCTTGATGTTCTTGCCGATGCGCAGCGCGAACAGGTCCTTGAGCAGGGTCGGCAGCAGCACGATCAAGCCCGAGACCAGGGCCAGCGCGTACAGCAGCGACACCGCGCCCATGATCCAGCGCGCTGCCGGATCCGGCAGCGGCAGGCCGACCTTCTGGTGCAGGGTGTCGATCAACTGCGCCACCGGCGCCTTGGCCAGGCGCTGGGTCTGCAGTTCGCCGCCGGGCCCGAAGCTGACGCCGTGGTCGACGAATTCGCGGCGGCGCGCGCCGGGCTCGCGCCAGATCACCCGCGCCGGCTGGTCGGCGGCGGTTTCGACCATCACCAGATAATGTTTGGCCGCTTGCGGATGCGCGGCGATCGTCGCTGCGACCAGATCGTCGGCGCGCGCCAGAGGTACCGGCGGCGCCAGCCTCGCCGGCGGCGTGGCCCAGCGTTCCAACGGCTTCTCGAACATGGTGATCGCGCCGCCGTAGAACGCCACGAACAGCATCAGGCCGGCGACGATGCCGACCCAGATGTGCACGTCCTTGTAGACCTTGACGATGTCGCTGCGGATCTTCATCGCGCCTGCCCGCCCTAGCCCGCCCACGACCGCAGCGCGGCCAGCGCGGCGAACGCCAGCGCATTGGCCGCGCCCAGCCACAGCCACGCGCGGGCGCTGCTGCGGAACAGGAACACCAGCGAAAACACCGCGCACCACAGCGGCGCGATCAGCCACATCACGAACTGGATCTTGCCGCCGCCTCCGCCGTGGATGCCGTCCGGGCCGAGCCAGGCGAACACGCCGGACAAGGCCAAGGCCAGGCCGAAGCCGAGGATCAGCCCGGCCGAGCCCTTGCCCAGCCAGTGCCGGCTCTGCAGGCGTTCGCCGCTCATGCCGCCCCCTCGCGACGACGCGCGCGCCAGGCGCCGAGGAACGGCGCCAGCGTCGTCACCAGCATCAGCACGGTCAGCCACATCGCCACCGCCGCGGCCGCGCCCATCGCCGGCCACAACAGCGCCAACGACGACAGTGCGCAGGCGACGCCGGGCCACGCGCGCAGCGGCGCGGCGCGCCAGCGTTGTTGCGGCGAGGCCAGATACAGCAGCCACGCGCCGGCGACGCCGAAGACCATCGCCGGCACCACCCACCACGGATTCATCGGCTCGCTCCGTGCAGGAGCGGCGCGAGCCGCGACGCGGTCGTCGCAGGCGCCGGGGAAATGCACGCAGGCGTTTGCCGCATCCGCAACACATCGACAGCTTCGCCGCGAACGGTCGCCCCGCGGTCGCGGCTTGCGCCGCTCCTACAGGGAGCCATCGCGATGTTCGCGGCGAAACGGGTCACCAGCTCAACCGCACGCTGGCGACCACGGTGCGGCCGGTGCCGTAGTAGCACGAGGCCACGCTGCCGCAGGTGGAGATGTAGGTCTTGTCGCTGAGGTTGCCGATGTTCAGCGCGAACTGGGTCGCCGGGCCCGTGCCGGTGTCGACGCGGTAGCGGATCGCGGCGTCGAACACGGTGTAGGACGGGATGCGGTAGAGGTTGGCGCTGTCGCCGTAGCTCTCGCCGTTGTAGCGCACGCCCGCGGCCAGGCCCAGGCCTTCCAGCGCGCCGGCGTGGAAGGTGTAGTCCAGCCACGCGGTCGCGGTCCATTCCGGCACCTGCGCCAGTTGCTTGCCGCGCAGTTCCGGCGCGCCCTTGGTCACTTCCGAATCCATGCGCGAGGCCGCGCCGATCACGCTGAAGCCTTCCAGCGGCGTCACCCGCGCTTCCAGCTCCATGCCGCGCACGCGGCCTTCGCCGCTCTGCGCCTGGCAGCGCAGCGCGCCGCTGGCGCCGCAGTTGACGTGGGTCGGGTCGGGATCGTCGACCAGGATGTTCTCCTGGCGCAGGTCGTAGGCCGACAGCGTGATCAGGCCGTCGAAGCCGGACGGCTGGAACTTGACCCCGCCCTCCCACTGCTTGCCGGTGATCGGGTCGAACGGCGTGCGGGTGTAGCTCTGGTTGATGTCGGTGGTGGCCGGCTGGAACGATTCGGCGTAGCTCAGGTACGGCGACCAACCGCTCGGCGCGGCGTAGAGCACGCCGGCGCGGCCGGTGAAGGCGTCGTTCTTGAGGCGCGTGCGCACCCACGGCGTGACCACGCCGGTGGCGACGGTGCGGGTCGCGGTGGCGGTATCGTCGTCGGTGCGGTCGTAGCGGCCGCCCAACAGCACGCGCCAGTTGCCGAACGCCATCTGGTCCTGCAGGTAGGCGCCGGTCTGCTCGTTGGTGCCGCGCGACAGGCCGACCGAACGCACCACCGGGGTGTAGCCGGTGTAGACCGGGTGGAAGATGTCGATCGGCGCCGGGTTGCTCATCGCGCCGCGGCCGCCGGCCCAATCGGCCTTCTGCCAGTCGACGCCGAACAGCAGCGTGTGCGCGATCGCGCCGGTGACGAACTTGCCCTGGATGCGGGTGTCGACGGTGTCGCCGTCGGAATCGCCGTCGCCGTAGGTGGCGCGGCGGTTCTGGGTGCGGCCGTCCGCGCTCAGCGCGCCGAGGGTGATCACGCCGCGATACAGCGAATCGACGTGGGTGCGGCGCGCGCTCTGGCTCAGGGTCCAGTTCTCGTTGAAGCCGTGCTCGAACAGCCAGCCCGCGGTCCAGATGGTGCGGTCGTAGGTGTTCCAGCTCGGCTCGCCGATGAAGGTGGTGTTCTTCATCCGGCCGTAGCGGGTCGGGCGCAGGGTGCCGTCCATCGGCAGGAACTGGTAGGTCGCGCCGCCGTCGTCCTTCTGGTACACGCCGAGCAGGGTCAGGCGGGTGCGCTCGGCGATCTGCCAGGTGTAGCTGGGCGCGAGGAACCAGTGCTTCTGCTCGGTGCGCTTGATCTGGGTGTCGCCGTCGCGGTACAGGCCGACCAGGCGGACCAGGTGCGCGTCGTCGTCGGTGCCGGTGCCGACGTCGAAGGCCGCGCTGTACTGGCCATGCCCGTCCAGGCCCAGCTGCAGCGACTGCTGCTGCCCGGGCGTCGGGGTCTTGCTGACCTGGTTGACCATGCCGCCTGGCGCGACCTGGCCGTACATCACCGCCGACGGGCCCTTGAGCACTTCCACCCGCTCCAGGTTCCAGGTGTCGAACATGGTCCGGTTCCACTGTCCGCCCTGCGGCGCGCGCAGGCCGTCGAGGGTGACGTTGTTGCTCCAGCTGCCGGCGTCGTAGCCGCGGATGCGGAAGTCGTCGACGCGGTTGTCGATGCCGCTGCTTTCCAGCGACACCCCGGCGACGTAGCGCATGGCGTCGTTGAGGTTCTGCACGCCGCGCGCGTCGAGTTCCTCGCGCGCGATCACCGCGATCGACTGCGGCGTCTGCGCGATCGAGGCGTCGGTCTTGGTCGCGCCCTGGGAATGGGTGGTGGTGCGGTAGGCGTTGACCCGGACGGTGTCGAGGGTCTGCGCGTCGGCGGCCTCGGCGGGCTCGTCCGCATGCGCCGCGAACGGCAGCAGCAGCGCCAGGGCGAGGGAAAGGGAAAGCGGAGAGCGCGCGAAAGCGCGCAGAGATCCTTCTGCGTACACGAGAGTCGGCCCGATGGAGACGTTTGGCTGACTGCAGGTGCAGCGGCTGACGCGGCGCATCATAGCAAATGAGAACGGATCGCAATAGCGGACGTGCGCCGAGGCCCGCCGCAATCGCCGCCGACGCGCGATTGCGCGCGCTGGACACGAATCGCCGCCGCGCCGCGGGTTCTTGCTGCCGCGTTGACGCGCTGCCCCGTATCACAGGCGCATGGCCTCTCCGACCTCCGACCGCGATCCCCCCGCCACCGGCCTGCGCTACGTCGACGACGACGAGCCCGGCTTCAGCCGCCGCCGCGCCGGCCGCGGCTTCGCCTACCGCGACGCGCGCGGGCGGCCGGTGCGCGCGGCCCGCCAGCTCGAACGCATCCGCGCGCTGGCGATCCCGCCGGCGTATACCGAGGTGTGGATCTGCGCCGATCCGCGCGGCCACCTGCAGGCGACCGGCCGCGATGCGCGCGGGCGCAAGCAATACCGCTATCACCCGCGCTGGCGCGCATTGCGCGAGCGCGGCAAGTTCGAGCGCATCGTCGCCTTCGCCGCCGCCCTGCCCGCGCTGCGCCGGCGCGTGCGCGCCGACCTCGCCCTGCCCGGGCTGCCGCGGAGCAAGGTGCTGGCGATCGTGGTCGCGGTGATGGCGCACACCCTGGTGCGGGTGGGCAACGACGAGTACCAGCGCAGCAACGGCTCGTTCGGCCTGACCACGCTGCGCAAGCGCCACCTGCAGTTGTTGCGCGGCGGCCGCGCGCAGCTGGCGTTCCGCGGCAAGGGCGGCCTGCGCCAGCAAATCGAGCTCGACGACGCGCGCCTGGTGCGGCTGGTGCGCCGTTGCCGGCAATTGCCGGGCCAGGCGCTGTTCCAGTACCTCGACGAGGACGGCGGCCGCCAGGCGGTGGGTTCCGGCGACGTCAACGAGTACCTGCGCGAGGCCATGGGCGCGGACTTCACCGCCAAGGACTTCCGCACCTGGGGCGCGACCGCGGCCGCGTTCCGCCGGTTCGCCTCGACCGAGCTGCCGCCGCCGCGGCGCGACGGCCGCCGCAACGAACGCGCGATCGCGCGGATCGAGAACGAGGCCGTGGCCGAAGTCGCGCAACTGCTGCGCAACACCCCGGCGATCTGCCGCAAGTCCTACATCCATCCGGCGGTGCTGCAAGGCTGGCGCGAAGGCCGGCTGACCCTGCCGGCGCGAACGCCGTCGAGCGGCCGCCAGTGGGAGCGCGCAGCGCTGACGTTCCTGCGCAAGCGCCGGCGCTGAGGCTCAGCGCCGGTCGGTGGTGGAATCCGGGCTTGCGCCGGATCGGGACCCGGATTCGGCCTTGGACTCAGATTCGGACTCGGCCTTGGGCTTGAGCCCGAGCCCGCGTTCGGCGCGCTTGAGCGCCACCAGCACCAGCAAGGTCAACGCCGTCGCCGCCAGCGCCAGCACGTGATAGCGTAATCCGGCGCAGGCGCCGATCACCGCCGCCATCAGCAACGAGGCGGCGGTGGTGATGCCGGCGATGTCGCGTCCGCCGCGCCAGGCGAAGATGGTGCCGGCGCCGATGAACGACACCCCCGCGATCACCGCTTCGACCAAGCGCATCGGGTCCATGTTGATCAGGAACGGCATGCGGAAGCGCGGATCGTTCAGCGCCAGCAGGCCCATGCCGATCAACAGCGATGACGCGCCGGCCACCAGCATGTGGGTGCGGAATCCCGCGGGTCGGTTCTTCAACTCGCGCTCGAATCCGATCGCGCCGCCGAGCAGCATCGCGTACGCCGCGCCGCCGACCACCCACAACTGCTCGCTCCAGTCCATGCCTGAATTCCGTTGGGCCTGCGCCTTGTCTAACCGGCCGCGCGTTGTCCGAAAGTGATGCGCGCGAGCGTGGCGGGATGGCATGTCGAGATTCGGTAAGCGCGGCGTTAGCGCGCGGTGATCGCGATGCGATTGCATGCGCGGACTCATCACTCGCGGGTCACGGCTGTTTAATGGCGAGGCCGCGATAGTCGGGTCAACCGATGCGCGCAGCGTCGGCCTTCTTCCCCATCGCTACGCAGGAGACGGCAATGACCGACAAGAAGACCGAACACAGCCTCAACGACCTGATCCAGATCGCCCGCGACGGCGAGCATTTCTACGCCGAAGCGGCCAAGAAGGTCGGCGACACCGAACTGGCCGGCACGTTCCTGCGCATGTCCACCGCCAAGGGCGCGATCGTGTCGCAGCTCAGCGCCGAAGTCGCCGCCGGCGGCGGCAAGCCGGCCGAGAGCGGCACCTTCGTCGGCACCATGCAGGAAGTTTACGGCCGCGTGCGCGCCGCGCTCGGCGACACCCGCTACGGCTACGTGGCCGAGCTGGAGGAATCCGAGGATCGCCTGCTCAAGGCCTTCAACGAGGTCCAGGGCGATCCCAACGTCGCCCCGTCGGCGCGCGCGGCGGTCGAACGCCTGATGCCGCAGGTGCGCGAGAGCCATCGCGAGATGAGCCAGCGCAAGCATGCGATGAAGCACTGATCCGCGGCAGGGGACGCGGCAGGCATGCGGATCGCGGCGCTCCTTCAAGGGGCGCCGCGATCATCGCGCAGGTCGCCATGGGCGCCTGCCGTGTTTACTCGGGTTGCGGCTGCTCGGGTCGCGGCGCATCGGGATGCGCCGCATACAGATTCGCGACTTCCAGCGTCCCGTCGGCCATGCGTACCGGCACCAGGATGCGCAAGTACTGTCCGCCCTCGAACTCGTCCAGTCGCGCCCAGTGCGCGGGTAAGGCCTCGCTGGCGAACAGCTGCACCGCGACCTCGCCGGCGTCGGCTGACCAGCGCAACGCCGGATAACCCAGGTCCGCGCCCCAACCGATCTGCACCAGTTCGCCGGTCACGGTGCCGGGGCGCCAATGCCCCGGCAATTCGCTGAGATGATGGTGATTGGGTTCGCCCGGCGCCAGCGTGCCGTACACGGCCAAGCGCCGGTCCGCGCTCCAGCGCCCGGCGAAACGCGCTTCCAGGCCGGCCGCTTCATCGCCGGTCCGCGCGGCGTCTATATCGGTCGCGCGCAGTCGTTTGAGCCGCGCCATCGCTTCGCGTTCGTCGGCGTCCAGTTCGGCATTCTGTTCGGATGGGGTCATCGTCGTTCTCCGTCGCGAGCCTTGCGCCGCGCTGCGCGGCGCCCACAGTGTCACCCTTGCAGCCAGCGCCGCAACAAGGCGGTCGCGACCTGCGGCCGCTCCATCATCGGCAAGTGTCCGCACTGCGCGATGCGTTCGAGCACCGAGCCGGCGATGCCGCGGTGAATCTCCTCGGCCGCGGCCGGCGGCGTCAACCGGTCGTCCTCGCCCACCGCGACCAGGGTCGGCGCTTCGATCGAAGCCAGCAGCGGCCGCGAATCCGGCCGTTCCAGGATCGCGATCTGCTGGCGCCGATACGCCTGCGCGCCGACCCGCTGCGCCATCGCCCGGACCTCGGCGCCGACCGGCCCGTCGACGTGCTGCGCGTGCACCAGGCTCGGCAGCAACTGTTGGGTCACGCCGGCGAAGCGGCCGCGGTCGAGCAGGCGCAGGCCGGCGCGGCGCTGCATCGCCCGCAGCGGCGAATCCGGCGCGGCGCTGGTGTCGAACAAGGCCAGCTTGCGCACCCGCTGCGGTTGCTGGCGCAGGATTTCGAACGCGACGTAGCCGCCCATCGACAGGCCGGCCAGGGCGAACCGCGGCGGCGCCTGCGCCAGCACCCGCGCGGCCATGCCGGCGACGCTGTCGTCCTGGGTCAGGTCGGGCACCCCAATGTCGGCGGTATCGGCCAGGTCGCGGATCTGCTCGCGCCACAGGCGCTCGTCGCAGAGCAATCCCGGCAACAACAGCAAGGCCTGCTTGTCGCTCATGCGCGCCGTTCTCCGCGATCCACCCGCAAGGCCAGCACGATACCCGCCGCGGCCAGGCTCGCGGTCAGGGCCACCTCGCCGCCCCAGCCGCCGTGCTGCCAGGCCCAGCCGCCGAGCGCGCCGGTGATGCTGGAACCGAAGTAGTAGAACAACAGGTACAGCGACGAGGCGTGGCCCTTGTCGCTGCGCGCCAGCCGCCCGACCCAGGCGCTGGCGACCGAGTGGCCGACGAAGTAACCGAAGGTGATCAGGCTGATGCCGGCGATGATCGCCGCCAGCGACTGCGCCAGGGTGACCAGCGCGCCGACCGCCATCAGCGCCAGCCCCGCGGCCAACGGCCAGCGCCCGCCGAAGCGGTCGGCCAGGCGTCCGGCCAGCGGCGAGGCGAACATGCCGAACACGTAGGCCAGGAAGATCAGGCTGATCTGCGCCGGGCCCAGCCGGTAAGGCGCGCCGGCGAGACGGAAGCCGACGTAGTTGAACAAGGCCACGAACACGCTGGTCAGCACGAAACCGATCGCGAACAGCCGCAACAGCCCCGGATGGCGCAGGTGCGCGGCCCACGCATGCAGATGCTGCCGCAGCACAAAGCCGCGGCGCGGCGCGAACCGGCGCGACGGCGGCAGCAACGCGGCGAAGCCGAACGCCGCGGCCAGGCCGGTGCCGCCGATGATCGCCATCGCCGTGCGCCAGTCGCCGATCTCCACCAGCAGGCCCATGCCGACCCGCCCCATCATCCCGCCGAACGCGGTGCCGGCCACGTACAGGCCCATCGCGCCGCTGAGGTGGCGCGCGTCCATTTCCTCGGCCAGATACGCCATCGCCACCGCCGGCACGCCGCCGAGCAGCGCGCCTTCGGCCAGCCGCGCCAGCAGCAGCAACGGCCAGCTCGGCGCGACCGCGGCGAGCAGGTTGCAGGCCGCGGCCAGCGCCATCGAGGCGAACATCAGCCGGCGCCGCGAGATCTGCTGCGACAGCGCGCCGGCGGCGAAGATCGCCAGCGCCAGCGCGGCGGTGCTCAGCGACAACGCCAGCGAGGCCGAGGCCGGGCTCAGGCGGAAGTCGCGGGCGAACTCCGGCAGCAACGGCTGCACGCAATACAGCAGCGAGAAGGTCGAACAGCCGGCCAGGAACAGGGCCAGATTGGCGCGGCGATAGGCCGCGGTGCCGCGCTCCAGGCCGCGCTCTAGGCCGGGTTCGGGCGGTGCGGCGGCGGCAACGACGGAAGATGCGTTCATGGCGCCAGCATGGCGCCGCGTCCTTCATTCGTCCAATATATGAAACGATAGCCATCCATATCTTTTAGGGATAACGGCGGCGGCGTGCGCCGATCCGGAGGCCACGATGGAACTGCGCCACATCCGCTACTTCCTCGCCGTCGCCGAGGAAGGCAACTTCACCCGCGCAGCGCAGCGCCTGGGCATCGCACAACCGCCGCTGAGCCAGCAGATCCGCGACCTGGAAAACGAGATCGGCGCGCGCCTGTTCCAGCGCGTGCCGCACGGCGCCGAACTCACCGAAGCCGGCCGCGCCTTCCGCGAACGCGTGCGCAGCCTGCCCGAACAGGCCGGCGCCGCGGTACGCCAGGCGCAGCGCGCCGCGCGCGGCGAAACCGGCGCGCTGCGCCTGGGCTTCACTTCTTCGGCCATCCTCACCCCGCTCACCACCCAGGCCATCCGCGAATTCCGCCGCCGCTACGGCGAGGTCGAGCTGACCCTGGAAGAGAGCAACAGCGCGCACCTGTCGGCCAAGCTGCGCGACGGCAGCCTCGACCTCGCGTTCCTGCGCCACGACGGCAGCGAGAACGAAGGCGTGCTGCTGCACGCGCTGCTGGAAGAACCGATGATCGCCGCGCTGCCGCTCGGCCACGCCGCGGTGCGCGACGGCCGGCGCAAGTCGGTCCGCCTGGAAGAACTGCGCGAGGACGCGCTGATCCTGACCCCGCGCAACGTCGGCCCGACCCTGCACGAGGCCATCCTCGGCGCCTGCCGCCGCGCCGGCTTCGAACCGCGCATCGGACAGCACGCGCCGCAACTGGCCTCGTCGCTGGCGCTGGTCGCGGCCGAACTGGGCGTGGCGATCGTGCCCGAGGCGATGCGCCGCTTCGCCCTGCCCGGCATCGTCTACCGCGACATCGCCGGCCTGCAGCCGATCGCGCGGCTGGCTCTGGCGCAGCTGCCGGAACTGGATTCGGCGCCGGCGCGCAATTTCGTCGAATTGGTCGCGCAGCTGCCGCGCTGAAACCGCCGGGCGCGGGTCGCGGCCAGGCCCGCGGCGGCGGGCGCGCGTCGCGAGCGAGCGCTCAGTCCGGCGCGTCCTGCGCGGCGACGTCGATCGCCTCGCCGATCGCATAGAAATGCCCGCCGGCGATGTAATGCAGGCTGCGCAGCGCGGGATCGGCGTGCTCGAACCGCCAATGCCCGTCGGCGAACGCGCGCGGATCGGACCAGGCGCCGACGATCTCGCCGATGAACAGATCGTAGGTTTCCTGGTTGTGCGGTTCGCGAATCAGCCGGCAGGCCATCCACGCCGAGCAACCGGCCACGAACGGCAAATCGTGGCCGTCGATGGCGAACAGGCCGACGCCGGCGCGGGCGAGCTTGTCGGGCTCGTCCGAGCGGCTGTGGGTGCCGACCCGGTGGGTCATCGCCGCCTGCGCCGCGGTCGGCACCTGCACCGCGAACGCGCCGCTGCGCTCGATCAGCGCGCGCGTGCGCGTGGCCTTGTCGATCACCACGGTCAGCTTGGGCGGGTCGTAGTCGAGCGCGCAGGCCCAGGCCGCGGCCATGACGTTGTCGACGCCGTCGTGGCGGGCCGAAACCAGCACGGTCGGGCCGTGGTTGATCAGGCGCGAGGCCTTGGCCAGGGCGACCGGTGCGAGGATGGGGGACATGCGGGCTCCGCGGTGGCTGTCGGACGGATCGGTCCGGCGCGCGCCGGGCCAGGCAGGATCGGTTTGCTGCGCGCTCAAATCAAGCGTTCGGAGCCGACCGCATGCACGCCGGGCGCGGCCTGCACCGCGGCATCGAGCAAAGCCTGGGCGATGCGCGGGGCGGGATTGATCCGCCAGCGCCGCGGCAGCGCCGGCGCGAGCGCGCGCAGCAGCACGGTCGCGGCGGCTTCGCCGGGACGCGACTGCTGCCGCTCGCCGCCGATCAGCCCCGGGCGCACATAGGTCAGCGAATCGAAGCCGACGCCGGCCAGCGCCTGTTCCAGCTCGCCCTTGACCCGGTTGTAGAACACGCGCGAGCCGGCATCGGCGCCGAGCGCGGAATTGAGCGCATAGGCGCGCGCGCCGGCGCGGTGCGCGGCCCGCGCGATCGCCAGCGGATAATCGAAATCGACCTTGCGGAAGGCCTCGCGCGAACCGGCCGCGCGCATCGTGGTGCCGAGCGCGCAGACCGCCGCATCGACCCGCCACCACGGCGCGTCGGCCGGCAGCGCGTCCCAGTCGACCCGCGGCGCCTCCAGCTTCGGGTGCGGCGGCAGCGCGCGCCGCGTCGGCGCGATCACCCGCTCGATCATCGGATCGGCCAGCGCCAGCCGCAGCGCATGGCTTCCGACCAATCCGGTGGCGCCGGCCAGCAGCAGTCTCATCGGTCTTCTCCCGCGCCCGTCGCGACGCGTGCGCGCGCCGATCATCGCAGAATCGCCGGCGCGGCACGGTCTGCGCCGCCGGGCCGACGCCGCGCGCGTCACCTCGCGTGAACGCCGCGGCGGTTTAGCTGACCGTCCCCTCATCGTTCGTTGCGCCATGGACCTCAAGAGCGGCTATCCATTCTGGGCGATCCGCAACGGCCTCATGCACGCCTTCCCGCGCCTGCGCGAGGACCTGGACTGCGAGATCGCGGTGATCGGCGGCGGCATCAGCGGCGCGCTGATCGCCGACGAACTGGCCGCGCACGGCCACGACGTGGCGGTGCTGGAACAACGCGACATCGCCTGGGGCAGCACGGCGGCCAGCACCGCGTTGCTGCAGTACGAGATCGACACCCACCTGGTCGAACTGAGCCAACGCTACGGCGAGCCGCGGGCGGCGCTGGCGTATCGTGCCTGCGCCGCGGCGGTGGAGCGCCTGGGCGAGGTCGCCGCCGACCTGCGCGGGGTCGACTTCCGCCGCCAGCGCAGCCTCTATTACGCCAGCCGCGCCGGCCACGTGCCGCTGCTGCGCGAGGAAGCCGCGCTGCGCGCGCGCCACGGGCTCGCGCTGCGTTGGCTCGGCGCCGATGAGCTGGCGGCGGATTACGGCCTGCGCGCGCCCGGTGCGATCCTCAGCGATTGCGCCGCCGCGGTCGATCCCTACCGCATGACCTCGCGCCTGCTCGCACGCCTGCGCCGCCGCGGCGCCGGCGTCTACGACCGCACCCGCATCCAGACGCTGCATGCGACCTCGCGCAAGGTCGAACTGCGCACCGGCGAGGGCCTGCGCGTGCGCGCCGACCGCGTCGTGGTCGCCGCCGGCTACGCCGGCCAGCACTGGATCGACCAAAGCCTGGCGCGCAACCGCAGCAGCTACGCCTTCGTCACCGATCCGCTCGACGGAGACGACCTGCAGGCGCTGGGCGAGACCTTGGTGTGGGAATCCGCGCGGCCGTATCTGTACCTGCGCAGCACCGGCGACGGGCGGCTGGTGGTCGGCGGCTGCGACGACGCGATCGACCTGCCGGCGCGGCGCGACCGGCGCGTGCAATCGCGCGCGCAGCGCCTGGTCCGCCAGGTGCAGCGGCGCTTCCCGCGCCTGCGACTGCAGCCGGCCTTCGCCTGGGCCGGCACCTTCGCCGAAACCGCCGACGGCCTGCCGTGGTTCGGCCCGCATCCGCAGCACGGCCCGCGCGTGTTGTTCGCGATGGCCTACGGCGGCAACGGCATCACCTACAGCATGATCGGCGCGGAGTTGTTGCGGGCGCGGATCGAGCGGCGCGCGCATCCGCTGGCGCGGCTGTTCTCGTTCGAGCGGACGGTCGGCTGAGGACGCGCGCGGCGTCGGTCCCGGCCGGTCGATGCATGAACACAGGTTGACTCGTTCAGCTTCGACTGAGACGATAATCACAGCGAGCAACAAGGGGCTTTCGCAGTTCTCACGCCAGCAGCACCGACTTCCGCCCGGAAGCCGGTAATCCCACCGTGAGAACTCGATGAATCGCCTGACCCTGGCCATCGGCCTGGCCCTGTCGGCTGGACTGCTGCACGCCGAAGAACGCTCCGCCGCCGCTTCGCCCTCCTCTGCCGTCGCCGCCGACGCATCCTCCGCCGCGCCGGCGCCGTCCATCTACACCTACGATCCGCTCAAGGTCATCGGCCAGCGCCTGTTTCCGTACCAGGAAGGCATGACGATGGACCGCCGCTACATCGAAGAGCAGATCCGCGGCAACGGCGACATCGGCACCTTGCTGCGGATCAACCCCAGCGTGCAGTTCGACGAGACCGCCGCGACCTCGCGCAACATGGGCGAGATCCGCCCGGCCGACATCAGCATCAACGGCGGCCTGTACTACCAGAACGCGTTCGTGCTCGACGGCGCCGGCTTCAACAACGACACCGCGCCGGGCGGCTCGACCCTGGCGGCGAGCATCATCGACGTCCCCAGCCACACCCAGGGCATCGCCCTGGACGCCAGCCAGATCGGCACGCTGACCGTCTACGACAGCAACGTGCCCGCGTCCTACGGCGGCTTCAACGGCGGCGTGGTCGAGGCCGAGAGCCGGCGCGCGCGCGATGCGTTCTCCGGCAGCGTGGTCATGCGCATGCAGCGCTCGGTCTGGAACGAGATGCACATCGCCGCGCCGGCGCTGCAGAATTTCGAGGAGTCCTCGACCGAATCGCTGCAGCCGCGCTACGACAAGTACCAGTTGCGCGCCACCCTGGAAGGCCGCACCCGCAACGGCCTGGGCCTGTCGGGCACGGTGTCGCGGCTGCGCTCGGTGATCCCGCTGCGCGGCTATACCTCCGGCCGCAACAGCGTCAGCGACGAGAACGAAAAGGAGCAGGTGCGCGAGAACACCAGCGCCAGCCTGCGCGCGGACTGGAGCGACGGCGAGGGCCTGGAAGTCAGCGCCAGCGTCAACTACGCGCCCACCGACGAGCGTTACTTCATCGCCAACGCCAAGAACGGCTACTACGACCTGGAACAGGGCGGCCCGGTGGCCAGCCTGCGGGTCAACTACCAGCGCGGCGACTGGACCTGGCGCAACACCCTGAGCTACAGCGACCTGGACAGTTCGCGCCGCAGCCAGACCGACTACTGGAAATCCTGGGCGCGTTCGAGCGAGATGGACTGGGGCGTGACCACGCTCAGCGCCGAAGGCAGTTGGGGCAACATCGACCAGCGCAACCGCAACCTCGGTTACAAGCTCGTGCTCGAACGCGAGCCGGTGCGGCTCGGCAACGGCGAGCACCGCCTGCAGTTCGGCCTGGAATACCGCGACCGCAGCGCCGACTACCACCGCCTCAACGACCATTCCAGCTACCTCAACCCCGCCGCCACCCGCACCTGCACCGCCAGCGACGGCACGCTCGACCGCGACGGCTGCTCGCTGTCGCCGGTGGAGACCACCGCCAGCGGCGTGATCAAGGGCCGCGGCCAGTACTTCACCCGCCGCAACGTCTATCGCGAAGGCGCCTTCAACGTCGACAACCGCGAGTGGGCGCTGTTCGCGCAGGACGACATCCGCCTGGGCCGCTGGAGCCTGCGCCCGGGCGTGCGCGTGGACGGCGACAGCCTGATGGGCCGCACCACCGTCGCGCCGCGCCTGGCCACCTCCTGGGACGTGTTCGGCGACCGCGACACCTTGCTCACCGCCGGCGTCAACCGCTACTACGGCCGCAACCTGTTCGCCTACAAACTGCGCGAAGGCCGCGAGCGCCTGCAACTGGAACAGCGCCGCGGCGCCGACCTGATCTGGCGCGACGTGCGCACCTCGCCCGCCGACTACCGCTTCGACAAGTTGCGCGTGCCCTACAGCGACGAACTGGCGCTGGGCTGGAACCAGCGCTGGGCCGGGCTGGACCTGAGCCTGAAGTACGTGCGCCGCGAGAACCGCGACGAAGTACTGCGCGAGACCATCCTCAACCTGGACGACAGCGGTTTCTACGACACCCGCGTCAACCGCTACAACAACCGCGGCCGCAGCCGCAGCCAGACCTACACCGCCAGCGTGTCGCCGTCGCGGCCGCTGCGCTGGGGCAGCGTGGCGACCAGCGCCGAGGCCGCGTTCGACTACACCGACGTGCGCCGCAACTACAACGATTACGAAACCGCCTACACCGAAGCCCTCGAGGACTGGGTCCGCTACCAGGGCAAGCTGATGCGCGCCAACGAACTGCCGGCGACCTCGTTCAACCGGCCGTGGAGCGCGCGCCTGGCCAGCCAGACCCGGTTCGAATCGATCGGACTGCTGTGGAGCAACTTCCTGCGCTACCGCAGCGGTTACCGCGGGCGCCAATCGCTGGGGCGCGAGGTGTTCGAGGGCAAGAGCATCTCGGTGATCGACGAAGTCGCCTACCCCGACACCTGGACCTGGGACAGCAGCGTGGAATGGACCCTGCGCCTGCCGCACGAACAGCAGGCCTACGCGCGGGTGGAAGCGCAGAACCTCACCAACCGCTCCAACCTGATCAGCAGCGCCACCGCCACCACCACCGTGTACGAACCGGGGCGTTCGTACTGGCTGGAACTGGGCTACCGGTTCTGAGCGCGATGCGCGGCGACAAGCGCTGGCTGGCGAACCTGGCCGTGGCGGCGGCATCCGCGCTGCTGTTCGCCGCCGCGTTCGCCGGCCTGCTGTGGGCCGGTGCGAGCGCGGCGCAGGCGGTGCAGGTGGCGCCGAGCGACGATGGCGCCGATAGCGCCGACCTCGACGCATGCCGCCGGCGCCTGGACGCCGGCGGCGCGCAGATCGACCGCGACTGCCTGCGCCGCGTCTATGCCCTGCCGATCGAACAGTGGCCGCGGCCGCTGACCGATCCGGGCGCGCGCTGGTCGGAGCTGGCGCCGTTGCCCCGGCAGGCGCCGCATCCGCCCGGCCATCCGCCGGACCCGGCCAAGGTCGCGCTGGGAAAGCGCTTGTTCGAAGACCCGCGCCTGTCCGGCTCGGGCCAGATCGCCTGCGCCAACTGCCACGATTCCGAACTGGGCTGGGGCGACGGCCGCAGCGTGCCGTTCGGCCACGACCGCCAGCGCGGCCGCCGCAACGCGCCGTCGGTGGCGATGAGCGGCTTCGCCGCGCACCTGTTCTGGGACGGGCGCGCGTCCACGCTGGAGGAACAAGTGCTGCATCCGCTGACCGATCCGCGCGAGATGGCCGCGCGCCCGGCGGCGGTGCTGCGCGCGCTGCGCCGCGACGACAGCTATCGCCGGCAGTACGCGCAGGCCTTCGGTTCGCCCGGCATCGACCTGGCCCGCACCGCCCAGGCCCTGGCCGGCTTCCAGCGCAGCCTGGTGCCGCGCTTCAACCGCTTCGACCGTTTCCTGGAAGGCAACCGCGGCGCGCTCGACGACCGCCAGCTGTGGGGCCTGCACCTGTTCCGCACTCGCGCGCGCTGCATGAACTGCCACAGCGGCGCGACCTTGAGCGACGACGGCTTCCACAATTTGGGCCTGCATTTCTACGGGCGCAAGCTGCAGGACCTGGGCCGCTACGAAGTCACCGGCGACCCGGCCGATAGCGGCAAGTTCAAGACGCCCTCGCTGCGCAACGTCGCCAAGACCGGACCGTGGATGCACAACGGCCGTTTCGCCACGCTGCGCGGCGTGGTCAATCTCTACAACGCCGGGATGCCGCGCCCGCAGCCGTCGCCACAGCAGGTCGGCGACCCGCTGTTCCCGCAACCCGACCCGCTGCTGCATCGGCTGGATCTGCATCGCACCGAACTCGAAGCGATCACCGCGTTCCTGGAAACCCTGTAGCGCGACGGTTCGCTCGCGGCAGCGCCGCGACCGACGCTGACAGACGCTCCCGCCCATCGCGGCAAAGCGCCCGCTCCGACAGCGCGCAAGCGGTTGCGGTCCGGCGGCTCTTTCACGCAGCCATGACGGTGCTGGGATCATGTACGGGGAGCCGTTCGCGCGCGCCGCCCCGGCGCGCCGCGAGCGTCCTCCCCTCCCCGCGCATTCCATCGTCATGAAGAAATTCCGCAAAACCCTGTTGCTGCTGATCGTCGCGCTCGCGGTCGGCGGCGGCCTGTTCCTGTACTGGCCGCTGTGGCAGCGCTCGGTGCCGGCGGCCGCGAACGACAAGCCGGTCGATGTGGTGCTGGTCGGCGCCGGCATCATGAGCGTGACCCTGGCCACGTATCTGCAGGAACTGCAGCCGGATTGGACGCTGCAGATGTACGAGCGCCGCGACGGCGTGGCCGAGGAAAGCTCAGACGGCTGGAACAACGCCGGCACCGGGCATTCGGGTTTCGCCGAGCTCAACTACACCCCGCAGCGGCCCGACGGCAGCGTCGAGACCAAGCGCGCGGTGGAGATCGCCGAACAGTTCGAGGTCGCGCGCCAGTTCTGGTCGCACCAGGTGCGCGAAGGCCGGCTCGGCGCGCCGGGCGACTTCATCAATCCGACCCCGCACATGAGCTTCGTCTGGGGCGAGGACAACATCGATTACCTGCGCAAGCGCCGCGACGCGCTGGTCGAGAATCCGCTGTTCTACGGCATGCAGTTCTCCGACGACCCGGCGCAGATCAAGACGTGGGCGCCGCTGCTGATGGAAGGCCGCGATCCCAAGCAGCACGTCGCCGCCACCTACATGCCGCTGGGCACCGACGTCAATTTCGGCGTGATCACCCGCCAGCTCGCTCAAGGCCTGGAGCGCAGCGGCAACTTCGGCCTGCATCTGGGCCACGAAGTCACCGCGCTGCGCCGCAATGCCGACAAGACCTGGAACGTCACCGTCAAGGACCTCAAGAGCGACAAGGAAACCACGGTCAAGACCCGTTTCGTGTTCATCGGCGCCGGCGGCGCCGCGCTCAAGCTGCTGCAGCTGTCGGGCATTCCCGAAGCCGAAAACTACGCCGGCTTTCCGGTCGGCGGGCAGTTCCTGGCGTTCTCCGCGCCGGCGATCGCCGACCGCCACCGCGTCAAGGCCTACGGCATGGCCGAGACCGGCTCGCCGCCGATGTCGGTGCCGCACCTGGACGCGCGCAAGCTCGACGGCAAGCCGGTGATCCTGTTCGGGCCGTTCGCGCTGTACAGCACCAAGTTCCTCAAGCACGGCTCGTGGTTCGACCTGTACTCCTCGGTCAATCACGACAACCTCGGCGAGATGGTCAGCGTCGGCTCGGAGAACCTGGACCTGGTGAAATACCTGATGAGCCAGGCGCAGCTGAACGACGACGACCGCCAGGCCGAGCTGCTGAAGTACTTCCCCACCGCCAAGCGCAGCGACTGGACCCTGGTCACCGCCGGCCAGCGCGTGCAGGTGATCAAGCGCGATCCGGTCAAGGGCCCGGTGCTGCAGTTCGGCACCGAGATCGTCATCGACCGGGACCGCAGCATCGCCGCGCTGCTCGGCGCCTCGCCGGGCGCTTCGACTTCGCCGCCGATCATGCTCGAACTGATGGCCAAGGCGTTCCCGCAGCAGGTCGCCGGCGATTGGGGCGAGAAGCTGAAACTGATCGTGCCGTCGTACGGGCGCAAGCTCAACGACAGCGCGGCGCTGACCAATCAGATCCGGCGCATGACCAGCCAGACCCTGCGGCTGCCGTACCTGGAGGTGCCGGTCGACGGCGCGCAACCGGACTCGCCGCCGCCGGCTGCGGTGTCGCCCGCGCCGATGCCCGCGCAGAAGAACCAGGATGCGGAACTGCAGGCGATGTGACGCCTGTTACGGGACGCGGATGACGGCGCCGCGCGGCATCCGCGGCTCGCCCGCACCGTGCGTGCCGCATCGCCGATTCGACCGGTTCGCGCAACGAACCGGTTCGCCTCACGGGCTATGCCCGACACCGCCGCCGCCCTAGCCTGATGCCGCCCCCGTCTGGAGTCCCGCCATGTCCGCCGTCCCCACCGCGCGCCTGTTGTTCGCCATCGCCGCCTTCGCCGCCCTGACCGGCCCCGCCGCGGCCGCCACGCCGCTGCGCATCGAGGTCTACAACCCCGGCGAGAAAGGCGTGTTCCCGGTGTCGTCGGAACTGGTGATCGGCGAACGCGACGTGCTGCTGGTCGACGCCCAGTTCCAGCGCGCCGATGCGCAGGCCCTGGTCGAGAAGATCCGAGCCACCGGCAAGAAGCTCAGTGCCGTCTACATCAGCCAGAGCGATCCGGACTATTACTTCGGCCTGGACGTCATCCGCGACGCCTTCCCCGATGCGCGCATCCTCGCGACCCCGCAAACGGTGGCGGCGATCCGCAAGACCATGGACGGCAAGCTCGCCTACTGGGGGCCGGTGCTCAAGGACAACGCGCCCAAGCGCCTGGTCGCGCCCGAACCGCTGCAGGGCGACACGCTGACCCTGGAAGGCCGCACGCTCAAGATCGAAGGCCTGCGCGGCCCCGACCCGGCGCGCACCTACCTGTGGATCCCTTCGCTCAAGACCGTCGCCGGCGGCGTGGTGGTGTCCAGCGGCGGCCACGTGTTCATGGCCGACACCGCTACCGCCGCCTCGCGCGCGGCGTGGTTGCAGACCCTGCGCGGCATCCGCGCGCTCAAGCCGGTCAAGGTGATCCCCGGCCACTTCCTCGGCCCGATGCCGAAGGGCCTGGACGCGGTCGAGTTCACCGCCGCGTACATCGAACGCTTCGAGCGCGAAGCGGCCAAGGCCAGCGATTCCAAGCAGCTGATCGCGGCGATGCAGGCCGCTTATCCCAAGCTCGGCGAGACCGCATCGCTGGAGCTCAGCGCCAAGGTGGTCAAGGGCGAGATGCAGTGGCCGGCGCCGCAGCCTTGAACGACGGCGCCGGCGGCATCGGCGCGAAACGACCGCGCGTTCGGCGAGGCTAGCCCGCGCGCGGCCGACTTTGCCGAATCCCGCCTCCGCTCTGGAACGCGACCGGCGCACGCGGCGCCGCGCACCGCAGTCACGCTCGCGCGCGGCCGGCGGCTGCTACGGTCGGGCGGCATCGTGCGCGCGCTCGACGACGACGGGCGGCGATGCGGACAGAACGTCCTCCCCCAAGCCCCAGAAGGAGACAGGGCCATGAAAACGCTCGCATTCGCTTCGCTCACGATGTTTCCGATCCTCGCCGCGGCCCAGGCCGGCGCGGCGCCCTCCACCGCGCCGTTGCAACGCGATGTGCGCTGGATCGATGCGCAAGACCGCAGTCGGGTCGCGACCCAGGTCCTGACCCGCCGCGCCGACGGCGCGCTGGTCTACCGCTACGACCGGCAAGCGACGCCGGCCCGGCGTTACCACGAACGCATGTGCGAACTCGTCGGCGGCGTGCCCGCCGCCGGCGACACCGTGCTCGGCGGCGCAGACGCCGCCGGCAGCCTGGCCTGCACGCTGCCCGCCGACGCGGCCGGCACGCCCGGCGTCGTCGTCGACGGTCTGTTCCATCCGAGCCCGCGGCCGCCGGCGAACGCCGCCGCCCAAGGCCAGGACGCGGCGCGCGCGGACGCCTCCGACGACTTCGCCCACGCCGCCGCGCCCGGCGGCGCTGCGCCGCGCGGAGAAAACTTCCAAGCCGTCGGCGGCGCGGGCTATTCCAGCGAAACCGGCGGTACCGGCTCGGCCAAGACCTCGCTCGACAACGATCGCTGCACGATCGAACAGACCACGCCGGTCCCCGCCGGCGCAAGCGAATCGGTGCTCCTGCTGGTCACCTGCATCGAGCAACGCGTGCGCGCCCTGCCGACCTACACCCGCGCCTGCATGAACGCCACCTGCGTGACCGAGAACGGGTTCATCGACGTGCTCGACCTGTCGCCGCCGACGCGCTGATCGCACGGCACCGGCGGCGCGGGCGCGTCCCGCGCCGCCGCTATCCGCTCAGAACCGATACGTCGCCGACACCCGCACACTGCGCGCCTCGCCCCAGGTGTAGGTGCTGTAGACGTCGAAGATCGTGTAGTAGCGCTTGTCGAGCAGGTTGTCGACGTTGAGCGAGGCCGATAGCTTTTCGTCGAAACGATAGGCGAGCATCGCGTCGAGCAGCCAGTACGGCCGGGTGCGGTGCTCGACCGTGCCGCCGCCGGGCGCGCCGACCGGGCCGAAGCTGCTGCTCTGCCAGCGCGCGCCGCCGCCGACGGTCAATCCTGCGAGCGCGCCATCGAAGCGGTAGCTGCTGTGCGCGCTGAACTGGTCCTCCGGCTCCAGCGTGGACACCTTGGCGCCGTTCTGGCGCGCGACCTTGTGCGCGTAGCCGGCCTGGACCTGCCAGCCCGGCCGCAGCTCGCCGGACAGCTCCAGTTCGTAGCCCTCGGTGCGCACGCCCTGCAGGGCGCGGTAGGCGTCGCCGCCGGTGGGCGTCTTGCCGCCGCTGGGCACCGGATAGTTGTCCTGGTCCAGGCGGAACAGCGCGGCGCTGGCGTTGAGCCGGCCGTCGAAGAACTCGCCCTTCAAGCCCAGTTCGTAGTTCTCGCCTTCGCGCGGATCGAGCGCGCGGCCGCGCTCGTCCTGCTCGGACTGCGGCTTGAAGATGGTGCCGTAGCTGGCATAGGCCGACAGGTAGGCGTTGAGGTCGTATACGGCGCCGGCGTACGGCACCACCACCCCGCTCTCGTCGATGCCGTCGGTCTTGTAGTTGGCGATGCGGCTGCCGAGGATCAGCTTGAACGGATCGGCCAGGTCGAAGCGGCCGACCACATAGGCGCCGCTCTCGCGGGTCACCTGGTCGTTGTCGAAACCGTGCTGCCAGGCCGGTTCGGCGATGTCGCCGTTCCAGCGGCGGTAGTCGGCCACCTGTTGCGGATAGTCGGCCGGCGCGAAATACCCGGTGCCGGTCCAGTGCTTGCGCGACACGCTCGCGCCGACCACCACCTCGTGTTCGCGCCCGAACCAGCCGAAGCGGCCGCTGAGGTAGGCGTCGGCGGCGTTGGCGACGGTCTCGCCGACGTACTTGCCCAGCCACAGCGACACGCCGCTGCCGTCGCGCGGGTCCGGATGGCCCGCGGCAGCGGCGCCGAGCGCGGCGTCGTAGCCGTTGACCTGATGGTTGAGCTGCAGCTTGGCGATCCAGCCGTCGCCGAAGCGATGCTCCAGGGTGGCGAAGCCGGTGCGGGTGTACTGGCGCCAGCGGCTCCAGTCGGCGCCGTTGTTGAACGAGCGCGGCACCCGGTAGAACCCGCCGTCGGCATCCAGCAGCGGAATGCCGCCCCAACTGGAGCCGCGCGGGTCGCTGTTCTGATAATCGGCGCCGACGGTGAGCAGGCTGTCGTCGCCGAGGTCGGCTTCGAGGATGCCGTACAGCACCGAGGTGTCGCGCTGGTAGCGCTCGCTGTAGCCGTGTTTGTCCTGGCGCACCGCGACCGCGCGACCGCGCACCCGGCCGCTCTCGCTCAAGGGGCCGGACACGTCGATCTCGCCGCGGTACTCGTCCCATGATCCCGCGCCCAGGCCGATCTGGCCCTTGAACGCGCGCGTGGGCTTCTTGCGGATCAGGTTGATGGTCGCGCCCGGGTCGCCGACGCCGGTCAGCAGGCCGGTGGCGCCCTTGAGCACTTCGATGCGGTCGTAGATCGCGGTGTCGCTGAGGGTGTTGCCGGCCGAGAACGCCGAATCGCGTTGCATCGGGATGCCGTCGTACTGGAAGTTCTGGATCGCGAAGCCGCGCGCGTAGTACTCGGTGCGCTCGCTGTCGTAGGTGACGATGCTGATGCCGGGCGTGACCCGCATGACATCGTCGATGCCGGTCAGGCCGAAGTCGTCCATCTCCTGGCGGCCGATGACGCTGATCGACTGCGGCGTCTGCCGCGGCGTCAGCACCAGCCGGGTCGCGGTGGCGATGGTGCCGGGCGTGTAGGAACCGCTGCCTTCGGTGAGGGTGCCGAGTTGGTTGGCCTTGACTTCGATCTTGTCCAGATCGGTCGGGTCGGGCTGCCCCGGATCGCGCGCAGGGTTGGCGGTCGCGTCCTGGGCGCAGGCGGCGATGGGCGCGGCGAGCGCGAGCGCGCCTGCCAGGGCGGCGGCGAGCGCAGTGCGCGGCAGGCCGCGCGTACGCGGCGGGAACACGGGAGAAAGGCGGGATTCGACAGGCACGGCGAGAGCTTCCGGCAGAGGGAGGAGGACTCCTCTGGCGGCGGCTCGAGGCTGACAAGGCGCGCGGCGGGCCGGCGCGGGGCGGCCAGTATAGGTCGGCGCCGGCGCGATTCGGCCGTTTTGCGGCCGAAGGCGCCGAATGGACCGGGGCGGCGGCGTTTGCGGCGGGAATCCGCCGCTGCCGATGCTGCCATCCGGTCGAAGGGCATCGGGACTGTGAAGGCCCTCCCACCCCGCGGCTTGGCCGCATCGCAGGGCAGCGGGCTCGAAGCGCCTCCTGCTCAGTCGCTTCGCATTGCCCGCCGGCTAGCGCGCAGCGGGCTTGATCGCCTTGCGGATCTCGCCGGCGACCTTCTTGGCGATGACGCCGGGCTCGCTGAGCCCCGGCCCCGAATAGTCGAAGGCCTGCACCACCCACGCCGTGTGGTTTCCGGCGGCGATGCAATAAGCCACTAGCGAGCGGCCTTCCTGGCGCGGACCGGACACATGCAACGACAAGGTCTTCTGGTCCTGGCTGGCGCGCACGACATAGCCCAGCGCCGCCGCGCCGCGGCCGATCGCCGCGTTGCAGGCCTGCACGCTCAACTGCGCCGCCGGCACCCGGTCGACCTCGTAGCCCAGGCTGAAATCCGCGGCCGCGGCGCTCAACGGCAGGGCCAAACCGATGCACAGGATCGATACGCTGGCGATTCTCATGTTCACCTCACTGCTTATCGCGGGGGAAGTCGTTGCGATGCGCCATCGTTCGATGGCGCCGATATTCACGTCCGCACGAAGATCTCGACCCGCCGGTTGAGCTGGCGCCCGCCCGGGTTGTCCTGGCCGCCGATCTCGTTCGGCGCCACCGGCCGCGCTTCGCCATAACCCTTGGCCGTGGCCTGTTGCGCCGCGCCGCGCTCGCGCAAAGCCGCCACCACCGCCTGCGCGCGCCGCTCCGACAGCGCCTGGTTGTAGTCGTCGCTGCCCTTGGCGTCGGTGTGGCCGCCGACTTCCATGCCGGTGCTGCGCACGTCCTTGAGCGCCGCGGCGAGCGCATCGAGCACCTTGGCCGCGTCGCTGCGGATGTCGGCCTTGTCGAAGTCGAACAGCACCCGGTCGTTGAGGGTGATCAGGTAACCGCAAGGCGCGCCGGGCGGGGCGAACTTCTTCAATGGCGGGAAGCGGCCGGCCGGCGCGACCTTCGGCAGCGGCGGTAGCTTCACCGGTTTGGCCGGGGTGTCGATGCTGCCGGTGCCGTCGCCGTTCACCACCACGATGCCGAGCGGCCCGTTCCAGCGTCCGCTGCCGTCGTTGTTGATCGTCACCAGCCCCTGCGGGCCGTTCCAGGTGCCGCTGCCGTCGCCGTTGTTGCGGATCAGGCCGCTGTCGCCGTTCCAGCTGCCGCCGCCCTTGCCGTCCAGGGCGATCACGCCGGCCGGACCGTTGTAGGAACCCGAACCGTCGGCCTCCACCCGCACCAGCGCGCCGCCCTCGCCGTCTTCGTCGCGGCCATCGCCGTTGATGCTGCCGCTGCCGTCGGCGTTGATGGTGATCAGGCCGCCTTCGTAGTTGGCGGTGCCGCTGCCGTCGGCGGCGATCTTGAAGATGCCCGCATCGCCGTTGCGGCTCAGGTTGCCCTGCGCATCGACGCTGGTGATGCCGGCATCGTTCAACAACACGCCATCGCTGCCGCAGCGCGCGGGCGAGACGCTGACCCCGGCGATGGGATCGAGCACCGGCGCCATCGCCGATTCCAGCGCGCGCTGCGCGGGCGAGACGCCGAGGATCTCCGGCACCACGATGACCGGGATCGGCGGGAACTGCGCGGCGATGGCGTCGGCTCGTTTCTGCACGTCGCTGTCGGCGCCGGCCTCGTCGGCGTGCGCGGCCGCCGGCGCGGCGGTTCGGGTGCCGCCGGGCGCGGCCGCGGAGGCCGCCGGCGCGTCGTTGTCGCGGCCGCAGCCGGACGCCAGCGCGGCAAGAACGAGCAGGGAGAGAATGCGGGAAGGAAGAACGCAGGAACGCACGAAAAACTCCTTGATCCTTATGCGGCGAAGACATCCATGACCGTGGCGCGGCGACGCGGTCTACAGACCGCGGCGCCCCCCTGCGCGCCCGACGCCGACACTTGTACCCGATGACGGCGACGAGGAAAAGACCGCGTCCGTGCATCGGTTCAACGTCGGCGCTCCGACTTCCCGCGCATCCGCTACGCCGCGAGGCGTTCGTCGCTGGGCCCGAAGAACTCGTAGTGCACGCGTTCGTCCGCCACGCCCGCGCGCGCCAGCGCCGGCACCAGCGCGCGCAGGAACGGGCGCGGGCCGCACAGATAGACGTCGGACTCGAACAGCGGCACGTTGGCGCGCAGCCACTCGGCATCGATCAGGCCCTCGCGCTGATGGCTGCGGCCGAGCGCGTCGCCGGCGCCGGGTTGGGCATAGAACGTGCTGACGTGGATTGCGCCATGGGCCCGCGCCAGCGCCTGCACGTGCGCGGCCATGACGTGACTGGCGCCGTCGGCGGTGCCGTGCACGTAATGCGCCTGCAGTCGCGGGTGCCGCGCGGCGATGGCTTCGAGCATGCTCACCATCGGAGTCAGGCCGACGCCGCCGGACAGCAACACCACCGGCCGCGGCGGCGCATCGGGCAAGAAGAAATCGCCGGCCGGCGGTGTCAGCTCGATGCGCTCGCCGATCGCCATCGCATCGTGCAGATGGCGCGAGCCGCCGTGGCCGTGCGCTTCGCGCTTGACCGTGATGCGGTAGGCCTCGCGGTTGGGTCCGCAGGAGATCGAGTAATTGCGCTTGATCCGGCCCTGCCCCGGCACCGGATAACGCAGGGTCAGGTACTGGCCGGGCCGGTGCGCGATCACCGCGCCGCCGTCGGCGGGGCGCAGTTCGAACGAGGCGATCGGCGCATCGGCGGCGGCGTTCTCGATCCGCTTGCCGGCGACGACGAACTCGCGCCAGCCGCTCCAGCCGCCGACCGCGTGCGCCAGTTCGCCGCGCAGTTCGGCCTCGCGCTGCTTGAGCAGATCGGCCAGCAGCCAATAGGCCTCGCCCCACGCCGCCAGCACCTGCGGCGTGGCGGCGTCGCCGAGCACGTCCTCGATCGCGCCGAGCAAGGCGCGGGCCACGAACGGGTAGTGCTCGGGCAGGATGTGGTAGCCCACGTGCTTCTGCGCGATCCGCTCCAGCGCCGCCGACAACGCGCCCAGGTCGTCGATGTTGCGCGCATAGGCGAGGATCGCCCCGGCCAGGGCGTGCGCCTGGGCGTTGTCGCCGCCCTGGTTGGCGTGGTTGAACAGCGCGGCGATGTGCTCGTCGCGGAACAGCCGGCGGTACATCGCAGTGGTGACGGCGTGGCCGTGCGCGGCCAACGCGGGCACGGTGGCGCGGACGACGGCCACGGTGGCCTCGCTCAGCGGGGTGCTCATGCTTGGGTTCCTCGGGTTTGGAAAATTTCGGACGACGCGCTCAGGCCTGCGCCAGCAGGCGCTGCAGGTGCCCGCCGATGCGGGCGGCGCGCTCTTGCACGGCGGCGGCCTGGGCCGGCGGCAGGACCTCTTCGCTGCAGCGCCGCCACAGCGCCAGCCAGCGCGCGAACAGTTCGGGACGGATCCGGCTGGCGTGATCCAGGTGCGACTGCGCCGGATTGCCGCGATAACGGCCGCTGCCGAGCATCGACGAGGTCCAGAAGTCGATCAGCCGGCGCTCGTGCTCGTCCCAGTCGCGGACCGCGGCGGCGAACACCGGGCCGAGTTCGGCGTCGGCGCGCACCGCCGCGTAGAAACGGCGGACCAAGGCCGTCAAGGCGGCCTCGTCCAATCCTTCGAAGCTGCGCATCGCGCGCTCCTCCCGCCCTTCGGCTTAAACATTCATCACGAATGCATGATATTTCGCACCACTAAAACATGCAAAGAAAATGACTGTTATCATGCCGCGACCGATCGCCGCACCCCGCCGCGCCGTCCGCCGACGACACTGAGCCGATGAAGCTGAGCCTGTACACCGACTATTCCCTGCGCGTGCTGATCCACCTGGGCACGCACGCCGGCGAGTTGGCCTCCATCGCCCAGGTCGCCCAGGCCTACGGCATTTCCCACAGCCACCTGACCAAGGTGGTGCAGGACCTGGCCGCGGCCGGCTTCATCGAGACCGTGCGCGGGCGCAACGGCGGCATCCGGCTGGGCCGGCCGGCCGAGCGCATCGGCCTGGGCGAGGTGGTGCGGCATACCGAGGCCCATGTCGACCTGGTCGATTGCGGCGGCTGCCTGATCGCGCCGGCCTGCGGGCTGCCGCCGATCCTGGGCCGGGCGATGCGCGCGTTCTTCGAGGTGCTCGACGGCTACACGGTCGCGGATCTGCTCGGCAAGCAGCGCTCGCTGCAGCGGTTGTTCGCGGCGGCGGGTTGAGGGAGCGGCGGGTTGAGGAGCGCATTTCGATAGCGCGGCTTGTGTCGTAGCCGTGTTTCGCGGTCGCGGCTTGCGCCGCTCCTACAGTCGGATACGCAGCCGCCGCAGCCCCCTGTAGGAGCGGCGCAAGCCGCGACCGCGAAAACGCGGCTACGCCGCCAATACGCAACCGCGGCGCCGCTGGGTCGGCGGCAAGCCTGCCTGCAACTGCGTCGTGCCCGACGCATCGGCGAGAAGCAGGCCGCTGAACGCCGCTGACACGAATACGGCACGGTAGAGCAGCCCAACCGGCACGCCCGAGGCATGAACCAAAACCGTGACTGCGTCGCGAAACACAGACGCGGCATGCTTTTTGTAACGCATCCGTTCCTTGGACGTGGAATTTTTGTCCCGCCTCCCGCCCTGATCGGATTCTCCGCCATGCCCCCGGTTGCCCGCCTCGCCACCGCGCTCGTCCTCGCCCTCGCCGCCCCGGCCGCGCTCGCCGCGACCTGCACCAGCGCCCACAACGACCAGTACCCCAGCGGCCGCAAGCCGGTGCTGAGCAATGCCGACCTCAACGAACAGACCGTGTCGATCTGCTACCAGGACTACAACCTGTACGCGTCCAAGGTCACCGGCACCAACCTGTGGTCGGCCCAGCACCTGACCCGGGCCAAGGTGATCGGCGCCGAATCGATCAGCCGCATCGACTCCAGCTTCTTCAGCGAGCCGGGCTTTCCGACCAAGCACGCCAGCTACACCAACAGCGGCTACGACCGCGGCCACATGATGCCGGCCGGCGACGCCTCGACCACGCCGGCGCAGAAGGAGACCTTCTCGGTCGCCAACATCGTGCCGCAGACCGGCAAGCTCAATCGCGGCAGCTGGGCCAAGATCGAGAACATCGTGCGCACCGTGGCCAAGGAATGGGACGCGGCGTACGTCGTCACCGGCCCGGACTTCGACAACATGAACACCACCATCGCCAGCGGCGCGGTGGTGGTGCCGACCCAGACCTGGAAGGCGGTGTACGTGCCCTCGGCCGGGGTCGCCGGTGCCTACTGGTGCGTCAACAGCACCGCCCCGACCTGCTCGCTGATCTCGCTCAACGAACTCAAGCGCCGCGCCTTCGTCGATCCGTTCCCCAGCCTGGGCACGGCGCTGCGCGCGCAGACCGCCTCGGACTGGACCGACATCCTGGTTCTGCCCTGAGTTCCGAGCGCTGAGTCCTGGACACGAACCGGTGCGGCGCGCTCGCGCGTCGCCGCCGGACCGCTTAGGCCTTGCCGGCCTGGGCCAGGCGATAGGCGACCAGCGCGTTCGCATGGCCGTGGCCCAGGCCGTGCGCGCTCTTGAGTTCGGCCACCAGTTCCATGTGTTTGCGCGCGCCGAGCGCGTCGATGGCCGCGAACCAGTGCGCGACCGGCTTGCCGTAGGTCTTCTCGATCGAGGGGAAATAGGACGCCGGGCCCTTGACCTTGTCGGCGACCGCCGGCGCTTGTGCGGCCGGTTTCTTCGCGGCAGCTGGCTTAGCCGCGGCGGCGGGTTTCTTCGCGGCAGCCGGCTTCGCCGCGGTGGACTTGGCGGCAGCGGGTTTGCTCGCGATAGGTTTGCTCGCGGCAGGCTTGGCGACCGCAGGCTTGCCGGCCGCCGCGGTCTTGCCGGCCGCGCCGGCGTTGCCCGGCGCCTTCTTCGCCACGGCCTTGGCCGCTGCGCTGTTCTTGACTGCGGTCTTGGCGACGGGCGTCTTGGATCGGCTGGCGGTGGCCATGCGCATCTCTCCTGGAGGAAGGCCGATAGTGCGGCAAGCGCGGCGCCGATGGATGTGACAAATGTGAGTTCGGCGCCGGCTTCCGGAGCGCCTGGATGAGAACGCATCGGTCCGGCTGGCCGACGCTTGCGCGCGGGGCCCAACCGCAGCGGCCCGCCCTCGCTGCAGGCCGGGGCGGCGGACCCGATCCCCGCGCATCGCGACGGCTGCACGCATGGGCCGCCTCGCGCGACCCGCACCTCGCGCCCCCGGCCAAAACCACCGCCGACGCACAGCCGCCGACGCGGCCGATGCCGCATGATGTCGCCTCCCCCCTGCCCTGGCGTCCGCATGCCGCACCTGCGCGATCTGTCCCTGTCCGCCGTCGTCGCCGGGTTCGTCGCGGTGCTGGTCGGCTTCACCAGTTCGGCCGCGATCGTGTTCTCCGCCGCCCAGGCCAGCGGCGCCGACGAGGCCGAAATCGCGTCGTGGATGTGGGCGCTCGGGCTCGGCATGGGCATCACCTGCATCGGCCTGTCGCTGCGCTACAAGGTTCCGGTGGTCACCGCCTGGTCCACGCCCGGCGCGGCGATGCTGATCACCGGCGCGGCCGGGCTGCCGCTGGCCGAAGCGATCGGCGCGTTCGTGATCAGCGCCGCGCTGACCGTCGCGCTAGGCTTCAGCGGTTGGCTCGAACGGGTGCTGGCGCGGCTGCCGGCGAGCCTGGCCGCGGGCATGCTGGCCGGCGTGTTGCTGCGCTTCGGCCTCAACGTGTTCACCTCGATGCAGCACAGCTTCGCCCTGGTGTTCGCGATGTTCCTGGGCTTCCTGCTGGCGCGGCGCTGGCTGCCGCGCTACGCGGTGCTGGTCGCGCTGGCGGTCGGCATCGCGGTGGCGGCGCTGCAGGGCGGGCTGCACCTGGACAAGCTGCAACTGGCGGTGGCGATGCCGGTATGGACCACGCCGCGGTTCTCGCTCGCCGCCACCGTCGGCGTCGCCATCCCGCTGTTCGTGGTGACCATGGCCTCGCAGAACGTGCCCGGCATCGCGATCCTGCGCGCGCACGGCTACCGCGACACGCCGGCCTCGCCGCTGATCGGTTGGACCGGCGCGGCCAACCTGCTGCTCGCGCCGTTCGGCGCGTTCGCGCTGTGCCTGGCCGCGATCACCGCCGCGATCTGCATGGGCGAGGACGCGCACGAAGATCCGCGCAAGCGGTATCTCGCCTCGGTCGCCGCCGGCGTGTTCTACCTGCTCACCGGCGTGTTCGGCGCGACCGTGGCCGCCGCGTTCGCGGCGTTCCCGCAGGCGCTGGTGATGGCCATCGCCGGCATCGCCCTGCTCGCCACCATCGGCAACGGACTGGCCGCGGCGCTGGGCGACCCGCAGGAACGCGATCCGGCGCTGATCACCTTCCTGGTCACCGCGTCGGGCTTCACCGCGTTCCAGATCGGCTCGGTGTTCTGGGGCATGGTCGCGGGGGTGCTCGCCACGGTGGTGCTGCGGCTGCGCAAGCCGGCGCCGGCGGCGGATCCGCCGCGCTGAGTGGTTGCGGGAGCGGTTTCGAAAGCGGCATCGCGTCGGAGCGGAGAGCGTCGGGCCTGAAGGCCTTCCCACAGGTCTTTCGCGGACTGCATGAGGCTTGTGGGAGGGACTTCAGTCCCGACGCTCTTGGGTCCGGCCGCTGCCAAGCTCCATCGCGCAACGGAAAGCATCGGACCCACGGCCCGCCCACTGCGCCCCCACTGCCGCCCTCGCATGGGGGTATGCTCGGCGCCACCCCACCACGGACACCCGCCGCATGGACGCCCGCCGCGAATCGCTCCCGGACCCGGCGGGCCTGCGCGCCCTGCTCAGCCCCAGCGTGATCGTGAGCCTGGCGCTGGCGCTGACCGCCGCGGTCCTGGCCCTGGTCTATCTGTTCCAGATGCGAGCGCCGGCCGCGCGCGGCGCCGCGGCCGCGCACACCGCGCCCGGCCGCGCCGGTGCGCCGGCCGGCGAAGCCGCGGCGCTGCCGGCGCCGGTGCCCGAACCGGTCGAGTTCCGCTGCGTCGACGGTCTGCGCGTGCGCAAGCAAGGCAGCAGCTACACCGGCGACGGCCGCTGCTGAGCCACCCACGCCGCGCAGCCGCCGGCCCGCGCGGGGCGACGGCCGCGCCCGCGCCGCCGCACGAATGCGGGACGCTGCGCGCCCGCCATGACGCCGCCACCGCTTTCGGCTAGCGTAGACGGCCTGTTCCTCCCGCACCGCCCGGATCGCCGCTCCCGATGCGCATCGCCGACGCCAGCTACGGTTCCAACGAAGACGGCCTGATCTGGGGCTACCGCTTCGTCCCGGGCCAGCCGGCGCAACCGATCAGCACCGACGCGGTCACCGCGTTCCTGGCAGCGCCCGCCGACGGCGACGGCCGCGGCTTCCTGTGGCTGCACTTCTCCCTGTCCAACACCGGCAGCGAACGCTACCTGCGCCGCGCGCTGCGGATGCCCGACGCGTTCTACGACAGCCTGCGCAGCGAGGTCGGTTCGACCCGGCTGGAGCTGGACGACAACGCGCTGATCGCGGTGGTCCACGACGTGCTGTTCGATTCCAGCTTCGACGCCTCCGAGGTCGGCACCACCAGCCTGTGCATCGGTCCGCGCCTGCTGGTGAGCGCGCGGCTGCGCCCGCTGCGCTCGGTCGACCAGTTGCGCGCGGCGGTGCGCTCGGGCCAGGTATTCCGTTCGCCGGTGGAACTGCTCGCCCACCTGCTGCGCGACCAAGCCAGCGTGCTCGGCGAGATCCTGCGCAAGTGCACCGTGCAGGTCGACCGGATCGAAGACCGCCTGCTCGACAACCGCATCGCCACCGACCGCAAGCAGCTCGGCGCGCTGCGCCGCAGCCTGGTGCGGCTGCAGCGGCTGCTGGCGCCGGAACCGACCGCGCTGTTCCGGCTGCTCAACCGCCCGCCGGACTGGATCGGCCGCGACGACATCGGCGACCTGCAACAGGCCGCGGAAGAATTCTCCACCGCGATCGGCGACTCGGCCGCGCTGGTCGAGCGGGTCAAGCTGATCCAGGAAGAACTGGCGGCGCTGGTCAACGAGCAGACCGGGCGCACCTTGTTCGTCCTCACCGTCGTCACCGTGGTGGCCCTGCCGATCAACCTGGTCGCCGGCCTGTTCGGCATGAACGTCGGCGGCATCCCGCTGGCCGAGAATCCGCACGGCTTCCTCAGCGTGGTGATCGGGCTGTGCGTGCTGACCGCGGTCCTGGCCTACGCGGCGTTCGGCCGTCGGCGCGACTGACATCACATCCCGCGCCCGGCTGAATGCGCGCGGCGATCACGCACTGCGCCTTTGCATCACAGATTCCACGGTCCGCCCCGCAGGCCGCGGGCGGCTTTGGTATAGAGGAGCGGCAGCCGCCGGGAGGGCGCAGGCCCGCAACGGCCCGCTGCGCTGTGGCACGAAGGAACAACCCATCGACCATTGGAGGGAGCACATGAAGAAGACCATCGATATGCCGCTGATCGTGAAGAGCGGCGTGCGTCTGATCGAACCGACGTCGACCCTGGAAGCCCACGACGTCCAGCCGGAAATCACCGCCGACGAGCTGGATTTCCTGGAAGCGCACGCCAAGTAAGCCGGCAACAGCGCGACCGGCCCGGGCCGGCGCGGCGGCGGCATGCAGGCGCGCCTGCGTGCCGCCGCACCGACGCCGCAGGCGGCGCGCGCGGCGAATCCAGCGCGAGGGAGAGCGCAGCCGATGATTCCCCTGGAACGAGAACGCAGCCTCGACGAGGCCGAACGCGCCATGCGCGATTTCCTCGACGCGCAAGGCTGGCGCGCCGAACTGGAGCGCGTCGGCGCGCCGTTCGCGGCGACGATCTGCTCGCTCTACGACCAAGCCGACGGACGCCTGCTCGGCAACGGCTTCGGCAAGGGCGAGGCGGACCCGTCGCGGGTCGGCGCACTGTTCGAAGCGGTCGAACACCTGTTCACCGGCAAGGCGCCCGCGCACGCCGTGCTGAGCCTACGCAGCGGCGCCGACTGCCTGGCCGATCCGCTGCTGGCGCAACTGCCGGTGCGCGCCGCCTTCGCCCAGCAGCCCGACCGCCGGCTCGCCTGCCGCCGCTACCGCGCCTTCGCCGCCGGCGAGCCGGATGCGGTGTTGCCGCTGTTCCTGTCCTACCCCACCTATCTCGACTGGCGCGCGCCGCAGGACGATTTCGACTACGCCAGCGCCCTGCGCTTCGGCTCCAACAACGGCACCGCGATCGGCAGCAGCCTGGCCGAGGCCGCGGTGCACGCGATCGGCGAACTGATCGAACGCGATGCCTGGTCGCTGTTCCTGGTCGGGCACTTCCTCGGCGATCCGGCCGCCCACGGCTACCTGCTGCCGGCGCAGGAACTGCCGCCGGCGCTGGCCCGGCGCCTGGGCGAAGCCGAGGCGCAGTTGCAGCGCGAGATCGTGCTGATCGACGCCACCAGCGACCTCGGCGTGCCGTGCATCATCGCGACCGCCAGCGACCTGCGCGACGGCGAATCGATCCATCCCTGCGGCTACGGCGCCTCGCTGTACCCCGAACACGCCGCCATGCGCGCGATCACCGAGTTGGTGCAGGCGCTGGAACTGCCGCAGCTGCAGCCGCGGCTGGCCGGCTATTCGCAGGCCGTGCTGAACGCCTTGTCGGCCTATCCGAAACTGCGCGACTGCGCGGTGTTCGCGATCGACCGCACGCGCCTGCGCCGCCGCCGCTGGGACTTCCAGGCGCCGGCGCCGCTGCCGCCGACCGCGTTGCTGGAACTGCTGACCGCGCGCCTGCGCGCGCGCGGCATCGACCTGCACTACGCGATCAACCACCACGAACCCGGACATTTCTGCGTGATCAACGTGGTGTCGCTGGCGCTGGAGCGGTTCTTCCTGGTGTGCTCCGGCATCGTCATGGCGCCGGGCCAACGCGGCCGCGATCTGCTGGCCGGGCGCCTGCCGGTGCCGGGGAGCGCGGCGGTGCTGGATCGCGAGGCGGGACTGATGCCGGCTTGAAACGCACGTGGCGAGCCTGCGTCGCGGGCTGTTACGGAAGCGGGCTTCGGCTGCGATGCTCTTGTGATGAGCTTCGGCGCCATATCTTTGTGGGAGAGGCTTCAGCCCGATGCCTTTGTGGGAGGGGCTTCAGCCCCGACGCTTTTGTATCCGCGCGCGGCTACCGGATCGAAAGGCGTCGGGGCTGAAGCCCCTCCCACAAGAGCCGCGCCTCGCCATGGATCGGTCCCGCAATGTTCGCGCCGGCACCGCCGACCCCGCTTGCAACGAGCGAACCGCCGCAATACTCGCTCGCAACGGCCGCGCCGACGCCGCACTCAGCGCGCGAACTCGATCACCGCGTTGGACTCGGGCAACTCGTCGCGGCGCCGCTCCGCGACCGCCTTATCGCGCGCCTGCCACGGCCGTTCGCCGAGTCCGCTCGCGCCCGGGTAATGCCCCAGCAAGCCGAACGCCTCGAAGGCGTAGCCGACGCCCTCGCCGGCCAGCGGCGGCGCGGCGTCGGCGACATGGAAATGCAGGTGCGGGCCGGTCGAATCGCCGGTGAAACCGAGCGCGCCGATGACCTGTCCGCGACGCACGCGCTCGCCGGCGCGGACTGTCAGGCTGCCCGGCTGCAGATGCTCGTACACCGCATAACGGCCGTCGCCGAGCGCCAGCGACACGTAATTGCCGGGCGCGCGGTCGAAGTCGTGGCGCGGATGCGCGGACACGCGCGCGCGCTCGCCGATGCCGTCGCGCGCCGCGGCGACCACCGCATCGGCCACCGCCAGCACCGGCTCGCCGTAGCCGAGCGCGTTGGCGGCCAGATCGGCGTCGCCGCGGGCGGTGCGGCCCTGCGCGTCGACGCGGACGAAATCGATGGCGTAGCGGCCGGGCAGGCGCGCGCGGCCGTCGAGCGCGTAGAACACCCGCCGATGCCCGCGCGGCCATTGCGGCGCGTACACCGCCGCCCACGGCCCGCCGCGCAGCGGCGGCGCCAACCGCAGCGAGGCCGCCGGCAAAGGCGCCACTTGCGCGCCTTCGACCTGGCCGGAATCGGCCGCGCCGGACGCGCCGCCGGGCGCGGCGGCGGCCGCGGAGAACTCGACCCGATGGCGCAGCGCCTTCGGCATCGGCGCCGGCAGGTCCAGTTCCAGGAACAGCACGGCGCGCTGGCCCGGTTGCAACGCATCGCCGAGCGCCGCATCGCGCGCGCCGACGACCCGGCCGCGCGCAGCCAGCGCGTCGCCGCGCCAGGACGCCAGCACCGCGCCATCGTTCGCGTCGAGCACGCTCAACGCTTGCAGCCGCAGCGGCGCGGCGCCGAAGTTGGTCAGGTGCAACTCGTACAGCAGGCGTTGACGGCCTTCCACCGCGACCGGGGCCGGGATCTGCGGCACGGCCAGATCGAGCGTGTCCACCGGCGCGGCGCGCGTGGGCGCGGCGGCCAGGAGCGCGGCGGCGAACACCAGGACAGAGGCGAGCAGGCGAGGCAGCATGCGAAGGTTCCAGGCCGGGCGCGGATCGGCGAGGCAGCTTCCGCCAGCGCGGCCGTCCGCGTCCCCTGCCGATTGTCATCCGCTCGCGCGGCGGTCCGCATTCGCGCCGCGCGCGCGGTCCGAACACTGCGCTACGCCCGTTACGCGACGATCGGCGCGCCGCCGCGTAAAACCGACAACGTCGCCGGCCGCGAGCCGCGAGCGTGCCGCCAGGCTCGACCCGGACCGCTGCGTGCCCGAGCTCGTTGCGCAGCGATCGGCGCCCGCCGCGACGCAATCCGACCGCGCCGCCGGCCGCCTCCCGCGCACTCGCAGCGCTACGCCGCGGCGATGGCGAAAACGCGAACGCCGTCGCGCGATCCGGCCGCGCGACGCGCTTGCGTTCCCCGCGCGCATCGCGAATGATCGCCTTCCCGCGGCCAGGGAGGCCGCTTCCGCTGCGCGCCCGACATGGACCGTCGCCACCTCCGCGCCCCACCCGGCCTCGCCCGCCCGCTCGCCGCCGCGCTGGCCTGCATCGCCGCGCTCGCCGCGTGCAAGCCCAGCGTATCCGAGCGCCAGGTGCGCGAAGATTTCGCCACCTTGCAGGCCACCGGCACGGTTCCGGGCAAGGCCCGGCTGGAGCGCATCGAGTTCACCGACGGCTGGAGCGACGGCGCCGAGTTCGAAGTCTATTTCTGCCTGCCCGCGAGCGACGGCCCCGGCCGCGGCTGCGAGCGGCGCAACATCGGCTTGTCGTACCAGCAGCGCGAAGGCCGGTGGCGTTTGTTCTCGGTGCAGGCCGAGCAAGCGGTCGACTGAACCCGCGGCGCAGCGGCGACCGTTCGCCCGTCCGGCCCCTTCTCCGATCGCCACCGGCCGCGCGAGCAACCCTGCGTCGGGTTGCCCGCCGTCGAGCGAACTACGCGCACATCGCCCATCGCCTCCCACCAGCGCGCGGCTGGGTCGGGAGCCAACCGCGCCGCCGCCCCCGGCGCCATGCCGCAATGGCCAGCATCGCCGTACCGCTTGAGCGCATGCGACAAGTGTCGTATGTTGGCGACACGACATCCACACCCGACCGCCGCCATGCCGCCACGCCCGTCCAACGCCGAACTGGAACTGCTCAAATGCCTGTGGCGGCAACAGCCGCTGAGCGCGCGCGAACTGCATAACGCGGTCGGCGAGCAATTGGAGTGGTCGTATTCGTCCACCCGCAAGACGCTCGACCGCATGCTCGAAAAGGGCCTGATCGCCAGCGCCGACCACCACGGGCTGCTGGTGTTCCACGCCGCGGTAGCCAAGCTGCCGACCCTGGCCGCCCTCAGCGCCGACTTCGCCCGCCGGGTGCTGGAGATCGACGGGCCGCTGCCGATGCAGGCCTTCGCCGACAGCCGCTTGCTCGACCAGGGCGAACTCGAACAGCTCGAAGCGATGCTGCGCGACGCCGATCCGGAGCGACCGCGATGAGCGCGGCGGACGCCGGGTTCTGGCTGGCGCAGGCCGGTGCGCAGTTGCTCGCCGGCGCGCTGGCCTGGTTCCTGGGCGGCGCCGCGCACCGCCGCCTGCGCATTTCCCACGCCGCGTTCGGCTATTGGCTGGCGCTGTGGCTGTTGGCGCTGGCGCCGAGCCTCGCCGCGTCGATCTGGCACCTCAGCGGCGCCGCCGCGCCGGCCTGGCCGTTGCCGTCCGGCCTGCCGTTGCCGCGCCTGGACGCGTTCGCCGACGCCACCGCGCCGGCGCAAGCGGCCGAGGCTTTCGAAGCGCAACCGGTCGTGGACCTGGCGAGCGCGGCGCTCGCGCTGTACCTGGCCGGCGTGGCCTGGAGCCTGGCGCGCTGGCTGCGCGACAGCCTCGCGCTGCGGCGGTCGCTGCGAACCGCGCACGCCGCCGGCGATCGCATCCGCGGCGCGCGCAGCCGGCGCGAGTCGCAGGCGCTGCGCGCGCGCGGCGTACGGGTGCTGCTGAGCCGCGACGCCGCCACCGCCTTCGCCCTGGGCTGGCCGCGCCGCAGCGTGGTCGTGCCGGCGGCGCTGGCCGCGAACCTGGACGACGCCCAACTCGCGTTGGTGCTGCGCCACGAAGCCGCGCACCTGCGCCGTCTCGACCCCGAACGCACCGCGCTGATGCGGCTCGTGCAGGCGGCGCTGTGGTTCAACCCGTTCCTGCGCGCGCTGGCCGGACGCGTGCAACTGGCCGCAGAGCTGCGCTGCGACGCCGCCGCGATCGGCGCCGATCCGGCCCAGCGCAGAGCCTGCGCGCAGGCCTATCTCAGCACCCTGCGCCTGGCCGTCGGCCGCGCCGCGCCGGCCGGCGCCAGCGCGTTCACCCGTCGCCGCGATCCGGGCCAACACCAATTGCGCATGCAGCACATGCTGCACGGCGACGACCGGCCGCGCCTGCGCCCGCGCGCGCGCCTGGCGCTGGTGGCGCTGGCCCTGGGCGGCTGCGGCGCGCTGGCCGTGGCGCAGGCCGCCGCCGGCGGCGATCCGCCGCGCATCGCCGCCCGCGCTCCGGCCGCCGTCGCCGCGCACGGCGCAGACATCGCGGCCGCATCCGCGAAAGCGTCCGCCGCCCCGCCCGGCAAGGCGAACGACGCCGCTCGCGCGGCGCCGGACGCCGGGCCGCACGCGCCGTCGGAATCCATCGCCCTCGCCGTCCCGCTCACTAATACCCGCATCACCAGCCGCTACGGCGTCACCGGCGGCATCCGCGTGCGTCCGCACCGCGGCCTCGACTTCGCCGCCCGCCGCGGCACCCGCGTGTACGCGCCGGCCGCCGCGCTGGTCGTCGCCGCGACCGACCGTTACCCCGAGGGCGAGCGCTACGGCAAGGTGGTGGTGCTCGACCACGGCGACGGTTGGCAGACGCTCTACGCCCACCTGCAGGACTTCGACGTGCACGAGGGCCAGCGCATCGCCGCCGGCGCGCCGATCGGCCGCTCCGGCGCCAGCGGCCAGGCCACCGGCCCGCACCTGCACATGGAAGTCCTGCACGACGGCCAGCGCGTGGATCCCGAACCGCTGCTGCGCTGAGCGCGCCGCTCGCGTCTTTCTCAATCCGTCTTTCTCAATCCGTCTTTCTCAATCCGTCTTTCTCAATCCGTCTTCCGTTCGCCCGCCGTCGCGGGAGGCCGGCGGCTTGCCCGCCGCCGGCCCCGCGCGCTCCACCGGATCGCCCGCCGATGCCCTTGCCCCGCTCCGCCGCATTACGCCGCACCGCTCTGCATACCGCGCTCGCCCTAGCATCGAGCGCCGGCGCCGCGTTCGCCCAGCCGCCCCAGGACGCCGCCGCTAGCGACACCGTTACCCGCCTGGACACCGTCACCGTGCAGGCGCAGGACTACGACCCGTGCCGCGACGACACCGCCTCGCGCATCGTCGTCGCCAGCGACGAATTGACCCGCTACGGCGACGACACCCTGGCCGACGCGCTCAAGCGGCTGCCCGGCGTGTCGGTGTCCGACGGCGCCGGCGGCGGTGCGATCGCCCTGCGCGGGCTCGGCAAGGGCTACACCCAGGTGTTGATCGACGGCCGCGCCGCGCCGCCGGGCTTCGACCCGGCCACGCTGCGGCCGGATCAGGTCGAACGGATCGAACTGCTGCGCACCACCACCGCCGACCTGCGCGGCGAAGCCATCGCCGGCACGATCAACATCGTCCTGGCCAAGCAGGCGCGCCGCGATCGCGACCGGCTCACCTTCGCGCTCAAGCACAGCGGCAACGGCTTCAAGCCCAGCGCGGCGTGGAGCCGCACCCGCCGCGGCGACGCCTCCAGCAGCAGCTTCGACGCCAGCGTGCTGCGCAACGATCACCAGGTCGACGAACGCGGCATCGAGCAGGCCTTCGACGACGCCGGCGCGCAGACCCTGGCGCGCCGCACCGACCTGCGCGCGCGCGGCGTGCGCGAACAGCTGTCGCTGGCGCCGGCGGCCGAGCGCACCCTCGCCAACGGCGACCGCATCGCTTGGCGCAGCGGCCTGGAGGTCCGCCGTCACCGCAAGCGCGGCGACATCCACTGGTCGACCTCGCTCGGACCCGAGCTCGACCACACCGACTATCGCCAGCGCACCGACCTGCGCCTGCTGCAGCTGCGCAACGAACTGGCCTGGACCCACGGCTTCGCCAGCGGCGCGCGCCTGGAAACCAAGCTCAACCTCGACGGCAACCGCGAACGCACCCGCTATCGCGAGGACGCCGACGGCCGCGACGGCGCGCGCAACCTGGAAGAGGCCACCGACAGCCGGCTGGACGTGCGCAACCACGCGCTCAGCGGCAAATACTCGTTCGCCGTGCGCGGCGCGCATACCGTGCAGGCCGGCTGGGACCTGGGCCAGGACCGCCGCAGCGAGCGCCGGGTGCAGCGGCTGGCCGAGTTTCCCGGCTTCCCCGGCAAGTCGACCGACCAATCCTTCGACGCGCGCATCCGCCGCAGCGCGGCCTACCTGCAGGACGAGTGGTCGCCGACGCCGCGCTGGTCGCTGTACCTGGGCGCGCGCTGGGAACGCATCGACATCCGCAGCGCCGGCAGCGATTTCGCCCCGCTGCGCAACGACGCGCAGCTGCTGACGCCGGTGCTGCAGTCGCTGTGGAAACTGGCCGTGGACCAGCGCCTGCGCCTGGGCCTGAGCCGCAGCTACCGCGCGCCGGAACTGCGCGAACTGACGCCGCGTCCGTACACCTCGACCAACAACCGCGCGCTCGATCCCGACCGCCAGGGCAATCCGGCGCTGCGCCCGGAACTGGCGACGGGACTGGATCTGGCCTACGAACGCGACTGGGGCGAAGCGGCCACGCTCAGCGTCGGCGGCTATGCGCGGCGGATCGAGGACTTCATCGGCGAGAGCACGCGGCTGCTCGACGGCCGTTGGGTGGCGTCGCCGTTGAATACCGGCGACGCCCGGTCGCACGGCCTGGAGCTCGACGGCAAGCTGTCGCTGGCCAAGCTGCGCAAGCGCGCGCCGGACCTCGACATCGGCCTGCAATTCAATCGCCACTGGTCGCGCGTGGACGCCATTCCCGGCCCCGACAACCGCATCGACCGCCAGCCGCGCTACACCGGCGCCCTCAGCCTGGACTACCGCCCCGCGCCGCACTGGACCCTCGGCGCGTCCTACACCCACCGCAGCGGCGGCCCGGTGCGCACCGCGGCGCGCGAAATCGAAGCGCAGACGCCCAAGCGCGAACTAGACGCCTACGCGCTGTGGAAACGCAGCGACGACGCGCAGTTGCGCCTGACCCTGACCAACCCGCTGCGCCAGGACGGCGGCGAGAGCTTCGAATATCTCGACGAAGGGCAACGGCTGCGGCAACAGCGCTGGCGCAAGAGCACGCTGGGCGTCCGGCTGGAGTGGCAAGTGGGGTTCTGAAGCCGGGTTTGTGGGAGGGACTTCAGTCCCTACGCCCTTGTGCGAGATCGCTGCGAGCGGACAGAACAGCATCGGGACTGTAGTCCTCCCACAGTCAGCGACCACAGCCACACGGCTGCCATCCGCGCCGGTTACCCTCGGGCATCCCCGCTGCCGGGCTCCCGCCATGCACGACCACGACGCCTCCCGCCGCCGCTTCCTGCTGCAGTCCGGCAGCGCCCTGGGCCTGGGCGCGCTCGGCGGCGCCCTGCCCGCGCTCGCCGCGCCGGCGCTGGTGTCGGCCGAATCGGCGCGGCCGCAGTTGCCGAGCGGCCTGCAGTTCGGCGACGTCGGCGATGGCGGCGCCACGGTGTGGGCGCGCGCCGACCGCGCCGCGCGGCTGTGGGTCGAGATCGGCGACGAAGACGGCTTCCGCCGCGCCCTGCGCCTGCGCGGCCCGCTGGCGACCGCGGCCGGCGACTTCACCGCGCGCCTGGATGTGCCGCTGTCCGGCACCGCCGCACGGCGCGTCCGCGTCGCCTTCGAAGACGCCCACAGCGGCGTGCGCAGCGAGTGGAGCGAAGGCCGCCTGCGCCCGGCGCCGAGCGGCCCGCTCGCGCGCACCCGCCCGGTGCGCCTGGTCTGGGGCGGCGACGTCGCCGGCCAGGGCTGGGGCATCAATCCCGAGATCGGCGGCATGCGCATCTTCGAAGCCATGCGCCGGCGCGATCCGGACTTCTTCCTGCATTCGGGCGACGCCATCTACGCCGACGGCCCGATCGCCGAACAGGCGACGGCCGAGGACGGCCGGATCTGGCGCAACCTGGTCGCCGACGGCGTGCACAAGGTCGCCGAGACCCTCGACGAATACCGAGGCCGCTACCGCTACAACCTGCGCGACGAGAACCTGCGCCGCTTCGCCGCGCAGGTGCCGCAGATCTGGCAGTGGGACGACCACGAAGTGGTCAACAACTGGTCGCCGGCCAAGGACCTGTCGGCCGACCCGCGCTACACGGTCAAGGACATCGACCTGCTGGTGCGGCGCGCGCGCCAGGCCTTCCTGGAATACTCGCCACAACGCCGCGCGCGCGGCCGCGACGGCGACGGCCAGCGCACCCGCATCGACCGGGTCGTGCATTACGGCCCGCTGCTGGACGTGTTCGTGCTCGACATGCGCAGCTACCGCGGCGGCAACAGCGCCAACCTGCAGTCGGCGGCGGACGCCGACAGCGCCTTCCTCGGCCGCCGCCAGTTGCGCGAACTGGCGACGAACCTGCGCCGTTCGCGCGCGCTGTGGAAGATCGTCGCCGCCGACATGCCGCTGGGCCTGCAGGTGCCCGACGGCAACGACGCGCAGGGCCGGCCGCGCTGGGAAGCCGTGGCCAACGGCGATCCGGGCCTGCCGCGCGGGCGCGAGCTGGAGTTCGCCGAACTGCTGCACGCGATCCGCGCGGTCGACAACGTGGTCTGGCTGACCGCCGACGTGCACTACTGCGCCGCCCACTACTACGATCCCAACCGCGCCGCGTTCCAGGATTTCTCGCCGTTCTGGGAATTCGTCGCCGGCCCGCTCAACGCCGGCTCGTTCGGGCCCAATGCGCTCGACGCCACCTTCGGCCCGCAGGTGGTGTTCCAGAAGGCGCCGCCGGCGCCGAACGCCTCGCCGCTGGCCGGCTTCCAGTTCTTCGGCGAGGTCAACATCGACCCGGACAGCCGCGCGCTGAGCGTGGACCTACGCGACATCGACGGCCGCAGCGTGTTCGCCAAGACCCTCGCCGCCGCTTGAGCCCCGCCGCAATGGACTAGCCGAGGGAGACAGCGAGAAGCGCAGCGCCGCCGTTGCTGTCTGCCGTCCGCTGTCTCCTGCCCAAGCCGGCCTCGGCGCGCCGCGACCTGTTTGCAGGATCGGTCCATTCGATCATCGACCGTTCGTTCGCGCATCGTGTCGAGGCGAACGCTTTTCCCTTCGCTCGAAGATGTTTCGTATACCGCCATTTTCGCGGGGTTTTGCGCGACCTCGCGCGACGCCGTCGCGATCGTGAACGACGCGCGCATCGCGGCGCGAGCGCAATTGTGTGATCGTCCGCGTCGCGCAATGCGATAACCATCGCTACTTGGACAGCGCAGCGGGCGCCAGCGTTGACCGCGCCGACACTGCGACGTAACACTGTCTTGGCAGTTTCGATTCCCGTATTGCGTCGCAACGGCATCGCGCGCCCGGACCAGAACAACAACGACCTCGTCCGACGCCTACCGCCGATCGCCCAGGGCGCGCCGCACGCGACACGCCCGGCACGACACCTCCCGCTACACGAATCATTTCTTCGCGACACGGAGCCAGTCCTTTGAAGAATCCGACCGCCTCGCGCCGACCGGCGCGTCCTTCGCCCTTGCCCGCGCGGCGACCGCCGCGGCCGCCGCAACGCGCCGCGCACCGATACGGCACCGCGTCGCCCGCCGGCTGCGAACCTTGAGGCATTCCGCGCGCGCAACCGGTCACGCCGCTACGCGCGTTCCGGCAGCCGCCGCGCGCGCGCCGCGATAACGCGAAGCCGATCCCATCCGCGCATCGATACCGCGCACACCCGCGCCGGCACCGCCGACGCGGCGCCCGCGCTTTTGCTCTCCCCCGTTGCCCCCCACCGCCGTTCCCGCCCCCACCGACATGAGAACCGCGCCGATGATGCCTTCCCTCACCGTCCAAGGACGCAAGACCCTGCCCGCCCGCGGCCAACCCTGGAGCGAACTGCAGCAAGCCCTGTCGGCGCTGCGCAGCGCCGACACCGACTGGCGCCAGGGCCGCGCCTCGCTGGACGTCTACTACGCCGGCGAGGACGTGCTCGACGTGGCCCGCCGCGCCTACGCCATGTTCATCAGCGAGAACGCGCGCGCGCCGCACCTGTTCCCGAGCCTGCAGCGCATGCAGGAGGACCTGGTGCAGATCTCGCTGTCGCTGCTCGGCGGCGGACGCGAGGCCGCCGGCACGGTCACCTGCGGCAGCGCCGAGAGCGCGATGCTGGCGGTGTGCAGCGCCTACCGCGCGTTCCGCGCGCGCCGCCCGCACGTGCGCCGGCCGCACCTGCTGCTGCCGGCCAGCGCCCACCCGGTGTACGAACAGGCCGCCGAGATCATGGGCCTGGACCTGATCCGGGTCGCCATCGGCGGCGACTACCGCGCCAGCGTCGAGACCCTGGGCCAGTGCATCGAACCGGAGACGATGATGATCGTGGCCTCGGCGCCGTCGCAGCCGTTCGGCGCGATCGATCCGGTCGAGGCGATCGGCCGGATCGCCCGCGACCGCGACGTGTGGCTGCACGTGGACGCCTGCATCGGCGGTTTCCTCGCCCCGCACGTGGCGCGCTTCGTCGCCGGCGTGCCGCGCTTCGACCTGGCCCTGCCGGGCGTGCGTTCGCTCTCGGCCGACCTGCACACTTTCGGCTACGCCGCCAACGGCGTGTCGGTGCTGCTGCACGCCGATCCCGACGACCACGCCCACCAGACCTTCGAGTACAACCAATGGCCCAAGGGCACCTGGCGCAGCCAGACCCTGTCGGGCACCCTCGCCGGCGGCGCGGTCGCCGCGGCTTGGGCGGTCATGCACTACCTCGGCGAAACCGGCTACCGCGCGCTGGCGCAGCGGGTGATGCACCTGCGCGACCGCTACATCGAGGGCATCGAGCGCATCGGCGGCCTGCACGTGCTGGGCAAGCCGGACCTGAGCGTGATCGCGTTCGGCTCCGACGAATTCGACATCCACGCCGTCGGCGACGCGATGCAGGAGCGCGGCTGGCAGATCAGCCGGCTCGCCAGTCCCGCGGCGCTGCACATGACGGTGACGCCGGTGCACGACCAGGGGGTGGAGGCGTATCTGGAGGACCTGGCGCGGTGCGTGGCGGTGGCGCGGAGATAGCGCGCGGGAGCGAGGAGTGAGCGGAGAGGAGTGAGGAGCGAGAGAAGGGCTTGATGTCGGGCAAAAAGTGAGGAGTGGCTTTCGCTCACTCCTCACTTCTCCAGACTCGCTTCTCGCTCCGGCTTCAGCTGCGCAGCTTGAGCATCCGGTTCACGCCCAGCGCCGCCATCGTGCAGACCGCGCCCGACAGCAGGTACACGCCGACGAAGCCCAGGCCGAAGTGCGCGCACAGGCCCAGCGCCACCAGCGGCGCAAACGCGGCGCCGATCAGCCAGGCCAGGTCGGAGGTCAGCGCCGCGCCGGTGTAGCGGTACTTGGCGCCGAAGTTGGCGGTGACCGAACCGGCGGCCTGGCCGTAGGACAGGCCGAGCAGGATGAAGCCGACCAGGATGAACACGTCCTGGCCGAGTTCGCCCGAGCCGAGCAGGGTCGGGGCGAAGCCGCTGAACATCGCGATCGCCGCGGCCAGCGCGGCCAGGGTGCGCGGACGGCCGAACTTGTCGGCGATCCAGCCCGAGGCCACCACCGCGCCGGCGGCGAGCGCGGCGCCGACGATCTGCACCACCAGGAACTGCGGCACCGACTGGTCGGAATACAGCACGATCCACGACAGCGGGAAGATCGTGACGATGTGGAACAGCGCGTAGCTGGCCAGCGCGGCGAACGCGCCGATGACGACGTGGCGGCCCTTGGCCTGGAACAGCTCCAGCACCGGCGTCGGCTCGAGCTGCTGCTCGCCGAGTTCGCGCTCGTACTCGTGGGTCACCACCAGGCGCAGGCGCGCGAACAGCGCCACCACGTTCAGCGCGAACGCGGCGAAGAACGGATAGCGCCAGCCCCAGTCGAGGAAGTCCTGGCGCGACAGCGCGGTGCTGAGATAAGCGAACAGCGCCGCGGCGATCATGAAGCCGACCGGCGCGCCGAGCTGGCCGAGCATCGCGTACCAGCCGCGGCGCTCCTTCGGCGCGTTGAGCGCCAGCAGCGACGGCAGGCCGTCCCAGCTGCCGCCCAGGGCCACGCCCTGGCCGAGGCGGAACACCGACAGCAGCACCAGCGACAGCGCGCCGATCTTGGCGAAGCCCGGCAGGAAGGCGATGCCGGCGGTGCAGGTGCCGAGCAGGAACAAGGCGATGGTGAGCTTGGTGCTGCGGTCCCAGCGGCGCTGGATCCACATGAACAACACCGTGCCCAGCGGACGCGAGATGAACGCCAACGCGAAGATCGCGAACGACCACAGCGTGCCTTCGAGCTTGCCCAGGTGCGGGAAGAACACCGACGGGAACACCAGCGCCGAGGCGATGCCGTAGACGAAGAAGTCGAAGTATTCCGAAGCGCGGCCGATGACCACGCCGACCGCGATGTCGCCCGGCGCGACCTCGGCGTGCGAATCGGTGCCGTGCACCGAGACGGTCATGGAATCGGGGTTTGCGTGATTTGGCGTTTGCATCGTCTGCTGCAGCTCGGTGCGTGGTGCGGGAAAGAAAGTGCGCAATGCCGCGGGGCGCTGCGGGCCGTGGCGAACGTGCCGACTTGGGCGGATCGGTTCATCCGGCCGTGCCGATACCTTACTCCTGGCCGCGCCGCCGCGCCGTTCGCGAACGGGCGCCACGCTCCCGACGAACGGGCCGCAAGGCCCGAAAACACGGGGTTTGCCAGGGTTTCGCGCCGAAACCGCCGCGGCCGGAGGCGGCGGAAACCGCGCACGGGCCTGCGCCCCGAAGAGCGGGACGGCGTAAGCTTCCCATCCGGATTGCCACGCTGCCATAGGACAAAACGTCCAATCGTCCCGGCCCTCGCTGCGGCGCACAATTGCGCGGTCGCCGCGAGCCTCGCGGCCTTGTCGTGCTTAAGCGTCAGGTTGATGAACGCAATCAAGTCCCTCCTCCGTCCCCTGCTCCTGGCCGGCGCGCTGCTGCCGCTGGCGGGCTGCAATACGCTCCTGCTCAACGCGCCCGGCGACGTGGCCCGCCAGCAGGGCGATCTCATCATCGTCTCCACCGTGCTGATGCTGCTGATCATCGTGCCGGTGATCGCGCTGACCCTGTTCTTCGCCTGGCGCTACCGCGCCTCCAACACGAAGGCGACCTACAAGCCCGACTGGGACCACTCGACCCAGCTCGAGCTGCTGATCTGGGCGGCGCCGCTGCTGATCATCATCGTGCTCGGCGCGATCACCTGGGTCAGCACCCACACCCTCGACCCGTACCGCCCGCTCGACCGGATCAAGGCCGGCCAGCCGGTCGCCGCCGACGTCAAGCCGCTGGAGATCGAGGTGGTGGCGCTGGACTGGAAGTGGCTGTTCCTCTATCCCGAGTACAACATCGCCACGATCAACGAGATCGCCGCGCCGGTCGACCGCCCGATCAAGTTCAAGATCACCGCGTCGTCGGTGATGAACTCCTTCTACATCCCCGCCCTGGCCGGCCAGATCTACGCCATGCCGGGCATGGAGACCCAACTGCACGCGGTGATGAACCACCCGGGCGAGTACGAGGGCTTCTCCGCCAACTACAGCGGCGCCGGCTTCTCGCACATGCGCTTCAAGTTCCACGGCCTGGACCAGGCCGGCTTCGACCAATGGGTGCAAAGCAACCGCGCCGGCGGCCAGACCCTGGAACGCGCCGGCTACCTGGAGCTGGAAAAGCCCAGCGAGAAGGAACCGGTGCGCAGCTATTCCGCGGTCGCGCCGGGCCTGTACAAGGCCATCCTCAACCGCTGCGTCGACGCATCGAAGATGTGCATGGACGAGATGATGATGATCGACGCCAACGGCGGCCTGGGCAACAGCGCCAACGCGCTGGCGCCGCGCCGCCGCGGCGACCTGCGCGGCGGCCCGGTGGTGCTCTCGGCGATGTGCGTCACCGAGCCGTCGGCCGTCCCCAGCTGGGGCGTCGCCACCCTGGCCCCCTGAGCGTTTAGCGCAAGCATTCAACCGCGCGCCTCGCGCGCGCAGGTCCGCACGCGGACTTCGGAGCGAAGATGTCTGACCAATCCAACCTCGCCAAGCTGATCTTCGGCCGGCTCACGTGGGACGCGATCCCGCTGCACGAGCCGATCCTGATCGCTACTTTCGCCATGGTCGCGCTCGGCGGCGTCGCCGTGCTCGCGCTGCTGACCCGCTACAAGCTCTGGGGCTATCTCTGGAACGAGTGGTTCACCAGCATCGACCACAAGAAGATCGGCATCATGTACATCGTGCTGGGGCTGGTCATGCTCATGCGCGGTTTCGCCGACGCGATCATGATGCGCATGCAGCAGGCGATGGCCTTCGGCGACAACGCCGGCTTCCTGCCGCCGCACCACTACGACCAGATCTTCACCGCCCACGGCGTGATCATGATCTTCTTCGTGGCGATGCCGCTGGTGACGGGCTTCATGAACTACGTGGTGCCGCTGCAGATCGGCGCGCGCGACGTGGCGTTCCCGTTCCTCAACAACTTCAGCTTCTGGATGACCGCCTGCGGCGCCGGCCTGGTGATGGTGTCGCTGTTCGTCGGCGAGTTCTCCACCGCCGGCTGGCTGGCCTACCCGCCGCTGTCGGGCATCGCCTACAGCCCGAGCGTCGGCGTCGACTACTACATATGGGCGCTGCAGATCGCGGGCGTCGGCACCTTGCTATCGGGCGTCAACCTGATCGCGACCATCGTCAAGATGCGCGCGCCGGGCATGAGCATGATGAAGATGCCGGTGTTCACCTGGACCTCGCTGTGCACCAACGTGCTGATCGTGGCCGCGTTCCCGGTGCTGACCGCGGTGCTGGTGCTGCTCTCGCTCGACCGCTACGCGGGCACCAACTTCTTCACGAACGATCTGGGCGGCAACCCCATGATGTACGTGAACCTGATCTGGATCTGGGGCCACCCGGAGGTCTACATCCTGATCCTGCCGTGCTTCGGCATCTTCTCCGAGATCGTCTCCACCTACAGCGGCAAGCGCCTGTTCGGCTACGCCTCGATGGTGTACGCGACGGTGGTGATCACGATCCTGTCGTACCTGGTGTGGCTGCACCACTTCTTCACCATGGGCTCGGGCGCGAGCGTCAACTCGTTCTTCGGCATCACCACGATGATCATCTCGATCCCGACGGGCGCGAAGATCTTCAACTGGCTGTTCACCATGTACCGCGGCCGCATCCGCTTCGAGGTGCCGATGCTGTGGACGGTGGGCTTCATGGTCACCTTCACCATCGGCGGCATGACCGGCGTGCTGCTGGCGGTGCCGCCGGCCGACTTCGTCCTGCACAACAGCCTGTTCCTGATCGCGCACTTCCACAACGTCATCATCGGCGGCGTGCTGTTCGGCCTGTTCGCCGGCATCAACTTCTGGTGGCCCAAGGCCTTCGGCTTCAAGCTCGATCCGTTCTGGGGCAAGTGCTCGTTCTGGTTCTGGCAGATCGGCTTCTTCTTCGCGTTCATGCCGCTGTACGTGCTCGGCCTGATGGGCGTGACCCGGCGCATGAGCCACTTCGACGATCCCTCGATCCAGATCTGGTTCCTCATCGCCGCCTTCGGCGCCGCGCTGATCGCGATCGGCATCGCCTGCATGCTGATCCAGATCTTCGTCAGCATCCGCAACCGCGAGAAGCTGCGCGACCCGACCGGCGACCCGTGGCAGGGCCGCACCCTGGAGTGGTCGACCTCGTCGCCGCCGCCGGCCTACAACTTCGCCTTCACCCCGGTCGTGCACGACAACGACGCCTGGCACGACATGAAGCAGAACGGCTTCCAGCGTCCGACCTCGGGCTTCCTGGCCATCCACATGCCCAAGAACACCGCCGCCGGCCTGGTCATCGCATTGCTCAGCACCGTCTGCGCGTTCGCCCTGATCTGGCAGATGTGGCTGGTCGCCGGGGTGTTCTTCGCCGCGATGCTGGTCGCCGCGATCGTCCACACCTTCAACTACAAGCGCGACTACTACATCCCGGCGGACGAAGTGACCGCCGCGGAAAACCTGCGCACGCAACAACTGGCCGCCGCCCATGTCTGACGCCACCGCCATCCTCTCCCACGCCCAGGCGCAGCCGGCCTCTTCGGCTTCGCGCTTCCTGGACCTGAAGGGCAAGCACCATCCGGAAAACGGCACCCTGCTAGGGTTCTGGCTCTACCTGATGAGCGACTGCCTGGTGTTCGCCGTGCTGTTCGCCACCTACGGCGTGCTCGGCCGCAGCTACGCGGCCGGCCCGTCGGGCGCGGACCTGTTCGACCTGCAGCTGGTGGCGATCAACACCTCGATGCTGCTGCTGTCGTCGATCACCTACGGCTTCGCCATGATCGCGATGACCAAGCGCAAGCTGGCCGCGGTGCAGGGCTGGCTGGCGATCACCGGCGTGTTCGGCCTGGCCTTCATCGGCCTGGAACTGTACGAGTTCGCCCACCTGATCCACGAAGGCGCCGGTCCGCAGCGCAGCGCGTTCCTGTCCTCGTTCTTCGCCCTGGTCGCGACCCACGGCCTGCACGTCACCTTCGGCATCGTCTGGCTGGTGGTGCTGATGGTGCAGTTGGGCAAGCACGGCCTGACCGCGCCGAACCGCCGCCGCTTGTTGTGCCTGTCGATGTTCTGGCACTTCCTCGACGTCGTCTGGATCGGCGTCTTCACCTTCGTCTACCTGATGGGAGTGCTGCCGTGACCCAGTCCGCGCAACACCACGACAACGCGCACGGCCACGACGATCATGGCCACGACCACGAAGAGCACGACGACTACCACGGCACCGTCAAGGGCTACACCATCGGCTTCCTGCTGTCGGTGTTCCTGACCGCGATCCCGTTCTGGCTGGTCATGGCCAAGGTGCTGCCGTCGTCCGGCGTCACCGCCGCGGTGATCCTGGCCTTCGCCGTGGTCCAGATCGTCGTGCACATGGTCTACTTCCTGCACATGAACACGAAGTCGGAAGGCGGCTGGAACATGCTGGCGCTGATCTTCACCATCGTGATCGTGGTGATCACCCTGGCCGGTTCGCTGTGGGTCATGCACCACTTGAACGTGAACATGATGCCGATGCCGCACGAGATGCGGAACATGCCCTGAAAGCCGTAGGAGATAGCGGGGAGGAGTGAGTGGATAGCGCTCCTCTTCGCGGTTTCCGCGTCGCGGATCCAAGGCGGCGGGTGCGGGTTCCGCACTCGCCGCGCCGTTACCAGAACGTCGTCCCCGCGCAGGCGGGGACCCAGAGACTTCAGCGGGCCCTGGCCCGGCGGCCCGCGCGCCGTTCGCGCGGCCTCACCCGCCCCGGTCCCCGCAGGGCTATCATCCCCACGCAACCGGCTCGCCCCTCTCGTCTTCCGCACGAGGCCACCTCATGGCGACCAGCGTCAAAGCTCCGCGCAGTTCCTTCGTCCTCGGCCTGATCGGCGCCGTGTTCCTGGCGCTGTTCGCCGGCCTGATCGCGCTCGGCGCGTGGCAGGTGCAGCGGCTGGGCTGGAAGCGCGATCTGATCCAGCGGGTGGAGTCGCGCGTGCACGCCGAACCCGGCGATCCGCCGGCACCGGCGCAGTGGCCCGGCGTGAGCGCGGCGCGCGACGAATACCGCCACGTGCGGCTGCGCGGGCGCTGGCTGCCCGGCGCCGACACCCGGGTGCAGGCGGTCACCGACCTCGGCCCCGGCTTCTGGCTGCTGAGCCCGCTGCGCACCGACGCCGGCTACACCGTGCTGGTCAACCGCGGCTACGTGCCCGACGCGCGCGCCGCGCAATCCGCGCCGCCGCCGCCCGGCGAGGCCGTGGTCACCGGCCTGCTGCGGCTGAGCGAACCCGGCGGCGGTTTCCTGCGCGACAACCAACCCGGGCAGGACCGCTGGTTCTCGCGCGATGTCGCCGCGATCGCCGCCGCGCGCAAGCTCGACGGCGCCGTCGCGCCCTACTTCGTCGACGCCGAGCGCGCCGCGCCGTTGCCCGGCGACCTGCGCACCGCGCCGCAATGGCCGGTCGGCGGACTCACGGTGATAAAATTCCCGAACAACCACCTGCAGTACGCACTGACCTGGTTCGCGCTGGCGCTGATGGTGGCGTGGGCGGCCTGGCGGGTGTGGCGGGAACAGGCCCGGCGCCGCGCCGCGGCCGCCTAGCGCCGCAACGCCGGTCGACCGCCGCAACGCCTCCCCGCCGCTTCCGCCCGCCTGCCGTGCTTTACTCGCTCCTCACTCCTCTTCACTCGTTCCTGCCCAAACGCATGCAGCTCGCCCCGCCCCTCCCGGCCTCGCGCGACGGCACCGGGGTCAAGAACATGCACCAGCTGATCCAGCTGCGCTGGATCGCGGTGATCGGCCAGGTCGCCACCATCGTCTTCGTCCACTACGGCTTCGGCATCAAGCTGCCGCTGATGCCGATGGCGATCGTGCTGGCCTGCCTGGCCGCGTTCAACCTGGTCAGCATGCTGCGCTGGCGCAAGCGCGAGGAAGTGACCAACGGCGCGCTGTTCCTGGCCCTGCTGGTCGACATCCTCACCCTCACCGCGCAGCTCTACCTCAGCGGCGGCGCGGCCAATCCGTTCGTGTTCCTGTACCTGCTGCAGGTGGCGCTGGCCTGCGTGCTGCTGCGCACCTGGGCCAGCTGCGCGGTGGTGGTGGTGACCACGGCCTGCTTCATCGCCCTGACCGCGTTCGCCGGCCCGGTGGTGATCCCGGCCGACCCGACCCGTGGCCTGCGCGATCCCTACGTGCAGGGCCTGCTGCTGTGCTTCGCCCTCAACGCGACCTTGCTGGTGGTGTTCATCACCCGCATCGGCCGCAACCTGCGCGCGCGCGACCAGCGCCTGGCCGACCTGCGCCAGCGCGCCGCCGAGGAAGAGCACATCGTGCGCATGGGCCTGCTCGCCTCCGGCGCCGCGCACGAACTGGGCACGCCGCTGGCGACGCTGTCGGTGATCCTCGGCGACTGGCGGCGGATGCCGCCGTTCACCCAGCAGCCCGAGCTGCTGCAGGAACTCGACGAGATGCAGACCCAGCTGACCCGCTGCAAGAGCATCGTCACCGGCATCCTGCTATCGGCCGGCGAAGCCCGCGGCGAGGCGCCGGCGATCACCACCGTGGCCGAATTCCTCGACGACCTGGTCGGCGAATGGCGCACCACCCGGCCGGTGCGCGGATTCGACTACGAGAACGGCTTCGGCGAGGATGTGGCGATCATTTCCGACTCGGGCCTCAAGCAGATGATCTGCAACGTCCTCGACAACGCGCTGGAGGCTTCGCCCGGCTGGGTCGGGCTGGAATCCTGGCGCGACGAGGACCGGCTGGTGCTGCGGGTCAGCGATGCCGGCCCGGGTTTCGCCCCGGCGATGCTGTCGCATTTCGGCAAGCCGTATCAGTCCAGCAAGGGCCGTCCCGGCGGCGGGCTGGGCCTGTTTCTCGCCCTCAACGTGGCGCGCCAGCTCGGCGGCAGCATGGTCGCGCGCAACCGCGAACCCAGCGGCGCGGTGGTGACCATGAGCCTGCCGCTGGCCGCGCTGACGCCGCCGGAGTCGTCGGATGAGTGAGGAACTGCCGCCGCTGCCGCCCGGATTCGACGACGAGGACGACGAGCCGCGCCGGCTGCTGATCGTCGAGGACGACGCCGCGTTCGCGCGCACGCTGACGCGCTCGTTCGAGCGCCGCGGCTACATCGTCCACAACGCGACCCAGCTCAGCGAGGTGCAGGCCCTGCTCGGCGAACACACGCCCGGCTACGCCGTGGTCGACCTCAAGCTCGCCGGCGGCGACTCCGGCCTGGCCTGCGTGCAGGCGCTGCACGCCCACGACGAGGACATGCTGATCGTGGTGCTGACCGGCTACGCCAGCATCGCCACCGCGGTCGAGGCGATCAAGCTCGGCGCCCTGCACTACCTGGCCAAGCCGTCCAACACCGACGACATCGAAGCCGCGTTCGGCCGCGCGCAGGGCGACGTCAACGTCGAACTGACCGATCGCCAGACCTCGATCAAGACCCTGGAATGGGAGCGCATCCACGAGATGCTGGCGGCGACCGACTTCAACATCTCCGAAACCGCGCGGCGCCTGGGCATGCACCGGCGCACCCTGGCGCGCAAGCTGGGCAAGCATCGGATCAAGTAAGCGCAGGCTGCGATAGGAAGGTTCTTGTGGGAGGGCCTTCAGGCCCGATGCTCTTGTTTCGGATCGCGATGCCCTGAAAGAAAAGCATCGGGCCTGAAGGCCCTCCCACAAGAGCCCTCCCACAAGGGCACTTCCACAATAATCTCCTGCAAGAGCTGTGACCCGCATCGGCTCGCCCCGCATGAATACGATTGCAGCCGGCCATGCTGCGCTGCGGCTTGCTCCTACAGTCGTCGCAGATGCCCGCGACCTTCGCGGCGCGCGCGATCACGGAGAACGGCGACGATGGACGAACACCGACCGAGCCAGCGGCGATGCGCCGGCGCGACACTGCGCGCCCTCGCCCTGGCCGCGCTGGCCTGCGCGCTGAGCCCCGCCCACGCCGCCATCGACGCGCAGCAACTCGGCGCGCGCTACGACGCCGCCCAGGCCAACCTCGCGTTCCGCGTCTATTCCTCGCGCGCCACCCGCGTCGAGGTGTTCCTGTACAAGAACCCGACCGGCACCCAGGAAGTCGCGCGGCTGGCGCTGAGCAAGGACGCCGCGACCCAGGTGTGGTCGCTGTCGCTGCCGACCAGCACGATCAAGAACACCTACGGCATCGCCGGCACGGTCTATTACGGCTACCGCGCCTGGGGCCCGAACTGGCCCTACGACGCCGCCTGGACCAAGGGCAGCGCCGCCGGCTTCGTCAGCGACGTCGACAACGCCGGCAACCGTTTCAATCCCAACAAGCTGCTGCTCGATCCCTACGCGCGCGAAATCAGCCAGGACCCGAATACCGCGACCTGCGCCGACGGCACGATTTACGCCAGCGGCGCCCCGCACCGAAACAAGGACAGCGGCCTGTGCGCGAGCAAGGGCATCGCGCTGGCCGCGGATGCGACGTCCACCGGCAGCAAGCCGACCCGCGCGCTCAAGGACGAGGTGATCTACGAAGTGCACGTGCGCGGGCTCACCCGCAACGACGACAGCGTGCCCGCCGCCGAGCGCGGCACCTACAAGGGCGCCGCGCGCAAGGCCGCGGCGCTGGCCGCGCTGGGCGTCACCGCGGTCGAGTTCCTGCCGGTGCAGGAAGCGCAGAACGACCAGAACGATGTCGACCCAAACTCCACCGCGGGCGACAACTACTGGGGCTACATGACCCTCAACTATTTCGCCCCGGACCGCCGCTACGCCTACGACAAATCCGCCGGCGGACCGACCCGCGAATGGAAGGCGATGGTCAAGGCCTTCCACGACGCGGGCATCAAGGTCTACATCGACGTGGTCTACAACCACACCGGCGAAGGCGGCCCGTGGAGCGGTACCGACGGGCTCAGCGTGTACAACCTGCTGTCGTTCCGCGGCCTCGACAACCCGGCGTATTACTCGCTGACCAGCGACTACAAATACCCCTGGGACAACACCGGCGTCGGCGGCAACTACAACACCCGCCATCCCGTCGCCCAGAACCTGATCGTCGATTCGCTGGCCTACTGGCGCGACGCGCTCGGCGTCGACGGCTTCCGCTTCGATCTGGCGTCGGTGCTCGGCAACAGCTGCCAGCACGGCTGCTTCAACTTCGACAAAAACGACAGCGGCAACGCGCTCAACCGCATCGTCGCCGAGCTGCCGCCGCGCCCGGCCGCCGGCGGCACCGGCCTCGACCTGATCGCCGAGCCGTGGGCGATCGGCGGAAACTCGTATCAGGTCGGCGGTTTTCCCGCCGGCTGGGCCGAGTGGAACGGCCTGTACCGCGACGCGCTGCGCAAGAAGCAGAACAAGCTCGGCGTGGAGACGGTCACGCCCGGCACCCTGGCCACGCGCGTGTCCGGCTCCAACGACCTGTACGGCGACGACGGCCGCAAGCCCTGGCATTCGATCAACTTCGTGGTCGCCCACGACGGCTTCACCCTCAACGACCTGTACGCCTACAACGACAAGCAGAACAACCAGCCCTGGCCGTACGGGCCGTCCGACGGCGGCGAGGACCACAATCTCAGCTGGAACCAGAGCGGCATCGTCGCCGACCAGCGTAGGGCCGCGCGCACCGGGCTGGCCCTGCTGATGCTCAGCGCCGGCGTGCCGATGATCACCGGCGGCGACGAAGCCCTGCGCACCCAGTTCGGCAACAACAACACCTACAACCTCGACTCGGCCGCCAACTGGCTGTACTGGACCCGCAGCGCGGTCGAGGCCGACCACGAGACCTACAGCAAGCGCCTGATCGCGTTCCGCAAGGCGCATCCGGCGCTGCGCCCGGCGAACTTCTATTCGGGCAGCGACAACAACGGCAACGCGATGGAGCAACTGCGCTGGTTCAAGCCCGACGGCGCGCAGGCCGACAGCGCCTACTTCAACGGCGCCGACAACCACGCCCTGGCCTGGCGCATCGACGGCAGCGAATTCGGCGACAGCGCCAGCGCGATCTATGTCGCCTACAACGGCTGGTCGGGGCCGGTGAACTTCGTCCTGCCATGGCCCGGCAACGGCAAGCAGTGGTACCGCGTGACCGACACCGCGACCTGGAACGAAGGCCCCAACGCAGTCGCCGCACCCGGCAGCGAGACCCTGATCGGCGGCGAGAACACGACCTACGGCGCGCAGGCCCGCTCGCTGTTCCTGCTGATCGCCAAATAATCCGGGCCGCAGCGACACTGCCCTGTAGGAGCGACGCGAGTCGCGACCGCGACAACCCAACTACGACGAAACCAGCGCCACAAGCGTAGTGCCGCGGTCGCGGCTTGCGCCGCTCCTGCAGTCGCTGCGCCGCGGCGGCCCGGGCCGTGCCACGACAACGCCGCGTCCTCGCCATGTTCGTCCGCCTGGGTCCGACTCCGCGGTCGGCATCGGACCGAACCATCCCGGGGCGACGACGCCGCCGACGGCCTGCGCCGCGTGCGCGAACCCGCCGACGCACGCACGGTCAACCGGAGCCGTCCAGCAGTGTTGGCTATTTCGATAGCCAAAACCATGAATCCCGCAGCATTCAGCAACATTAAAAGCGCGCATCGAAAATTCACGCGCCCTGGTTTGCGGCTATGGAAATTTCGGTACCCCGCCGCTTCCGACGCACGACCGCGGCGCGGGCGCAGCCGCCGACGCCAACCGGCCGCCGTACGAACATCGCGTTGGCGCATTCACCCAACCTGGGGTCAAGGATATGAGCGGCAAACCCACCATCGTTCTCGTACACGGCTTCTGGGGCGGCGCGGCGCATTGGGCCAAGACCATCGTCGAACTCTCGCGCAAGGGCTACACCGACCTGCGGGCAGTGGAGATCCCGCTCACCTCGCTGGCCGACGACGCCGCCCGCACCCGCAAGATGATCGAACAGGCGCCGGGCCCGGTGCTGCTGGTCGGCCATTCCTACGGAGGCGCGGTGATCACCGAGGCCGGCAACCACGACAAGGTCGCCGGCCTGGTCTACATCGCCGCGTTCGCGCCCGACAGCGGCGAGAGCCCCGGCGGCATCACCCAGGAACACCTGCCCGAAGCGGCGCCGAACCTCGCCCCCGACAGCGACGGCTACCTGTGGCTGAAAGCCGACAAGTTCCACGAAAGCTTCTGCCAGGACCTCAGCGCCGAAGAAGGCCTGGTGATGGCGGTGACCCAGAAAGCGCCGCTGGCGAGCACTTTCGGCGACGCCATCTCGACGCCGGCCTGGAAGTCCAAGCCAACCTGGTACCAGATTTCCGCCCACGACCGCATGATCGCGCCGCAGAACCAACAGCGCATGTCGGCGCGGATGAATCCGAACAAGACGATCACGCTCGAAGCCAGCCACGCCTCGCTGGCATCGAAGCCGGCCGAAGTGGCGGCGTTGATCGACGAAGCGGCGAAAGCGATCGGCTGAGGCCGGGGCTGGTTTCCTGGACGGGAGCGCCGCAAGCGCAGTGTCGCGGTCGCGGCTTGCGCCGCTCCTACAGTCGCTGCGTCCGACAATCGCTTCGTCGGACCGCGTTTCTCCCTGTAGGAGCGGCGCGAGCCGCGACCGCGGGGACGCAACTGCGACGACGCTTACGCCGCAAGCGTTGTGTCGCGGTCGCAGCTTGCCCCGCTCCTACAGTCGGCCATGCGTCGGCGCGACCGATGCGGGGTTCGCTACGGCCGCGCCGACCCGCTAGCGCTCCGGCGCATACGCCCGCGCCGTCGCCAGGTAGCGGCTCGGCGGCATCCCGATCAATCGCTTGAACATGGTCGTGAACGCCGACGCGCTTTCGTAACCCAGGTCCAGCGCCAACGCCGTGATCGGCTCGCCCGCGGCCAGCCGCGGCAAGGCGGCGAAGATCGCCGCCTGCCGGCACCATTGGGCGAAGCTGCTGCCGGTCTGCGCGCGGAAGCGGCGGGTGAAGGTGCGCCGGCTCATCGCCAGGTCGCGGCACCAGTCGTCGATGCCGTCGTGCGGCGACGGCTGGGCGAGGTAGGCGCGGCAGCGCGCGGCCAGGCGCGGTTCGGACGGGAACGGAATATCCAGCGGCAACACCGGCGCGCGTTCGATCTCGCGCACGATCAACGAGTAGATCAGGTCCGGGCGCGAGCCGCCGGCGGCGTCGGCCTGCAGCGGCAGGTCCAGCGTCTCCAGCAGCAATTCGCGCATCAGCGCCGACACCCCGATCACCCGGCAATCGCCCGGCAACGCCGCGCTGACCTCCGGCTCGACGTAGATGCTGCGCGTGCTGATCTGCGCCAGCACGTGCACGTCGTGGGCCATGCCGGCCGGAATCCAGGCCGCGCGCTCCGGCGGCACCATCCAGCGTCCGGCCTGGGTGCCGACCACCATGATCCCGTGCGCCCCGTACAGCAGCTGCGAGCGGCGATGGCTGTGGCGGGCGATGCGGTGGCCGGTCGGGTATTCGTTGGAGGTCGCCACGATCCGCCCGGGCAACTGGTCGGCCTGCCCGGCCAGGACATTGCGCATTGGCCCGATCTCGAAGAATGTTGACCCGAACTATAACGCGGGCAAGGCCGCGCAGGCGTTTACTGAACGGGCCGCGCCGCCCGGCTCCGCCGCCGGCGTTCCCTTCCCTGCCGCCTTCCGCCATGACCTCCCTGGACACCTCCTCCCCCGCGACGGCCGACAGCGCCGTCGCGCCGCCGGTTCCCGACTTCCAAGCCGCGCCGCCCGCCGCCGCCGAGACCGCGAACAAGATCGCCCTGCCGATCCTCGGCATGCTCAGCGTCTGCCATCTGCTCAACGACATGATCCAGTCGTTGCTGCCGGCGCTGTATCCGCTGCTGAAGGAATCCTTCCGCCTGGATTTCGGCCAGATCGGCCTGATCACCCTGACTTTCCAGGTCACCGCCTCGCTGCTGCAGCCGCTGGTCGGCATCTACACCGACAAGCGGCCTATGCCGTGGTCGCTGGCGATCGGCATGGGCTTCACCCTGAGCGGGCTGTTGCTGCTCTCGCGCGCGACCACCTTCCCGGTGCTGCTGCTGGCCGCGGCGCTGGTCGGTTCGGGTTCGTCGGTGTTCCACCCCGAGTCCTCGCGGGTCGCGCGCATGGCTTCCGGCGGCCGCCACGGCCTGGCGCAATCGCTGTTCCAGGTCGGCGGCAACCTCGGCTCGGCGCTGGGGCCGTTGCTGGCGGCCTACATCGTCATGCCGCGCGGCCAGGGCAGCGTCGGCTGGTTCGCGTTCGCGGCGTTGGCGGCGATGCTGCTGCTGAGCCGCATCGGCCTGTGGTATCGCGAGCAGATTCCGCTGCAGCGCAAGGCCGGCGCGCGCGCCGCCACCGCGCCGAAGCTGCCGCGCAAGACCATCGTCGCGACCATGACGGTGCTGGGCCTGCTGATCTTCAGCAAGTATTTCTACATGGCCAGCCTGTCGAGCTATTACACCTTCTACCTGATGCACAAGTTCGGGGTCAGCGCGCAAAGCGCGCAGGTACATCTGTTCGTGTTCCTCGGCGCGGTCGCGCTGGGCACGCTCGCCGGCGGCCCGATCGGCGACCGCATCGGCCGCCGCTACGTCATCTGGTTCTCGATCCTCGGCGTGCTGCCGTTCACCCTGCTGCTGCCGCACGCGAACCTGGGCTGGACCACGGTGCTGACGGTGATCATCGGCCTGATCCTGTCCTCGGCGTTCTCGGCGATCCTGGTCTACGCGCAGGAACTGGTGCCCGGCCGCACCGGCGTCATCGCCGGGCTGTTCTTCGGCTTCGCCTTCGGCATGGGCGGCCTGGGCGCGGCGGCGCTGGGGCAACTGGCCGACCATATCGGCATCGAGGCCGTGTACCGCCTGTGCGCCTACCTGCCGGCGATCGGCCTGCTCGCGTGGTTCCTGCCGAAGCTGGAGCGGCGGCCCAAGGGCGGCTGACGCCGTGAGCACCGCGCGCGCCCGACCGCGGTCGCGGCGCGCGACGCGGCGTTGTCTCGCAGAGTGAGACGGTGCCCGCGCAGACTGCGCGGATGCACCAGGCCTCGCTGTTCGCCGCGCAACCGCAGCAACCCATCCTCGATGCCGAGGGCGGCGTGCGCTACCTGCCCGACGTGTTCGCGCCCGACTGGTGCGCGCGCCTGTTCGCCGAACTGTGGGACGGCGCGCCGTGGAACAGCGAACAACGGTTGATGTACGAACGCCTGGTCGAAGTGCCGCGCCGCGTCGCCCGCTACCGTATCGGCCGCGACCGGCTGCCGCCGCTGCTGGAAACCGCCGCCGGGCGGGTACGCGAAGTCCTCGCCGCGCCGTTCGACAGCATCGGCCTGAATCTCTATCGCGACGGGCGCGACAGCGTCGCCCCGCACAACGACAAACTGCACGACCTCGTTCCCGGCCAGCCCATCGCGGTGCTGTCGCTCGGCGCGACCCGACGCATGACGATCCGGGCCAAGCGCAGGCCGCATGCGAGTTGGCATATCGAACTCGAACCCGGCAGCCTGCTGGTGATGAGCCACGCCTCGCAGCACCACTACGACCACGGCATCCCCAAGGACCCGGGCGTAACCGATGCGCGCATCAGCGCGGCGTTCAGGGTTCGCGGCGGCTGAGGATTGCCTGGAGGCGGCAGCGGCCCGGGCATGGGTTTCGCTGTAGCTGCGGACTCGCGGTCGCGGCTTGCGCCGCTCCTACAGGGGCAAACGTGGCTGGACGCGGCGACTGTAGGAGCGGCGCGAGCCGCGACTGCGACGACTCGGCTACGCCGAAAGCTTCGACGCAGCGGTGGTTTCGCGGTCGCGGCTTGCGCCGCTCCTACAATCGGATTGCCTGCGCTGCCGCGTTACTGCGGCAATGTCGCCGGCGGCGTCGGAGCCGCGACGTCGTCGCCGGAGGCCAGCGCCGACCAGCGCAGTTCGACGCCGTTGCGCCGGCCTTTTTCGGTCAGCTTCAATCCATCCGGGTCGACGGTCAGGGTGTAGGCCTTGCCGTCGATGTCCAGTTCGCGCCGCAGCGGTTTGTCGAGTTTGGTCATGGTGCACTCCTGAGCGTTGGGCCTAGGGAACGGGGTGGCCGCCGCGCCGGTACCAGTCCAGCAATGCGGCCGGAAGACGCCGGTCGAGATCGCCGGCGAGCGCGCGGTGCGCGTCGAGGGTGTCGAGCAGGTTGCGCCGCAACGGCGCCAGCGCGGGGTCGTCGAGCGCCGCGGTGTCGCCTTGCAGTTGCGCCAGCAGCGCTTCGGCGCGCGCATACAGCGCATCGCCCTGCCCGGCCAGTTCGCGCGCGAACCACGCCGACAGCGGCCGGTGCACGCTATGGCCCTGCGCTTGCCAGCGCGCCGCCTCGTCCTGCAACTGTGTCCAGGCGCCGCGATACCACTCGCCCAGGCCGGCGGCCTGTGCGCGAACGGTCAGCGGCGCAGGCGCGTTGTGCTCGCGCAAGCGCGCGTGCAGCGCATGTTCGAGCGCGCGCGCTTCGCGCACCTTGTCCACTTCCACGGCGAAGGCGCGGTCGAGATCGAAGAATTCGAAATAGCGCGGCTGCAGCGCCTGCGCGCGCTCCAGCGGATTGCGCGAGTGGCCGATCTTGAGCAGGTCCTCGTAGGCGCAAGGCAGCACGTAGACGAAGCAGCGGCCTTCGCTGGCGCCGGCGGGGCGTTCGGGTTCGCGGCTGCGCAGGAAGGACATGGGCCGATCTTCCCCCAGCGCCCGCGAGCGCGGTGTGCAGAACGCGTTCACATCGGCCGCGATGAGGCCTGGTTCACGTTCGCTCACGGCCCGCCGTCGCATCGCCGCTCCGGACCGCGCGGCGGCTCAGGCGCGGTCGCGGATTCCCTGCACGCCGGCATGGCCGGCGCAGTGCGCGCAGCAATAGTAGCGGCCGGCGTGCTCCACGCCGTGGCCGACGATGCGGCAATCGCAGTGCGCGCAGCGCGGCGCCAGCGCGTGGATGGCGCATTCGAACGAGTCGAACGTGCCGCCGCGATCGGGCATGGTCACGGTGAACGCCTTGTCGTAGTCGTTTCCGCAGACATCGCAGGTGGGCATGTGGTTACTCCTGGAAACTGGATCGATGCGCTTTTCCGATAATTAGGACCAAGCGCGCTGCGCGCGATGGCGCGACGGGCCCAAACCACGGGAGCGCCGACTGATGCGCGCAAATCTCGGCCTCGCGCTCGATCTGTCGCGTTTAATCGGTGAAACGACGCTGGGCCGAATGGATCGGGCGTACTTGCGCGAGTTCGTCGATCCACAGGTAATCGCTGCGGCCGGTGCGCGGATCGTCGATCCGCACCACCGCATTGATGCCCTCGCGGCCGTCGCGGTCGAGGAAGGTCTGCAGGCTCGGCCGCGTGGTCACCACCGCCGCGCGCCAGCTACCGTCGACCAATTGCAGGTCCACCAGGCCTTCGTCGGGCAGTTGCTCGACTAACGCGGTCAGGCGGCGCAGGTCGGCGGGGTCGCGGTAGACACGGTCGGCGAGTTTGGTCATGACGGTTCGCTCCGCCGGCGCGGCCGGCCGGGATGCGCGGCGCGCGGGCCGCGGCGCCCCCTGCCCGCGCCGCGTTCCGCGCCGCCCCGGCGGCCGCGACGGAATCAGCGCGCCTTCGAAACCGTCAGGCCGCTGGTGTCGACCTTCTTGACGCCATCGATGTTGCGCGCGATGGACGCGGCCTTGTCGGCCTGCGCCTTGCTCACGCTGCCCGACAGCATGACCACGCCGTTGACGGTCTCGACCTTGATGTCGGTGCCCGGCACGCCGCCGGTCGCCATCAGTTCGGTCTTGACCTTGGTGGTGATCCAGGTATCGCCGACCGGCTGCTGCGAATCGCCGGCGGCGGTCGCGGCAGGATCCTGCGCGGTATCGGCGCGGGTTCCGGCGGTCTGCGCGCCGGCGGCGGTGGACAGCGCCAGGCCGAGCGCGGCGGCGATGGACAGGGTCTTCATGTGCGCGGTTTTCATATGCGGTTTCTCCGAATATGCAGCGCGTGCGCTGCGAATGAGCGGCGATGGGGTTGCGGGCGCGCAGGTTCGACTCAATGCGAATCCTTGCGGCCCGAACCGGATTTCTTGCCGCCGTGGTCCTGCTTGTTGACGGTGCGCCAGGCGCGCTCCTCGGCTTCCTGCTTCGGCACGCCTTCCTTGCGATAGCTCTCCTCGATGTGTTCGGCCTGGCGTTTTTGCTTGTCGGTGTAGGACGACTTGTCGCCGCGGGGCATGTTCGGTCTCCGATAGCGTGGGGCCGGATCGCCCGGTCCGGTGGAGGGCGCGATTGCTGCGAGCAACGTTCGCCGCAGGCAATGTGTCGCGTGTTGTCGGATTACACGCTAGCGGGCAGCGGGTTAAGCGCCGACCTGCGAGGCGTTAAGGCGAGGTCGCGGGTTCATGCGCGCGGCGTCATGGCCGAGTAATCCTGGAGGACGGCGTGAATGGGCAACCGATAACCCATGTGGGAGGGCCTTCAGGCCCGACGCTCTCCGCTCCGATCACTGCGACCGGAGCGGAGAGCGTCGGGCCTGAAGGCCCTCCCACAAACAGCGGGGACCGTTAGTTGTCGAGCCCGGCGCCGCGCCGGTGTCCGCGGTCTTCGCTCATGTCGCGCAGTTCGCGCTTTTCTTCGGCCCGGTGTCGCTCCCGGGCATCGCGCCGCGAATCGGCGCCACCGTCGGCTTCGCGCCGCCGGGCTTCATCGCGCGCCTTGCATGCGAGGTCCTCATAGCGCTTGCGGAAGCGCTCCAGCGCATCCTCGTCGAGCTCTTCCAGATCCAGCAGCGCGTTCTCGGCCGAGCGGGTCGCGCGGATAAGTTCGTCGAGCTTGATCTGCACCGCCGCGGCATCGCGGTTCTGCGAGTTCTGGATCAGGAACACCATCAGGAAGGTGACGATGGTCGTGCCGGTGTTGATCACCAACTGCCAGGTGTCGGAGAAACCGAACAGCGGCCCCGACACCACCCAGGCCACCACCACCGCCACCGCCAGGCCGAAGCACAGCGGGTGGCCGGCGAATCGCGACGCCGCCTTGGCGCCGCGCTCGAAGCCGCGGCGCAGCGCGCTCACCGCCGTCCGCGCTCGCGCTGGATGCGTTCGCAGGCGGCCACGGCCACCGCGCGCGCATCGTCCCAGTCCAGGCGCGAGGCGCCGTGCACGCGGCGATAGCGGTCGCGCAGCTGTTCGTCCAGTTCCGGCCAGTCTTCGACCTGGCCGCGCACGTACGCATCCAGGCCGAGCTTCACCGCCGGCTCGTAGTCGCTGAAACGCAAGCCCGGACGTCCGAACAGCAAGCGGTAGTTGGCGCGCCAATAGCTCAGTTCCGAGTCCAGGTCGATCGCGTCGGGCGACATCGGCGAAGGCGCGGCGTCGACCGGCGCGAGGGCGGCGGCGGAGCGGCGTTGGCTGGCGCTTTGCAGGGGTTCCAGGCGCATTGCGGTTCCTCGAAGAAGGCGGCGCGCGTACCGATCCGTCGCGCCGGTGCGGGAGGCGAATGCTGCGAACAAGAGTGCGGACGCGTCGTCGGTTTCCGCGTGCGCGTTCGCGCTTTCGCTTCGATCACGGCCCCCGTCGGACACCATGCCACCGTGCCGCGCGAAGAGGGTGTCGATACAGCGCAAGCGCATTGTTTTCGCGTTCATGTTCGCGCTAACGAATGCGGCGCAACGATGAATGCGATTGCGTCCAATCGCCGCGACGCAGCGCGATTGCGCGCATCCGCGCCGCGCCGCTTCACATCGTTTGCCGTCACGACGGAACTGCGTCGCGGTTCAGCGCTGAACCGCTCAGATTGCGCCGCCGGTCGCCTCAGCGAACGCTCAAGCCCAGATGGCGCATGACTTCATCGATGCGCGTATCGGCCGCCGCGGCGGCGCCGCCGGGACGCCGTTGCAGCAGCCGCTGCACCTCGCGCTGCGCGTCCGCCGGCAGTTCCTCGATCCACTCCACCTGCCCGGCCAGCAGGCTCGCCACCGCGACGCCGTCGCGGAAGGCGATGCGCGCGCCGGGAATGCGCGGCACCTTGGTCCCGGCGAGCACGCCGCCGGTGAGATTGAGCGGATCGGCCGCCGACACGCAGACGATGTCGCCGTCGCGTTCGCGCTGGCGCACCTGGCGCAACGCGGCCACCGCATCGGGCAGCGCGTACTGTTCGCCGGTCATGCCGCTGACGAAACGACCGCCGCGGATCTCGCCGCGCGCTTCCAGCCGCCGGTACACCCGCAGCAGGTCGCGCCACGGCGGCAGCCACGCCGCCTCGCGCTGGATCAGCCGCCAGAACACCACGCCGTAACGTTCGAGCAGGCGCCAGGCGATGTGTTCGACCGATTCGGCGGCTGCCGACGCCTGCGCCTGATCGGCCTGCGCCGGACCGGCCGGCGACGCCTCGTCCGGCCGCGTCAGCGACCAGCGCCCGGCGTCCGACAGTTCGGTCAGCAGCGCGCGGCGGCGGCGTTGGCCGTGGCCGCCGGCGCGCTTGGACGGCGGTACCAGCAGCGCGCGCAGGCCGGCGTAGCTGTCGCAGGTGATGCGCCCGCGCACCACCAACTCGCCCAGCGCCTCTTCCAGTTCGGTGCGCAGCAGGTGCGCGGAGCGTTCGAGTTCGTCGAAGAACGACGCGCCGCGCGCGGCCAGCGCGTCGAGCACGCGCTGCGCGCGCGAGGACACCGGTGCCGGGTCGGCGTTGCGGCCGGCGGCCCATTGCCAGTCCGCCAGCGCGCGGCGCGGCAGCAGCACGATCGGGGTCTGGCGCACGCTCGGCACGCCTTGCGGCACCGCCGGTTCGGCGCCGGCGTCGGCGCTGGCGTTGCACGGGCGCAGCCGCGCCCAGGCGATCCGGCCGGCGCCGCACAATTCGTCGAGCCAGGCCGATTCGTAATCGCCGATGCGCGCCGGCAACAGTTCGCTTTCCCACACCGAGGCCGGGGCTTCGAAGCCTTCCAGCTGCGCCAGCACCGCCTGCAGCGCCTGCGGACCGCTCATGCGCGAGGTCCGCGACAGCTTCTGCCAGTCGAACAGGAAGCGCGCGTAGTCGCGCGGCGCCACCGGCTCGATCTCGCGGCGCAGGCGGCCGACCGTGTAGCGATGGATGCGCGCGAGCAGATGCCGCTCGCACCATTGTTCGTCGCCGCCGAGCAGGCTCTCGGGCTCGAAGCGGCCGCGCATGACGTAGCCCTCCGATTCCAGCCGCAGCAGCGCCAGTTCGACCTCGGACGGCTCGCGCCGCGCATCGCCCGCCAGGCGCGCGGCGGTGGTCGGCCCCAGCCCGGTCAGGCGCGCGCGCAGCAGTTCCACCAGCGCGGTCTCGGCGGTCCATTCGACGTCGGCGTATTCCCGCGGCACCCGCACCGCCGGCGCGGCCGCGGCCTGCGCGAACAGCGCCATGGCCTGCGGCAGGTTTTCGGTGGCGATCCACCAAGCCGGCGCGGCATCGTCGCTGCGCAGGCGCAGCGCGGTCGCGCGGCCGTTCGCCGCGAGTTCGCCGAGCCAGCCGTCCCAACCGTGCGCATCGGCTTCTTCGGCGGCGACGAAGCCCAGCCCCATCAGCGCTTCGTGCGTTTCGTCGGCGTCGCGCACCTCCGGCCACGCCTCCTCGCGCACCGCCAGGATCGCCTGCGGATCGAGCCGGCCGAGATCGTCGGCGCTGTCGGCGTCGCCGTAGCGGCGCGCCATGACCGCCTGGGTGCGGCGTTCTTCGATCGGCGCGTCGTCGAGGAAGGCGTACGGCTTGGCGTTGAGCGCTTCGGCCGCGATCGGCGACGGGCCGGTGACGTCGCGGCCGACCACGCGGATCTCGCCGGCCTCCAGCCGCCGCAGCATGCGCAGCCAGCCGTCGCTGTCCATCGCCTCGGACAGGCAATCGCGCAAGGTCTGTTCGACCAGCGGATGCTCCGGCACTTCGCGCTCGCCGGCCAGGTTTTCGGCGCAGGCGACCTGATCGGGAAACACAGTCGCCAGCAGGTCCTCGCTCTTCATCCGCTGCAACTGCGGCGCGACCTTCTTGCCGCCGGCGAAGCGCGGCAACGCGAGCGCGGTGGTCGCGACCCAGCGCCAGCGCGCGCCGAACAGCGGCGCGTCGAGCAGCGCCTGGATCAGCACGTCCAGCGCCGAGGCCGAATGCAGATAGCGCGCCACGTCCTCGAGCGGGAAGCTGTGGCTGGTGGACAGCGACAGCACGATCGCGTCCTCGGTCGCCGCCGCCTGCAGTTCGAAGTTGAACTTGCGGCAGAAGCGCTTGCGCAGCGCTAGGCCCCAGGCCTTGTTGATGCGGCTGCCGTAGGGCGAATGGATCACCAGCTGGGTGCCGCCGGATTCGTCGAAGAAGCGCTCGAACACCAGCACGTCCTGGGTCGGCACCAGGCCCAGCGCCTGGCGGGTGCGGCCGAGGTAATCGGCCAGCTGCAGCGCGCTGGCGGCGTCGAGCGCGAACTCGTCGGCCAGCAGTCGCGCCGCGCCGGCGCTGTCGCCGGCGCGCTCGAACGCCGCGCCGGCGGCCGCGCGCAGGCGCGAGACGCTGTGCGAAAGCTCGTCGGTTCGGCCCGGCGCCTCGCCGAGCCAGAATGGGATGTTCGGCGGCTGGCCTTGCGCGTCCTCGACCCGCACCCGGCCCGGTTCGACCCGCAGGATGCGGTAGCTGGCGTTGCCGAGCTGGAACACGTCGCCGCCCAGGCTCTCGACCGCGAAGTCCTCGTTGACGCTGCCGATCACCGTCGCCTCGGGCTCCAGCACCACCGCGTAGTCGCCGGTGTCGGGAATCGTGCCGCCGGACATCACCGCGGTCATGCGCGCGCCGCGCCGCGCGCGCAGGCGCCGGTGCACGGCGTCGCGGTGCAGGTAAGCCGCGCGCGGCCCGCGCCGGGTGGCGAAGCCGTCGGCGAGCATGCGCACGATCGCGTCGAACTGCGCGCGCTCCAGCCGCACGTACGGCCAGGCGCGGCGCACGCAGGCGAACAGCTCGTCCTCGCCGCAGTCGCGCATCGACGCTTCGGCGACGATCTGCTGCGCCAGCACGTCCAGCGGCGCCGGCGGAATGCGCAAGGCATCGAGTTCGCCGCGGCGCACGCTGTCGAGCAGCGCCGCGCATTCGACCAGATCGTCGCGCGAGGACGGGAACAGGCGGCCCTTGGGCACGCCGCCGACGTGGTGGCCGGCGCGGCCGACGCGCTGCAGGAACGCGGCGATCGCGCGCGGCGAGCCGAGCTGGCAGACCAGATCGACGTCGCCGATGTCGATGCCCAGTTCCAGCGACGCGGTCGCCACCAGCACCCGCAGCTGGCCGCGCTTGAGCCGCTGTTCGGCGTCCAGGCGCAGTTCGCGCGAGAGGCTGCCGTGGTGCGCGGCCACGACCTGCTTGCCGAGCCGGTCGCCGAGGTGCTTCGCCGCGCGCTCGGCCATGCGCCGGGTGTTGACGAACACCAGGGTGGTGCGGTGTTCGCCGACCAGCTTGGCCACGCGCTGGTAGACCTCGTCCCACTGGTCGTGCGACATCACCGCGGTCAGCGCCGAACCGGGCAGCTCCAGGGCGAGGTCGCGGCGCTTGTCGTAGCCGATGTCGACGATGGCGCAATCGGGCGCGCCGTCGGCGCCGACCGCGTCGCTGCCGACCAGGAAGCGCGCGACTTCGTCGATGGGCTTCTGCGTCGCCGACAGGCCGATCCGCACCGGCGGCCGCGCGCACAGTTCGCGCAGGCGTTCCAGGCTCAGGCTGAGGTGGCTGCCGCGCTTGTCGTCGGCGACCGCGTGGATTTCGTCGACGATCACCGAGCGCACGCTCGCCAGCATCGCCCGCCCCGATTCGGAGCCGAGCAGCACGTACAGCGATTCCGGCGTGGTCACCAGGATGTGCGGCGGGCGCTTGCGCATCGCGGTGCGCTCGCCGGCCGGGGTGTCGCCGGTGCGGACCGCGGTGCGGATGCCCGGGTCGGGCAGGCCCATGGAGCGCAGGCGTTCGGCGATGCCGGCCAGCGGCGCGTCCAGGTTGAGGTGGATGTCGTTGGAGAGCGCCTTCAGCGGCGACACGTAAACCACGCGGGTTTCGTCGCTCAAGCCGTGTTCGAGGCCTTCGCGCACCAGCGCGTCGATCGCGGCCAGGAATGCGGTCAGGGTCTTGCCCGAACCGGTCGGCGCGGCGACCAGGGTGTTGCGGCCGGCGCGGATGTTCGGCCAGGCCAGTTCCTGCGCGCGGGTCGGCGCCGGGAACGCGGCGCGGAACCACGCGGCGATCGCGGGATGGAAGGCGTCGAGCGCGGGGTGGGCGGGATTGGCGTCTGGGGCCATGGCGAGCGGCCTGCCGAAGGGCGATGCGGGGGTCGTGTGGATATGGGGGCGATTGTGGCACCGGCCAGCCTGCGGCCGGGCGGTCGCGGCCGGTGCGACTGAACCCTTCAGCGCCCTTGAGCACCGATTCGTCCCGAACCGGCCGATCCGGGCGGGCCGATCCGGGCGGGGCCGGCTCACGCCGCGCGATCAACCTTGACCTTACCATCATGGTAAGCCCCAACCTGTGCGGCGTCAGCCAACCAGGACTCGTCCATGAACGCTACCGCCCTTCCCTCCACCGCCTTGCAGCGCCTGCGGCTCGACGTCGCCGGCATGACCTGCGGCTCCTGCGTCGGCCGCATCGAGAAGGCCCTGCGCGCCCTGCCCGGGGTCGCCGAGGCCACCGTCAACCTCGCCACCGAGAGCGCCGAGGTGGCCTACGAGGCGCCGCTGGGGCCGGCCGAGATCGTCGCCGCGGTGACCGCGGCCGGCTACACCGTGCCGACCCGCGAGACCACCCTGGAAGTGACCGGCATGACCTGCGGCTCGTGCGTGGGCCGGATCGAGAAGGCGCTGCGCGCGGTGCCCGGGGTGATCGCGGCCACGGTCAACCTCGCAACCGAGCGCGCCCGGGTCGAGGCGCTGGGTTCGGTCGAGCCGGCGGCGCTGATCGACGCGGTCGCCCGCGCCGGCTATCGCGCGCAGCTGCCGGGCGGCGACGGCCCGGGCGACGGCGGCGGCGGTTCGGCGGCGCCGGCCGACGCCGCCGGCGATCCCGCCCACGCCGGCCGCATCGACGCGCGCGAAGCCCAGGCCCAGGCCGCGCTGTCTCGCCAGACCCGCCACCTGCTGCTCGCCGCGGCGCTGACCCTGCCGCTGGTCGCGCCGATGATCGGCCTGCTGTTCGGCAAGCACTGGATGCCGCCGGGCTGGGTCCAGTTCGCCCTGGCCACGCCGGTGCAGTTCTGGCTCGGCGCGCGCTTCTACCGCGCCGGCTGGGCGGCGCTGCGCGCCGGCAGCGGCAACATGGACCTGCTGGTCGCGCTGGGCACCAGCGCCGGCTACGGCCTGAGCCTGTATCACCTGCTGCGCGGCGAGACGATGGCGCTGTACTTCGAGACCTCGGCCGCGATCATCACCCTGATCCTGCTCGGCAAGTGGCTGGAAGCGCGGGCCAAGCGCCAGACCACCGCCGCGATCCGCGCGCTGCAGGCGCTGCGGCCGGCGCGGGCGCGGGTGCTCAAGGACGGGATCGAACGCGAGATCGCCATCGCCGAGTTGCAGGTCGGCGACCGCGTCGTGGTCCTGCCCGGCGAGCGCATTCCCGCCGACGGCCGCATCCGCGAAGGCCGCACCCACGCCGACGAATCGCTGATCACCGGCGAATCGCTGCCGGTGGCGCGCGGCGAAGGCGACACGGTCACCGGCGGCGCGGTCAACGGCGAGGGCCGGATCGTGGTCGAGACCCTGGCGGTCGGCGCGGAGAGCGCGCTGGCGCGGATCATCCGCCTGGTCGAGGACGCGCAGGCCAAGAAGGCGCCGATCCAGCGCCTGGTCGACCGGGTCAGCGCAGTGTTCGTGCCGGTGGTGATCGGCCTGGCGCTGCTGACCTTGATCGGCTGGGGCGTCTACAGCGGCGACTGGAGCCAGGCGCTGCTGCACGCGGTGGCGGTGCTGGTGATCGCCTGCCCGTGCGCGCTGGGCCTGGCCACGCCGACCGCGATCATGGCCGGCACCGGCGTGGCCGCGCGCCACGGCATCCTGATCAAGGACGCCGAAGCGCTGGAGACCGCGCACCGCATCGCCATCGTCGCCTTCGACAAGACCGGCACCCTGACCGAGGGCAAGCCGGTGCTGGCGCAATGGATCGCCGCCGACGGCGATCGCGCCGGCCTGCTCGCGCGCGCCGCCGCGCTGCAGTCGGGCAGCGAGCATCCGCTGGCCAAGGCGGTGCTGGTCGCCGCCGCAGCCGAACGCGCCGCGCCGCTCGGCGCCGCCCAGGTGCGCGCGGTGCCGGGCCGCGGCGTGCGCGGCAACGTCGGCGGCGAAGCGCTGGCGCTGGGCAGCACGCGCATGCTGGAGGAAGCCGGCGCCGAGTTGGGCGCGCTGCGCGAACAGGCGCAGACTCTGGGCGATAACGGCCACAGCGTGTCGTGGCTGGTGCGCGAACGCCTCGGCGCCGCGCCGCAGGTGCTGGGCCTGCTCGCCTTCCGCGACGCGCCGCGGCCCGGCGCGCGCGCGGCGATCGCCCGGCTGCACGCGCTGGGCCTGCGCACGGCGATGATCTCCGGCGACCACGCCGGCGCCGCCAACGCGATCGCGCAACAGCTCGGGATCGACGACGTGCGCGCCGACGTGCTGCCCGAGCAGAAGGCCGCGGCGGTGACCGACTTGGCCCGCGGCGGCGCGGTGGCGATGGTCGGCGACGGCGTCAACGACGCGCCCGCGCTGGCCGCGGCCGACGTCGGCATCGCCATGGGCAGCGGCACCGACGTGGCGATGCAGGCTGCCGGCATCACCCTGATGCGCACCGAGCCGACCCTGGTCGCCGACGCCATCGCCATTTCCCGCCGCACCACCCGCAAGATCCGCCAGAACCTGTTCTGGGCGTTCGGCTACAACGTCGTCGGCATCCCGCTGGCCGCGTTCGGCCTGCTCGACCCGGTGTTCGCCGCCGCGGCGATGGCGTTCTCCAGCGTCAGCGTGTTGGGCAATACTCTGCTGCTGCGCCGCTGGAAGCCGGCATGAACGCCAGCGCCCGTTCGATCAGGAGCCCCCTACGGATGAGCCGCCACGCAACCGCGCCCGAACTGGCCCAGGCCAAGGCCGAGGGCCTGCACAACATCGGCGAGGCCGCCCAGCTCAGCGGAGTCAGCGCGAAGATGATCCGCCACTACGAGAGCATCCGCCTGATTCCGGAGGCCGGGCGCAGCGTCGCCGGCTACCGTTTGTACAGCGACGCCGACCTGCACCGGCTGCGCTTCATCAAACGCTCGCGCTCGCTGGGGTTTTCGATCAAGCAGATCGAGACCTTGCTGGGGCTGTGGGACAACCGTTCGCGCGAGAGCGCCGAGGTCAAGCGGCTGGCGCTGGACCATGCCTCGGAGCTGGCGGAGAAGATCCGCGAGATGCAGACGATGCAACGCACGCTGGAGGATCTGGCGCGGCGCTGCCATGGCGACGACCGGCCGGATTGCCCGATCCTGCAGGACTTGGCGGCGGAGTGTTGCGAGGGCAGCGGGGCCGGGCGCGCGTAGTTGCTTTGCTCTTCATCTACTCCGCTCTTCATCTGCCCCGCTCCACTTCCCCGCTCCGTCATTCCGGCGAAAGCCGGAACCCATTTTGATTTTGCCGTTGGCTGTTGCTGTGGCCGTTTGCTTTTAGCTTGGACGCAACCCCGCCCGAGGCCCACGTTCCGCAGCCCCGGAGGGCGCGCGCATGGATGCGCGCGTGCGCCATGGGGCAGGATGCCCCTTATGGCGCAGCCCCGCGCCGGGTGCTGGACTCAGTGTCTTTTGACCTTAAACAAGCGTTTTTCTTTGGTTGGCGGAGTCAATGTCCAAGTGCATCACCCTGCGCCCGCGGGTTTTTGAGTTCCTCATAGAGCACCTCGACGGGCGAGCGCCTGCCCAGGCTACGGCGGGGGCGGTTGTTCATTTCCCACGCCACCTCTTTGAGGCGCTGCGCAGAATGCACCGACAGATCGGTGCCCTTGGGAAAGTATTGCCGCAACAAGCCGTTGGTGTTTTCGCAGGTTCCGCGTTGCCACGGGCTATGGGGGTCGGCGAAGTAGATCGCTAAACCAGTGCGTTCGCTCAACTGCCGATGCGATGCCATTTCCTTGCCCTGGTCGTAGGTCAAGGTCTTCTTCAAACTTTCCGGCACGCCTTCGAACGCCGAGCTGAAGGCCTCCAGCACCGTGTGCGCGGTCGCGTCGGCGAGCTTGACCAGCTTGACGTACAAGGTGCGGCGGCAGACCAATACCCCAATCGCCGAGCGGTTGTGCGCGCCCACGATCAGGTCGCCCTCCCAATGCCCCGGCATCAGGCGCTCATGCGCGGCCGGCGGCCGCAGGCGGATGTTGGGCAGATCCGGCAGATGGCCGCGGGCGTCGCTTCCCTGGCGCGTGCGGCGGCCGGACTTGCGCCCCTGCCGCAGCAGACGGGTCACCTGGCGGCGCAATTCGCCGCGCGGCATCGCATAAATCGCGGTATAGATCGTTTCGTGCGACACGCGCAGCCAGGGCCGGTCCGGGTACAGATCCCGCAGTTTGTCGGCAATCTGTTGCGGCGACCAGCACCGTTCCAGCCAATAGCGCACGCGTCGCCACAGCACGGTGTCGCGTCGCAGCTTGCGGCGCACCCGCGCCCGTCGCCGCAGTCGCTGGGCCCGCCGGCCCGCCCGGGTCGCATCGTAGCCAGGGTCGAAACGAGGGCGTCCGCGCAGCGGCGGCCCCGAATGGGACCGAAACCCATTACGGCGCAACTCGCGAGCAATTGTGCTTTGCGCCCGACCCAACGTCTGGGCGATTTGCCGTCCGCTCGCCCCTTGGGCGATCAAGACCATGATGGCCCCGCGCTCTTCTGCGCTCAGATGCGAATACTGCTGACCCATTCACAGTGCCTCACTGAGGTGATGCACTTGAGGTTAGAGACCAGCGCTACTTTCTTTTGTCGCGCTGACAAAAGAAAGTAGCTCGGCCGCTTGCGGACGAAAGCTGTTGATGGTGGCTTGTCGTCACACAAAACATCGATAATGGTGAAAGCAGCAGCAACGTCAACATGGGTTCCGGCTTTCGCCGGAATGACGGGCGAGGGGGTGCGTACCCGACTGTAGGAGCGGCGCGAGCCGCGACCGCGCCAACGCAACTACGACGAAACTTTCGCCCTCGCTGCGATGGCACGGTCGCGGCTTGCGCCGCTCCTACAGGGGGGCGTGCCGCGGTGGAGTTCTTCTTTGCGTGTGCGTACTTGTGACGACAAGCGAAGATCAAGGGCTTCCGTCCGCAAGCGGCCGGGTCACTTTCTTTGTCTTAAGCCACAAAGAAAGTAACCAAAGAAAGGGCCTTATCTTTTTCGAATCAAGAGCCACTAGGGCTCGTCGTGGCGCGGGGCCGCGCCATAAGGGGCATCCTGCCCCATGGCGCGCGTGCGCATCCATGCGCACGCCCTCCGGGGCTGCGGAGCTACTGCATCGCGCTCAAGGGCGAGCACAAGCAAAGGCAATAGCAACGGCAACGGCAAGATCGAAATGGATTCCGGCTTTCGCCGGAATGACGGCAAGTGGCGGCGTTCATACCGACCGAAGCCCCTGTAGGAGCGGCGCAAGCCGCGACCACGACAAATCGGCGACAATGCAAGCTGCATCGCAATCGATCGCAATCGATGATTCGTCGTCGCGGCTAGCGCCGGGCCTACAAGACCCGCGAAGTGTTGTGCCAGCTCAGTTGAGCCGCGCCACCCACGACAACGGCGCGCGCTTCATCCACCATCCCAACGGCGCCCACGGCCACCACGGGACGTAGGCCTTGTTCGGCTCCTTCTCGATCGCCCGCGCCAGCAGGCGGCAGCCGGTGACTTCGTCGATGATGAAGGGCGTGTGCGCCGCCGGCGCGCCGTCGTTCATTTCGGTGCGGATGTAGCCGGGAAACACCGTGCTCACCCGGATCGACGGCTTGCGCAGCATGTCGGTGCGGATGCCCTCGGCCAACGCGGCCACGCCGGCCTTGCTCGCGGCGTAGGCGGTCAGGCCGCCGCGCAGGCCGCGCATCGCGCTCATCGAGGAAATCAGCACCAAGTGGCCCTGCCCGGCCGCGCGGAAAATCTCCATCGCCGCTTCGCACTGGGCCAGCGCGGCGAGGAAGTTGGTCTCGACGATGGCGCGGTTCAATGCGAACTGGCCCTTGCCGACCGGCGCGCCCTGGCCGATGCCGGCGTTGACCACGACCCGGTCGAGGCCGCCGAGTTCGTCGCGCAGTTCGCCGAACACCCGGAACACCGCGTCGTGGTCGGTCACGTCCAGGCTGCGCACGGCCACGCGGATGCCGGGGTGCGCGGCTTCGAGTTCGGCCTTGAGCGCCTGCAGTCGGTCGAGCCGGCGCGCGCACAAGGCGAGGTCGCGGCCCAGGCCGGCGAATTCGCGGGCCATGCCGCGGCCCAGGCCGGAACTGGCACCGGTGATGAGGATGCGCTTGCGCATGACGGTCGGCCTCAGCGGTAGGTGATCAGGCCGTCGCGCGCGTGCAGGTGCGCGTGGCCGTTGAAGGTGGACAGGCGCAGGCCGCCGCGGGCGGCGTGCACCTGGGTGTGGCTGGCGTTGACCAGGGTCCAGCTCAGGCGCAGGGCCTGGGCGTCGGGCGCGTCGAGCAGCGATTGCACGACCGTCGCGATCGGCCCGCCGGAGGTGAAGATCCAGACGTTGCGCGCGCCGCCGGCCTGCGCCGCGGCGGCCTGCAGCGCGGCGGTGCAGCGCGCGCGGAACGCCGGCCACGGTTCGTCGTAGTCGCCGTCGAATTCGCCGCCGGCCCAGCGCTGCATCGCCGCGGCGAACAAGGTCTGGAACGCGCGGTGCGGATCGGACTGGGCGCGCAGGTCCGCGCTCAAGCGGGCATGATCGGCGTACTCGGGGCGATGCCGGGCGAGGATCTGGACGTGGTCGAACTCGTTCCAGCGTTCGTCGCAAGTGGGGGCATTCCTTCCAATCCCTCTCTCGCCAGCGCGAGAGGCGCTTGCCCGCGCGGCGGCGGGCGTATCGTCGCGAACGAACATCGCGGCGAGGCATTCCTCGGCGGTCTCGCGATGCCGGCGCATGCCGCCGCAGATCGCCAGATCGCCTTCGCTAGCCAGCGGCGCCAACGCGACGCCGAGCAGGCGCGATTGCTCGCGGCCCAGATCGCTGAGTCGGTCGTAGTCGGCGGCGCCGAACGCGGCCTGGCCGTGGCGGATCAAGTGCAGAGTCGTGGTCATGCGCCGCGCTCCGCGCGCGCGATCGCCCGGCGACAACGCCAGTGCAGGTAGTTCACCGACAGCCAGAAGCGCTTGAACGCCGGGTTGCGGGTCTGGCCGTGGTGATAGCGGTAATAGATCTGCTGGGCGATCGCCGAGAGCCGGAACAGGCCGTAGACCTCGTAGAACGCCCAACTGCGCGGACGCCAGCCGGTGCGCTGGCTGTAGTAGTCCATCACCTCGCGCCGGCTCGGCATGCCGGCCAGATGGGTCGGCTGGCGGCGGGTGTCGCGGGCGATGAAGTCGTCGTCGGCCTGCACCCAATAGGCCAACAGGTTGCCGACGTCCATCAGCGGATCGCCGAGCGTGGCCAGTTCCCAGTCGAGCACGCCGATCACCCGGGTCGGATCGTCGCGGTCGAGCACGACGTTGTCGAAACGGAAATCGTTGTGGGTCAGGCGGATGATTTCCTCTTGCGGCAGGTTCTCGCGCAGCCAGGCCATGATCTTGCCGCCGCGCGGAACGTTCCAGGTGCGCGCGTCGCCGTAGCGCTTGCTCCAGCCCGCGATCTGGCGCTGGGCGTAACCCGCGCCCGGCGCCAGCCCGTCGAGACCGGCGGCGCGGTAATCGACTTGGTGCAATGCGACCAAGGTGTCGAGCACGTTGTGCGCGAGCGCGGCCACCCGCTCGCGCGACAGATCGAAACCGGCCGGCGGGTTCTTGCGCAGGATCAGCCCGTCCAGGCGCTGCATCACATAGAACTCCGCGCCGATCACCGACTCGTCGTCGCAGTGCGCATGCATCCGCGGCACGAACGCGAACACCGGCTTCAGCGCCTGCTGGATGCGGAATTCGCGGCCCATGTCGTGCGCGGACTTGGCCTTCTTGCCGGCCGGCGGGCGGCGCAGGATCAGGTCGTCGTTGGCGTAGCGCAGGCGATAAGTCCAGTTCGACGCGCCGCCGGCGTACTGGGCGATCTCCGGCGTCCCTTGCAGATGCGGCAGGCGCGGCTTGAGCCAGGCGTCGACTGCGGCGGCGTCGAGTTCCTCGCCGGCGCGCACCGGACGCGCATCGTCGCGGACCGCCGCGCTCATGCCGAGCGCGGCCCGTCGGCCGGCTGCGAGCGCGCGCGCCCGCGACCGCCGGCGCGGCGCATCGCCGCCTCGTACAGGCGATACGGCAGCAGCCGCTTGAGCAGCCAGAAACGCCTGGCCGCCGGATGGGTGAGAATGCGGAACTCGCCGCGCGCCACGCCCTCGCGGATCGATCGCGCGACCGAGTCGGCGTCGATCTTGGATTCGTCGACCAGCTTCTTCATCCAGCGCGCATAGCGCGGATCGCGGGTGCGCAGGCTTTCGCCGAGGTTGGTGCGGAAGAACGCCGGGCAGGCCACGGCGACGCGCACCCCGTCGGGTTCGAGTTCGGCCTTGAGCGTTTCCGACAGCGCCACCACCGCCGCCTTGGTCGCGTTGTAGGCGCCGGCGAACGGCGGATGCACCAGTCCGGCCATCGAGGCGATGTTGAGCAGCGCGCCGCCGCGCTGGCGCTTGAGCATCGGGATGAAGGCCTTGCAGCCGCGCACCACCCCGAGCAGGTTGATCTGCACCATCCATTCCCAGTCGGCCAGCGGCATCGCCTCGACCGGGCCCATGTCGGCGACGCCGGCGTTGTTGATGACCAGGTCGGCACCGCCCCAGTTCGCCTGCATCCACTGCGCCGCGGCCTGCAGGTCTTCTTCGCGGGTCACGTCGCAATGCAGGTAATGCGCTTCGGGCTGCAGCGCGCGCAAGGCCGCCAGGGCCTCTTCGCCGCGCGCGGCGTTGACGTCGCCGATCAGCACCCGCGCGCCTTCGCGCGCATAGCCTTCGGCCAGCGCCCGGCCCAGGCCCGAGGCGCCGCCGGTGACGAACACGCGTTGCCCGGCGCTCATGCCGCCGCCTCGCGCTTGCCGCCGATGCCGTACTTGGCCAGTTCCACCCGCGCCACCATCGCCCGATGCACCTCGTCGGGACCGTCGGCGATGCGCAGCGCGCGCGCCAGCGCGAACAGGCCGGTCAGCGGCGTGTCGTGGCTGACGCCGGCGCCGCCGTGGATCTGGATCGCCTGGTCGACGATCTCCTGCAGCATGTTCGGCGCGACCACCTTGATCGCGGAGATTTCGCTCATCGCCTGTTTGACCCCGAAACGTTCGATCTTCCACGCAGCGTACAAGGTCAGCAGGCGCGCCTGGTCGATGGCCATGCGCGCCTGCGCCACCCGTTCCAGATTGCCGCCCAGGCGCAGGATCGGCTGGCCGAAGGCCTCGCGCCCGGCGCCGCGGCGGATCAGCAGCTCCAGCGCGCGCTCGGCCGCGCCGATCGCGCGCATGCAATGGTGGATGCGGCCCGGGCCGAGTCGGCCCTGGGCGATGGCGAAGCCCTGCCCCGGGCCCTGGATCAGATGATCCAGCGGCAGGCGCACGTTATCGAAACTGACCTCGCCGTGGCCGTACGGCGGGTCGTACTCGCCGAAGGTCGGCAGCATGCGTTCGATGCGCACGCCCGGCGCGTCCAGCGGCACCAGGGCCATGCCGTGGCGCGCGTGCGGCGCGGCGTCGGCGTCGGTGAGGCCCATGAAGATCGCGACCCGCGCATCGGGATGGCCGATGCCGGTGGACCACCACTTGCGGCCGTCGACGACGATCTCGTCGCCTTCGATGCGGATCTGCGCGCGCATGTTGGTCGCGTCCGACGAGGCCACCTCCGGCTCGGTCATGCAGAACACCGAGCGGATCGCGCCGTCGAGCAAGGGCCGCAGCCAGCGCGCTTTCTGCGGCTCGCTGCCGTAGTGGTACAGCACTTCCATGTTGCCGGTGTCGGGCGCGTTGCAGTTGAAGATCTCGGCGCAGAACTCGTAGCGGCCCATGGCCTCGGCCAGCGGCGCGTACTCCAGCAGCGACAGGCCGGCGCCGAGTTCGGCGTCGGGCAGGAACAGGTTCCACAGGCCGGCCTCGCGCGCCAGCGCCTTGAGCTCGGCGATGCGCGGATGCACGCGCCAGCCGCGCCAGTCGGCGCCGGCGTTGAGCTCGGCGTTCTCGCGCCGGTAGACCGGGTCGAACGGCGCGACGTGGCGATCGATGAAGGCGTGCAGGCGCTGCAGGTATTCCTGGCTGCGCGCGCTGGGGGCGAAGTCCATGCGGACGGCTCCGGACGCCGGGACGTCCCGGCCGATTCATCCTAGGCGCGCGGCCGGCATGAATGAAGTGATCTTTGCTAACGTCTGTGCATGAACCAGATTCATACCCGCAGCGAGCAGCTCGACCTCAACCTGCTCAAGGTGTTCGAGGCGGTCTATCGCGAACGCAACCTCAGCCTCGCCGCGCAGGCGCTGTACCTGACGCCGTCGGCGGTCAGCCACGCGCTGGCGCGGCTGCGGCGCCAGTTCGACGACCCGCTGTTCGTGCGCGACGGCCGCCGCATGAGCCCGACCTCGGCCTGCCAGCGGCTCGCCCCGCCGCTGCTGGAGACCCTGGCGCGGCTGCGCGAGCTGCTGCAGCACCGCGACCGATTCGAGCCGGGATCGAGCCGGCAGTCGTTCCGCATCGGCATGCCCGAGGCGACCGAGACCGTGCTGCTGCCGGCGCTGATGCGCGCGCTGCGCGCGCAGGCGCCGGGCGCGACCCTGGCCAGCGTGGCCCTGCCGCGGCGCGATCTCGGCCGCGAGCTGGCCGCCGGCCAGGTCGACCTGGCGGTGGACGTGGCCTTGCCGGTGCGCGACCCGGTGCGCCACCGCCCGCTGTTCGAGGACGGTTTCTGCGTGGTCGCGCGCGCCGATCATCCGCTGGCGCGGCGCATGACCCTGAAGCAGTACCTGCAGGCGCGGCACGTGGCGGTGTCGGCGCGCGCCACCGGGCAAGTGATCGAGGATCTGGCGCTGCTGCACCTGGGCCTGCAGCGCGACATCGCGCTGCGCTGCCGCAGCTACCACGCCGCCTGCGCGGTGGCGGCGCAGTCCGACGCGCTGCTGACCCTGCCCGAGAGCCTGGCCGCGCGGATCGCGCCGGACGGCGCGCTGGCGCGGCTGAAGCTGCCGTTCGCGCTGCCGGCGGCGCAGTTGCATCTGTACTGGCACGCCAACAGCGAGGCGGACCCGGCGAATGCGTGGCTGCGCGGGTTGGTCAGCGAGGTGTGCGGGCGCAAGCTGGAGCGGTGAGGTGCGCGGCGCGGCTGCACCGATGCGGCTGCGGCGGAGTTTTCGCCGTAATCGATCTGGCGAGGTCGCGACTCGCGGCGCTCCTACAAGGGCTTCGGCAGGTACGTATCCGACTGTAGGAGCGGCGCGAGCCGCGACCGCGGGAACGCAACTGCGACGCAACTTTCGCCGTAGTCGATCTGGCGCGGTCACGACTTGCGTCGCTCCTACAGGAGCTTCGGCGGCTTGCGCGGGTCGCGCGCCGCCGTGCGCGGATCAGAACGTCCAGCCCACCAGCACGGCCAGCTTGTCGTCGGCCAGTTTCTTGTCGTCCAGGCCTTCGGAAATCTTCGGGCCGTAGCTCGAGGTGGTGGTGTACTGCAACTCGGCATGGAACGGCCCGAATTCGCGCGTCAGCGCCAACAAGTAATCGTTGTAGCTGTCGCCGAGCGGGTCCTGCAGGTCGTAGTAACCGACCTGGGCCTTGAGCCCGAAGCCGCTCTCGCCCAGCGGCCACTCGCCGCCCACGTTCCAGTAGTAACCCTTGCCGCCCAGGCCGAAAATATCCGGCGAATAGGCCAGGCCGACGTGGTAGTGCTCGGCGAAGCTCAAGGTGCCTTCCAGTTCGGTGTAGTCGTAGTCGTATCCGCGCTTGGCGCCCGGGTACGCGGCGCGGGTCAGGACCACGTCCAGTTCCAGGCCCGGGCGCAGTTCGCCGGACCAGCCCAGGTAGCCGTCGAGTTCGTAGTGCACGCCGTCGCTGTCTTCGCCCGGCGCGGTGAAGTCGATGCTCGACACCCAGGCGCCGGCATAGAAGCCGCTGCGGTGTTCCAGGTTGATCTCGGCCTGCAAGGCGGGGTCTTCCTGGGTCTGGGAGACGCCGCGCCAGACGTAGTCGCTCATCGCGACGACGCCGCCGCGGACGTTCCAGTCGCGCTCGCTGTCGCCGCCCTCCTGGGCCCAGGCCCAGGGCGCGGCCACCGCCAGGGCGGCGGCCAGCAGCAGTTGCGGGGCGCGCAGGCGCGGTTGCGGGCGGCGGTCGGACATCTGGAATCTCCCTGGAAAACATGCGGCGCGACGCCCTGGCGGGACGCGGCGGCGCGCGCGAAACGACGACGGAATGGCGGATCGGCGGCGGGCCGCAACGGTGCCGGCACGGGGCCGGTCCGCGGCTGCGGCGGCATGGACCGGCGGACCGGAGCGCGACGATACCGCACGTCGCGCCGCGGCGCGCGCCAACCAGGGCCGCGGCCGCGGCGATCGGCCGACGCCGGTCGCAGTCTGGCCCGGCGCTGCCCGGCGCCGTGCCGGCAGGGTCCGCCCCGACGCGCCCGGATCGCGATCCCGCCGCCTCGACGCCCTCGCGCCGCGCCGCAGCCGCGCGAATTCCGCGCGAACGCCGCGTAGACCTGGGCGATCGCATAATCCGTTGACACCGCGCGGCCCGTTTCCGAACATCCCCGCCAACGCCCCGCCCCCGTTGCGTCCGCGGCGGGCCGCCCGTCTTTCCAGGAGATTCCCGTGACCCTGCGCCTCGCCCCGCTCGCCTGCGCCGTCCTCATGCTCGCCGCCTGCGGCGGCAAGCCCGCCGCCGACGCGAACGCCCCCGCGGGCAAGCCCGGCGCCGAGGAGAAGGTGCTCAACGTCTACAACTGGTCGGACTACGTCGCCGACGACACGGTCAAGAATTTCGAGGCGGCCACCGGCGTCAAGGTCAATTACGACGTCTACGACGCCAACGAAACCCTGGAAAGCAAGCTCAGCGCCGGCGCCTCGGGCTACGACGCAGTATTCCCGTCGGCGCGCCCGTTCGCCCAGCGTCAGGTCAAGGCCGGGATGTACGCCAAGCTCGACAAGAGCAAATTGCCGAACTGGAGCCACCTGGACCCGCAGCTGCTGCAGAACCTCGCCTCGATCGACCCGGGCAACGAACACCTGGTGCCGTACATGTGGGGCACCACCGGCCTGGGCCTGAACGTCGACAAGATCAAGGAGGCGCTCGGCGAGAACGCGCCGCTGGACTCGTGGTCGCTGCTGTTCGATCCGGCCAACGCGGCCAAGCTCGGCAAGTGCGGCATCACCGTGCTCGACGACGACCAGGAAGCCTTCGGCGCGGCGCTGATCTGGCTCGGCCGCGATCCCAACGCCGGCGCCGCCGACGAGATCGACGCGGTCAGGAAGGTCTACGCCGCGATCCGCCCGTTCGTGCGCACCTTCAACAACGCCGAATACAAGGACGCCTTCGCCAACGGCGACGCCTGCATCGTGATGGGCTACTCCGGCGACATCGCCCAGGCCAGCACCGCCGCGTTCGACGCGGCCAAGAAGGCCGGCAAGCCGGCGCCGAACCTGCGCTTCGTGATCCCGAAGGAAGGCGCGATCCGCTGGGTCGACGTGATCGCGATCCCCAAGGACAGCAAGCACGCCGGCAACGCCCACGCCTTCATCGACTACCTGCTCGATCCCAAGGTCGCCGCGGCGATCAGCAACCACGTCGCCTACGCCAGCGCCAACAAGGACGCCGCGCCGCTGATCGATCCGGCCATCGCCCAGGACCCGGGCGTGTACCCGCCCGAGGACGTGCGCGCCAAGCTGGTCGATCCGCGCTCGCTGCCCGAGGACGTGCAGCGCCAGCGCGTGCGCGCGTGGACCAGCATCAAGAGCGGGCACTGAGCGCGTGAGCGTCCCCGCCCGCAGCCCAGCGCTGGAACCCTGGCGCGATCCCGCCGCGCAGCCGTTCGTGCGCATCGAAGGCGTAACCAAGACCTTCGGCAAGGTCTACGCCTGCGACGACATTTCGCTGGACGTCTACCGCGGCGAGTTCTTCGCCCTGCTCGGCGGTTCGGGTTCGGGCAAGAGCACCCTGCTGCGGGTGCTGGCCGGTTTCGAATCGCCCGACCGCGGCCGGGTGCTGATCGACGGCATCGACGTCACCGACCTGCCGCCGTACGAGCGGCCGGTCAACATGATGTTCCAGAGCTATGCGCTGTTCCCGCACATGAGCGTGGCGCAGAACATCGCCTTCGGCCTCAAGCACTCCAGCGGCGGCGCCAGGCCCGGCGCCGGCGAGATCCGCGACCGCGTGCAGCAGATGCTGGAGTTGGTGCGCATGCCGCAGTTGGGCAACCGCAAGCCCGACCAGCTCTCCGGCGGCCAGCGCCAGCGCGTGGCGCTGGCGCGCGCGCTGGCCAAGCAGCCCAAGCTGTTGCTGCTCGACGAGCCGCTGGGCGCGCTCGACAAGAAGCTGCGCGAACACACCCAGTTCGAACTGGTGAGCATCCAGGAGCGCGTCGGCACCACCTTCATCATGGTCACCCACGACCAGGAAGAAGCGATGACCATGTCCTCGCGCATCGCGGTCATGGACGCCGGCCGCATCGTCCAGGTCTCGACCCCGGCGGTGCTGTACGAATACCCGTCCACGCGCTTCGTCGCCGAGTTCATCGGCGGCATCAACCTGCTCGAAGGACGCGTGCTCGGCCACGACGGCGACGGCGACCTGCGCATCCAGTGCGACGGGGTCGGCGGCGAACTGCTCGCGCGCCATCCCGATCCGCTGCCGGAAGGCACCGCGGTCGGCATCGCGGTGCGGCCGGAGAAGATCGACGTGCACGAGACCAAACCCGAGGGCTTCGACAACGCGGTGATGGGCAAGGTCCGCGATATCGCCTACCTGGGCGACGTGTCGATCTATCACGTGCAGACCGAGGCCGGCGCGGTGCTGCGGGTGCAGGAGACGCATGTGGCGCGCAGTTCGCAGCCGCATTACGACTGGGACGATACGTTGTGGCTGTCGTGGGATGCGGCGAGCGCTGTGGTGTTGACGTCGTGAGCGCGCGACAGCGGCGGGGCCTGGGGATTTGCGGTCGTCAAGACGTGAGGGGGCTGCGGTGAGCGTGAGCCAACACCGGCGCGGCTCGGGGATTTGGGGGTTCTGGGCGGATGTGGTTTATAACCTCTTCGGGTGGTTCCGCGCCGTAGGCGACGAATTCCGCACCCGTCGCGGCCGCTTCCTGGTCACCGCGATCCCGATGCTGTGGCTGGCGCTGTTCTTCTGCGTGCCGTTCCTGATCGTGCTGAAGATCAGCTTCGCCCAGTCGGTGTTCGGGCAAGTGCCGCCGTACACGCCGCTGCTGGAGACCGCCGAGAACGGCGCCACCACCCTGCGCCTGCACGCGGCCAACTACGCCGCGCTGCTGGCCGATCCGCTGTACGTGGCGGCGTACCTGAAGTCGCTGCTGTTCGCCGGCGTGTCCACGCTGTGCTGCCTGCTGCTCGGCTATCCGATCGCCTACGGCATCGCCCGGGCACCGCGGCTGTGGCGGTTGTTGCTGCTGGTGCTGGTGATCCTGCCGTTCTGGACCAGCTCGCTGCTGCGCACCTATGCGCTGATCGGCCTGCTGCGCGCCAACGGCTGGCTGAGCCAGACCCTGGCCGGCCTGGGCGTGCTCGAACCCGGCCAGGCGGTGCTGCACAGCAACCTCGCCGTGTACATCGGCATCACCTACAACTACCTGCCCTTCATGATCCTGCCGCTGGCGGCGACCCTGATCCGCCTGGACTTCACCTTGCTGGAAGCCGCCGCCGACCTCGGCGCCAAGCCGTGGCAGGCGTTCCGGCGGGTGACCTTGCCGCTGTCGTTCCCGGGCATCCTCGCCGGCAGCCTGCTGGTGTTCATTCCCGCGGTCGGCGAGTTCGTGATTCCCGACGTGCTCGGCGGCCCCGACGCGCTGACCATCGGCCGGGTGCTGTGGACCGAGTTCTTCACCAACCGCGACTGGCCGCTGTCGGCGGCGATCGCGGTGGCGATGCTGCTGTTGATCGTGCTGCCGACGTTGTTGTTCGAATACATCGAGAACAGAGTTGATAAAGGCCGCCGCGTCGCGCGCGAGGCGCAGTCGTGAAGCGGCGGCCGTTCGCGCTGTACACGATGATGGCGCTGGGCTATGCGTTCCTGTACCTGCCCATCGTCTCGGTGATCGTCTATTCCTTCAGCGGCTCCGACCGCGCCACCACCTGGGGCGGGTTCTCGCTGCAGTGGTACGCGGCGCTGGCGCGCAACGAGCAGATCCTCGAAGCGGCGCAGCGCAGCCTGATCATCGCCGCGATCTCGGCCACCGCCGCGGTCGCGCTGGGCACCGCCAGCGGCCTGGCGCTGTCGCGCTTCGGCAAGTTCCCGGGGCGCGGCATCCTCAGCCTGATGAACTCGGCGCCGATGGTGATGCCCGACGTGATGCTCGGCCTGTCCTCGCTGCTGCTGTTCGTCGGCCTGCAGCAGTTGTTCGGCTGGCCCGAGCGCGGCATGACCACGATCACCCTGGCCCACATCACCCTGACCGCGTGCTACGTCACCGTGGTGGTGCGCTCGCGCATGACTTCGATGGACGCCAGCCTGGAAGAGGCGGCGATGGACCTGGGCGCGAAACCGTGGCGGGTGTTCTTCGTCATCACCCTGCCCTTGATCGCGCCGGCGCTGCTGGCCGGCTGGCTGCTCGCCTTCACCCTGTCGCTGGACGATCTGGTCATCGCCAGCTTCGCCTCCGGCCCCGGCTCGACCACGCTGCCGATGCTGGTCTATTCCAAGGTCAAGCTCGGCGTCACCCCGGAGATCAACGCGCTGACCACGATCATCGTGGTGCTGGTGGCGATCGGGGTCAGCGTGGCCGGCGTGCTGATGCACCGGCGCGAGCGCAAGCTCGCGCGCAGCGAGAGCTGAGACTCGCCCGCCGCCGCGTCGCGTGCGCGGCGGCACGCGCATTCATGCGCGCGTTCACACCCGTGCAACCGCGCCGACACGTGGTTTTGTTCTCCTAGCGCGCGGGGACAAGCACGCCTACGACGCTGCGCACTACCGGCCGACGCCCACCGGCGCGATCCGGCCTTTGGTCTTTCACTTGCACTCTCCTCGCGGCCGCGCGATGCGGCCGTTGCTGTACGTCCTGCGTCGGCGTGTCCGTCCGCGTCCCCCGGATGCCGCGCATCCGCGCCGGTTCCATCCAACCTTCAAGGAGACAACTCATGGACTACGCAATCCGCGCCAAGCTGTTCGCGGCCGTCGCCGCGCTCGGCCTCGGCCTGCTCGCCGCTCCGCACGCCGACGCCGCCAGCCAGTGCAAGACGCTCAAGCTGCTGCCGGGCGTGGTGCAGGTCTACGCCACGGTCGACGGCGCCGCCGCCGGCGACAGCGCGTTCTGCACCGCCGACTTCGCCTGCCCCACCGGTTCGACCAAGGTCGAAGTGTTCGGCACCGCGCTGGCCACCACCCGCGACGCGGTGATCGCGGTCGACAACACCGCCAACCTCAGCAGCGGCGAGCAGGTGTCGTCGAACTGCATCGCCACCGTGGTCGGCAACGGCAAGCGCGTCTCGGTCAGCACCTGCAACGCCAAGGCCGAAGCGCCGGCCAACAAGGGAACCGCCGACACCTCGGCCTGCTCGGTCTACGCCGAAAGCCCGGCCGGCGCGCGCGTCGGCGCCAACGCGACCTGCTTCTGCGGCACCTGATCCGGGTCCGGTCCCGCTCCAAGCAAGCGCTATCCAAGCAAGACCCATCCAAGCAAGACTGATCCACGCGCGACCGATCCACGCCTGACCCGAGGCGCCGCCAGGCGAACGGGCAAGAAAAAAGCTCCCCGATGCGACCGGGGAGCTTTTCTTTTTTGCGGTGTCGCTTTTGCGGTGTTTCTTTATCGAAGCGTTGCTTCAGAACGTCCTTTCGAACCGGCCGCCATGCGTGGCGGCGGCCATCCGTGCCGCCGCCACGCCCGCGATCAGTTGATGCAGCTGTTGATCGAACCGACCGCCGAGCTGCGGAACAGCGCGTTGCCGTCGATGTAGGCATAGCCGGTCGGCAGCGCGACGCGGGTATCCGGCGGGGTCACGCCGCCGACGGGCAGCGGGGCGTAGAACTGCTTGAACAGGTTCTTGAGCGGGGTGGCCTTGGTGCCGTTGCCGGCGTTGTAGGCGGCCAGGTAGGTCACCGCGGCGATCGGGTAAGCGCCCGAGATCACGGCGGTCGGGTTGACCAGACGGGTGCAGTTGCGCGCCGGGGCGGCGACGCTGGCCGGCACGTCGGCGACGGTGGCGCCGTCGAGCACCTTGCCCGACAGCAGCGCGGCCGGGGCCAGGCTGACCGCACCGGTCGAACCGAACAGGGCCGGGTCGTTGCCGTTGACCGAGGCGTACATCACGCCCTGGCTCAGCACTTCGGCGATGTCGGCGTAGCCGATCGCGTCGGTGGTGGCCTTGACCTTGGAGACGACGCCGTTGTTGCCGGCCTGGGCCGAGGACGCCGAGTAATTCGGCAGCGCCAGAGCGGCGGCGGTGGCGAAGCTCTGGTTCGGCTTGAAGAAGTCGGTGGCCAGGCCGAACTTGCCGTTGCACTGCGCGGCGAGGTAGCTGGTGAAGGCGAACGAGGTGCCGCTGCCTTCCGAACGGTAGACGATGGTGATCGGGTGCGAACCGGCCACCGGCGAGGTCAGGCGCGAATCGTTCCAGTTCTTGATGTCGCCGGCGAAGATGCGGCAGACCTGCTCGGTGTTCAGCGCGACCGAGGTCAGGCCGCCGACGGTGTCCTTGAACGGCAGGGCGATGGCGCCGGCCAGGACCGGGATCTGCACGATCGCGGTGCGGGTGGACGCCATGTTGGTGATGAAGGTGTTGTAGTCGGCGGTCGCGATCGGCGCGTCGGTGCCGATGAAGTCCGGAGCCGACTGGCCCGAGACCGAGCTGAAGCCGGTGATGCCGGCCGGCGAGCAGGCGCCGTTGGCGAAGATGCCGTCGTTGTTGAGGATCTTCTTGCCGGTGCCGCTGCCGGTCTGGCAGTAGGACACGGCGTCGGCCGAGTAGCGGGTGTGGAAGTCCTTGAACACCGGAACCTTGGTGCCGGTGGAGTTGCCCAGGCCGGCGACGCTGAAGGTCACGGCCGGCAGGGTGATGGCGGAATCGCGCGACAGCTTGGCGACCGGCGAGGTGCCGTTGTACAGGTCGCCGACGTAGGCCGGGGCCGGGAAGGTGGCGCCGCCGCCGTACAGATCGGCCGCGTTGGCCGAACCAGCGAAGACCAGGACAGCGGTAGCGGCCAGCAGGCCGACATGAAGCTTGTTGCGATGCACGAGACGTCTCCTTTTGAGGGTGCGGACCGAATGCCCGCGGATCAATCCGTATCGATTCGTTGCAGGGCGCCGACGCGTCGCCTCGGATGGGCTGCGTTGGCGCGGCGACAGGATGGGTGCGGCGTGTGCAAGCGCAGCGACCATGCGGGTAAGTATTTATTACATGCTTCAAGTGATTAATCGGCAGGGATTTAGCGCGATCTGAATCGTGTTTTCGTAAGCGATGCGAAGGTTTTGTGTCTGCGCGCGATCGCGTGGTTACACAGATGACAGCGTGTGCGCGCACTGCGTCACGGTCATGGGCGATGAGTCCAGGGTGCGGTTGCGACGCGTGTCGATTGTCATCTGCGCGAGAATCCGCAGTGTTCGCGTGTTCGCATGCGCGGCTTCGGCGTTTCGCAATTAGCGTTGCGAAAGGCGGGCACGGTTCTCAGCGGTTCGCAACGACGCGGAGACTCTCTGGCGATGGAGATCGTGGCGGTGTTGCGCGCAAGCGTCGCGTGGCTGCCTGCATTCGCGGTTCGTGCCCGCCTGGTTGCTTTGCGACAGAAGTGCACGCTGCGATGTCGCACTGGCGCATGCGCGGAAATGAAAGCCGAAGATCCCGCGTACTTGCGGTAATCGAGTGCTGGGGCTTTCGGCGTTGCTTGATTCTCGCGGTCGCAGCTTGCGCAGCTCCTACAGGGAGAGTGCGTGGTTGCGGCCGAAGGTCGGCAGGATCGTTTTGCCTCGCGCGGCTGAAGCGAAGATGCTGCGCTCGCCGCTCAAAAAAAGGCGGCCTGTCGGCCGCCCCGTTTCGTTCCCCTGCCCTTCGCGCCGATGCTTCGGCGGGCCGCGTTACGGCGAGTTCGCGCAGCGCGGGTTGCTGGCCTCGCATTGGCCGAAGCCGATCACCTGCACCGAGATCAGCGCCGGCAGGTCGCGGCCGCCCATCGCCGGGCGCTTTTCCGCCATCTGCTCGGCCACCGCGTTCACGCCCGAGCTGGCCGACGAGGCCGCGCTGAGCGCGCCGGTGTCGACGTTGCGCGCGACCGGAATGCCGATGGAGTCGCCGTCGACCTGGATGTTGTCGGCGTTGGCGATGGTCTGCGCGGCGACGATCAGGTTGCCGCCGATGCGGATGCCGGCGTCGCCGGCGTCGATGGTGCCGCGCGGGGCGATCAGCACCGCGTCGCCGGCCTTGCCGACCGCGGCGGTCTGCAAGGTCGCGATGCCGGCGCCGGTGACCAGGCCGCGCGCGTCGATCCGGCAGTACTGGTCGACGTCGCAGACGTAGCGCACCGGCGGCTTGTCCGACGAGGTCTTGGCGCCCTTGCCGGCGTTGATGTCGCCGTTCGAGCTCCAGATCGTCAGGTCGCCGCCGCGCTGGGTGAAGATGCGGCTCTGCGCGAGCAGCACGCTGCGGTCGGTGAAGATGCCGATGTCGCCGATGTCCAGCGTCAGCACGCCTTGCTGGTTGGGGCCGATCACGGTCTCGCCGCGGTTGTTCGTCACCAGCGGCGGCGCGGCGACGCTGCCGACCAGCACCTCGCCGCCGGGGCCGAGAATGCGCACGTCGCCGCCCTGCTGGGTCTGCACGGTCGAGCCGCGCATGTCCATGCGCCCGGTCGCGACCGGCGCGTCGGCGCCGTTGGCGCCGCCGTCGAGGCGGTTGGCGGTGTAGCCCAACGCCTGCGGGAACAAGGTGTTGATCGCGCGGTAACCGGCGGCGTACTTGCCGAACTCGGGGCTGGCCGGGTTCTTGTTGTCGCGGCCGGCGCGTTCGAGCAGGTCCAGGAACACCTTGTCGACCAGACGCTGCTGCGCCGCTTCGGGCAGTTGCGCGAATTCGGCCCAGGCCTGTTGCGGCGACAGCGCGCCGTCGCCTTGGCCGTCGCCGTCGCCGCCGGCATCGCGGCGCTGCTGGCGTACGTAGGCGGCGAGCCAGCCCGCATAGGCCACGGATTCCTCGCCGGCCGGATCGAGATAGCGCGCGGCGAACGCGCGCGTGTCGATGCCCGGGGCGACGCCGAAGCGCACCACCAGGTCGGCGCCGTCGTAGCCCAGCCCGGCGTTGTCGCGGTTGCCGATGGTGCGGATGCCGCCGCCTTCGGCGCGCAGTTGGTTGAACGCGTAGGCCTCGTTGGCCGAAGTGAACGGGCCCAGATCGCGCCCGGCCTGGATTTCGAAGCTGCCTGGCCCGCCGAGTTCCATCCAGTTGTAGCGGCTGACCCGGCCGCTGATGCTGCGGCCGAGCGGTCGGTAGTACAGATCGCGTCCGGCCAGCACCCGGGTCGCGTCGCTGGCGCGGTAGTTCTGTCCGCGCAGGTCTAGGTCGACGATGTCGCGGCCGGCGCGGATCGTCGCCGGCTTGGGCAATTCCAGGGTCAGGGTGTTGAAGCTCTGGCGCTGGTCCGGCTGGCCGTTGACGATGTCGCCGAGCGCGTACACCCGAACCGGCTCGCGATCGTCGCGGTGCAGGTTGGCGCGCTGGTCGCGGCTCGGGATGAACACGTCCAGGCGCGAGAAGTCGAACGCGGTCTGCTCCGGCAGGCTCGACAGCGGTCGCAGCGGCGACGGCATCCAGGCCGGGTCGATGTCGAGCAGGCGCAGCGTGTCCAGGCGCGGGAACGTGTCGGCGTACAGCAGCACGTCGCCGCCGGCGAGCAGGTTCAGGCCGCCGCGCGCGGACGGGAACAGCTGGCCGCCGTTGCGCACGCGTACGTCGCCGGCGATCGCGGTCAGGCTCAGCGAACCCGGCAGCACCTGCGCGAACAGCGAGCTGCTGCCGATGCTGTACGGCGCTTGCGGACGGTTCGGGTCGCGGCCGCCGTAAGCGAACAGCGCGTCGCCGAGCAGCAGGCTGCCGAGCTGCACGTCGCCGGTGGTCGAGGTCGCGTTGAGCGCGGCGTCGGCGCCGAAGGTCTGCGAATCGACTTCGCGCTCGGTCAAGCGCGCGTACGAGGGATTGAGCACCCGGCCGATGTCGACGTCGCCGCTGGCGCCGACGTTCCAGCGCGCGTCCTGCATCGCCAGGATCGGCGCCACGCCGGAGCTCATCGTCGTGGTCTGGCTGCTGACGTTCTCGATGAACACCGGCACGCTCAGCTCGTAAGCCGAACCGATGCGGCCGCCGGCGTTGAGCGAGCCCTCGCCCTGGGACACGAAGAAGTCGCCGCCGAGCACGTCGCGACCGGCGCTGGCGCGCAGGTCGCCGCCGCCGAAGCGGCGCAGGCCGCCGGCGCCGTCGCGCTGCCATGTGGTCGGCGAGGACGCCGACACTTCGACCAGGTCGCGGCCGGCGTCGAGGCGGATGTCGCCGCCGACGCTGAGCAGGCCCTGGGCGAAGCCGCCGAAGTTGATCGAGGTCGAGACCAGGCGGCCGTCGGCATCGGCGACGTTGCCGGTCTGCATCCACGGCCACCAGTACTGGACCAGATAGCTGCCGGCGACGCCGCTGCGGCGGCCGTCGCTGTCGCGGATCTGGCGGTTGCCGACGATGTCGCGGCCGGCGCGCACGCTGAGGTCGCCGGCCGCTTCCGGATTGACCGCGCCGGTGACCGCGACCAGCGGGCCGCCCAGGTTCTGCGGCGAGCTCGCGCCTTCGATCCGCGGCCGCGAGGTGTCGGCGCTGGTGCCGTCGCCCGGACGGCCGGCGGTGTAGACGCTGGCCGGCGCGTCGCGGTCGGCGAAGCGCACGTCGCGCGCGGCGACCAGTTCGATCTCGCCGGTGCCGGTGCGCAGCACGTTCGGCAACAGCAGATCGCTCTGGCCGGACTTGCGCAAGGTGGTGTGGCCGTCGAACACGATGTCGGCCGCGCCGCCGCCGGCGCGGTCGGGCGCGACGCTGCTGAAATCGGCGCCGGCGACGAAGCGGTAACGGCTGCTGTCGCCGCCGGCGAGCTGCTGCTCCAGCCACGGCGTCGGCCGTTCGGCGCTGGCCTGCAGCATCGGCGTGCGGTCGGCGGCCGGCGGCACCGGGCCGAGCACCGGCAAACGCGGCACCCAGGTCATCGGCGGCGCTTCGCCGGCGGCGACGCGGTTGGCCAAGTCGATCACGTAGCCGCGATAGCGCTCCAGATAACCGGCGTAGTCGCCCGGTCCGGCCGGCGGCGCGGGCTCGTCGATGCCGGCGTCGCCGGTGCCGGCGATCGAGATCAGCAGGTCGATGAAGCCCATCAGCGAGGTGCCGGGGCCGACGATGTTGTCGAGCGCGCTGTCGGGCCGGGTCATCAAGTCGAACAGTTCGTCGTACTGGCCGTAGTACTGGCCGGATTCGTCGTTGGGATCGTAAGGCTGCGGCGCCGGCAGGAACTGCTCGCTGTCGGGCATGCTCAGCGGATTGTTCTGCAGCCAGGTCATGCGCGCGGCGACCGAGCCGTCGTAGTTGCCGACCGCGCCGCTGCCGGCGGCGTTGTAGTTGTAGAACCCGTCGCTGATGCTGGCGTTGACCTGCACGTCGCCGGCCGCGCGCAGGGTCAGCACCGGCGCGGCGCCCTGGTAGCGGAAGTCGGGCGCGTTGCGGTCGCCGGAGTTGAGGTTCCAGTTGGTCAGCACCCGGATCGCGCCGCCGTCGCGGCTCGCGTCGGGATTTTGCAGCTCGATGCCGGGACGCGCGCGGAAACGGGCGATGCCGGCGAAGCGTTCGCCGAAGGCGAAGCCCGGGGCCTGGGCGAAACGCATCAAAGTGCCGGCCTGATGCTCGACGCTGTCGCCGTTGAGATAGCCGTAGAAGCCCTGATGCGCGGCGTTGGCCGCGTCGGGAGTGAAGTAATGGGTCTTGAGGTAGAGCGCGAGCTGTTCCGGCGTCTGCGGCGCGGCGAGTACGGCGCCGCTGGCGTCGCGCCACTTGCCGGCGACGAGCTGGCCGTCGGCACCGTACCAGCCGGCCGGATCGACGATGCCGTCGAAGTGGCGTTCCGGATGCGCCGGATCGACCGCATCGCTTGCGCTCCACACCGCATACGCTTCCAGCCCGACCTCGCGCGCGCCGACGAACGCCGCCGGATTCTCGACCGCGATGTTGACGTCGCCGCCGACCAGCAGCGGCGCGCGCAGTTCGACCTTGCCGCCGGACAAGCCGCCGGCGCTGCCGCCGCGCACGTCGATCAGCGCGTCGCGGCCGATGCGGACGACGCCGGCCGCGTCGGCGGCGACGTTCTGATAGCCGAAGGAGTCGTTGAGGCTGCCGTCGCTGCGGCCGCCGGTGCCGATGCGCACGGTACCGCCGCGCTTGCCGGCATCGCTGCCGTTGGCCAGCAGGCGGCCTTGCAGGTCCACGCCGTGGCGGCCGTACAGATCGATGCGGCCGCCGGCGCTGCCGGACGCGTCGATGTCGCCGAGGATGCGCACGTTGCCGTTGGCCGCGTCGCGCAACAGCGCGTCGCTGCCGCCGTCGGCGATCAGGCTGACTTCGCGCGCCTTGAGCGTCTGCCCGGCGCTGAGCTGCAGGTCGCCGCTGCGGCTACGCACCGCGATGCCGCGGTCGATGCCGCTTTGCGCCAGACGCTGCGCCAGCGTGTCCAGGTCCAGCGCCGCGCCGCTGTCGAGTTCGATGCGGCCGCCCTGTCCCTTCGGCGCCGCGCCCTTGAGCGCCCCATCGAGCGCGATCGCGCCCTGCGCCGCGAGCAGGCGCAGCTCGCCGGCGTCGCCGCCGCCGGCCGCGGCCGACACGTCGAGCTGCGTGCCGCTGGCCAGCGCGATGCCGCCGCGCTCGGCGCGCAGTTCGATCCGCCCGCCCGGCGCGTACACCGGCTGGTCGAAGATCGCCTTCGACAACGCCGACACGTCGATCGCGCTGCCCGCGTCCAGGCGCACGTCGCCCTGAGTCGCGACCAGGGTCGCGCGGCCGGAGTTGGCCCGGATCAGCGCGCTGCCGGCGATGCTGGCGCCGCGCAGTTCCAGCGCGCCGCCCTGCGGCCGCGCCGCGTCGGCCGCGGCGTCGCCGACCCGCGCCAACGTGATCGCGCCGCTGCTGCGCAGGCTCTGGTCGGCGCCGCCTTCGGCCTGGATCAGCGGCGCCTGCAGGCGCAGATCGGCGGCGCCGAAATCGACGCTGCCGCGGCCGCCGGCGGAGATCTGTTTGGCCGCTTCGACCGACACCTTGGCGAAGCCGGCGAACTGCGAATCACCGCCGCTGAACGCGACCGAATCACCGCGCAAGTCCAGCGTGCCGCGACCTGCCGGCACATCGCCGGCGGGGCCGCCCTGTACGCCCAGTTCGTTGCCCAGGGTCAGCCGCTGCGCGCTCAGCCGTACCGTGCCGCCGTCGCCGCCGAAGCGGCGCGCGCTGAGGTTGAGTTCGCGGTCGCTGTCGACGTCGATATCGCCGTAGAACGCCATTTCGCCGTAGCTGCGCAGGCTCACCCGCTGGGCCTGGCCGAACTGGGCCAGGGTATTGCGGCCGACCACGAAGCCGTCGTAGCGCGCATCCGGGTCGGCGCTGAACACCACCCGCCCGCTGCTGGCCTGGATGTCGCGCCCGGCCAACACCGCGCTGGCGTCGACGCGGGCGTTGCCGGAGGCGTCGAGCATCAGCGCCGCGCCGCCGTCCAGGCGCGCGCTGGCGCCGACGTCGAGCAGGCCGCGCGATTGCTCGAACGCCGGCAGGCCGCGCCGTTGCAGGGTCGCCGCGCCGGCGTTGGACACCCGCAGCAGCGCGCCGTCGCCGTTGATCGCGGGGCGGTTGCTGGCGGCGTCGGCGTTCTGGCCGATCACCAGCTGCAGATCGCCGGCGCCAGCCAGGGTACCGCGCGCCTGGATCACGCTGCCGTCCTCGACCCGCACGCCCTGGCTACCGTCGCCGGCCTTGGCCACCAGCACGATCTCCGGGCCTTGCAGCGGCGAGGCGGCGTCGTTGGACAGCAGCACGTCGCGCGCGCGCACCGAGATCGCGGTGCCGTCGCTGCCGCGTTCGCGCACGCCGCCGATCAACAGGCTGCCGGCGCCGAGCGCGCTGAGTTGGCCGGCGTCGAGCTGCACATAGCCGTCGAGCGCGGCCTGGTTGCGGCCGCGGATCTGGATCGCGTCGGCGACCACGTCGATCTGCGCGGCGGCGCCGCCGTCGGCGGCGGCCACGTCCAGGCGCGCAGCCAGTTCCAGCGCGCGTTGCGCGCTGAGCACCAACTGGCCGCCGTCGCGCGGCAGCTGCGGCGCGAAGCGGCCGGCCTTGCCCGCCTGTTCGGAGAAGAACTTGTTGGCGCGGCTGAGCTGGTATTGCGAGTACTGGCCCCACACCGCCTCCGACTGCACGTCGAACGACTGCGAACGCGCATCGCGCGCGCCGCTGAGCGAGTCGACGTAGTAGCCGGCGACGCGATGGGTGCCGTCCGGCGCGGTCAGGTTCTGGCTGGCCAGCGCGTCCTGGCCGCCGCTGCGCTGGACCACGCGGAACGCGCCCGGCAAGGTCGCGTAGCGGCCCGGCAGCAAGGTGTAGACGCCGTCGGCCAGCCCCGGCACGCCGGACAGGTACACCGACTTGCCGACCTGGCTGCTGCCGGCGCCCTGGTCCAACAGCGGGTCGCTCGCCGCCAGCGGCGACTGCGCGCCCGGCACGATCGCATAGACCTCGCGGCCGTCGGCATACAGCGGCGCGCGCGTGCCGCTGCCGCCGTCGGCGTAGTTCACCGCGACGCTCGACAGCACATCGCGGCTGCCGCCAGTGCCGGCGACCCATTCGAACGCCTGCAGATCGCCGCCGCCGGACAGGTCCACGCGCGCGCCGTCCTGCAGCGACAGCTCGGCGCCGTCGAGCGAGATGCGCTTGAGCGGCGGCGCGGTCAGGCGCTGCTCGACGTCGTTGCCGTCCCATTGCAGCGAATCCACGGTCTTGCCGTACGGCAGCACGCGGCCGTCGAGCGAGACCGAGGTCAGGCTGCCCGGCGCCAGGGTCACCTTGCGCGTCGGCGTCAGCGCGAGCTGGTTGAACAGCGCGCGGGTGGCCGGGTCGTCGTCGTTGCCGGCGCCGAGCACGATCTGCCCGGCCGGCGCGCGCAGCGTGCCGGCCTGTTCGATTTCGCTCGCGTCCAGCAGCAGCTTGCCGCCGGCCGACAACGGCAGCGGCGCGGCCGCGCCGTTGCCGGCGATGCGGATCGCGGTGTCGGCGCGCTGGCCGGCCGCGTCCTTGGCGCCGAGCGCGCGCACGATGAAGGTTTCGCCGCTGGCCGGATACAACTGCGCGGCGCGGAACGACAGATTGCCGCCGCTGAGCAGTTCGCCCGGTACCAGCCGCACTTCGTTGTTGATCGTCGCGCTCTGGTAGAGGCTGGGCGTGTGGAAGCGGATGTCGCCGCGGCTGTCGAAGGCGGCGTCGGCGAAGTTGCGCAGCGCCACGCGTCCGCCGATGTCGATGAAGCCGGCCTCGACCTTCAGCGTCGCCGCGCCGGGCTTGCCGGGTTCCGGCAGCGCGGTCGCGGCGTCGCCGCCGAGGCCTTGCAGCGATACGTAGGCCGAGCGCAGCGTGGCCGCGCCGCGCTCGCCGCCGGCCTGGAACGCGCGCGCGTTGATCATCAGCGCGCGCGCCGGCGACAGGATCACATCGCCGTCGAACGCCACCGGCGCCACGCCGGGGCCGCGGATCAGGCCGTCTTCGCCGATCCCGACCAGCAAGGTGTCGATGCCGGAACCGTCTAGCGAGTCGGCTTGGAAATGCATCGTGCCCGAAGGCGTTTCGCGGCCCGGCTCGATCGCCCCGCCCGCGCGCGCGGCCGGGTCCAGCTGGCTGCCGCTCTGATGGAACACGATCTGCGATGTCGCCAGCGGCGCGCGTCCGCCGCTGACGTCGAGCGGTCGCACGCTCTGCGCGGTCAGCAGCTGCACGCTGCCGCCGCGCGCCTGCGCGTCGCCGCCGGCGGCCTGGATGCGACCGTCGAAGAACAGGCCGCCGGCCGCGGCTAGCACCAGCTCGCCGCCGTCGCTCCACACCGTGCGCGCCTGCAGCGGCGCCTGGCCGATCGCGCCGCTGTCGGCCGGCAGGTCGAACACTGCGCGCGCGCCGGACATATCCAGGCGCGCGCCCTGCTCGACCACCACATAGCCGCCGTCGTTGCTGAGGCGGATGCGGCCGCCATCGAGCAGCTTGCCGTCGCGCGGCACCGCGCCACCGTTCGGCAGCGGCGCCTTGAACGGATCGAGCAAGGCCACGCCGGACACATCCAGCACCGCGTCCTTGCCGACCCACACCGACTTGTCCGCGCGCCAGTAGTCCACCTGCGACGGGCTGTGCGACGGCGACAGCGCCGTGCTCGAGGTGTCGCCGGACAGATCGATGCTGCCGCCGTGCGCGATCACCGAACCCAGCACGGTGGTCTGGCCGCGCGAACCCAGGCGCACCGCGCCGCCGGCGTCGACCTGCACCTGCGCACCGCGTTCGAGCGTGAGCGTGTCGCGAACTTGGTCGAGCCCCGCGACGTTCGGCAGGGTGCGGCCAGTGGCCGCGCCGGCTTCGAGGAAGAAGTCGGCGGCGTCGCGGTGATAGTCGTCGAGGCGGCCGAACGCGCCGTATTGGCCGGCGCCGCTGGCCGTCAGTCCGGCGTAGAGGTCGCCGCCGCTGCGCAGTTCGCGCAGCGCGTCGAGGTTCGGCAGGAAATTGCGCTGCGACACGCTCAGCTGGGTGCCGGCGACGATGCGCGCGTCGTGGCGCGCGACCAGCTCGTAGGCGCCGAAATCGCCGTCGCGGAAGAAGCCGGCATCGAGGCGCAGGGTGCGCGCATCGTCGGCGAGCGGATCGGCCGCCGACGCGCCGATCAGGATGTCGCGCGCGTGCAGGCTCAGCGTGCCGCCGCCGGCGAGGCCGCCGCCGCGCAGGTTCTGCGCGCTGAAGCGCAGTTCGCCGGCGCCGGGCTCGGCGTCGAACGCCGACGCGGGCAGGAACGGATTCAGCGACTGGGTGCCTTCGCGCGGCTGGTACAGCTTCAAGGCGATATCGCCGCCGCGGCCCAGCGGCACGCCGTTCTTGGCCGCGAGCTGGCCGTTCGGCAGGATCCGGCCGCCGCCGGACACGTCGAGCAGCGCGCCCGGATCGAGCACGATCGAGCCGCCGGCGTCGCGGCCGCCGCCGGCGCCGTCCAAGAGTGGATATTCGGAGACGCTGAGGCTGATGCGGCCGCCGTCGATGTGCGCGCCGCCCTGGCGCTGGTCGGCGACGCGGTCGCGGTCGTTGACCCATTGTCCGCGCGCGAGCAGGCGGCCGCCGGATTGCACGGTGATGCCGCGGCGCGCGCCGGCTTCGGGATTCGCGTCGTTCTCGCTGGTCGCGCTGAGCGCGATCTCGCCCGAATCGGCCTGCAAGGTGCCGGCCACGTTCACCCGCGCGCCGCTCAGGGCGATGCGGCCGCCGGCGTCGACCTGCAGGTGCGCGTCGCCGGCCACGTCGATGCGCGAGAGCTTGTCGCTGAGCTCGACCGTGCCGAAGCCGGCCTGATTCAAGGCCTGCGCGGACAACGTGCCGCCCTGCCCCTGGGTCAGGCGCTGCTGCATCGAGAAGTCCGCGGCCACGTCGGGTACCGCGCCGTTCTGCAACGTCCAGCGACCGTAACCGGCGCCGCTGACCGAGACGCTGAACTTGCCGCCCAGCGCCGGCGCGCCGCGCTCGCGCTGGTCGCGCCCGGATTCGGCGTTGCCGCGCAACTCACCAGCCAGCACCAGCCCGGTGTCGACCCGGGTCGCCTCGGTGCCGGCGTCCTGGCGCAGCACGATGTTGAGCTCGCCGCCGTCGCCGCCGTGCACGTAGTCGGATTCGTAGTAGCGGTCCGAACGCGCGAACGCGGAATGGAAGTACTCGCGCACGTTCCAGCGCTGGTGGTCGAGCGAGAACTGGCCGGCGAAGCCGAGGTAGGACTGCGACGGGTCGGCCCCGGCCAGGCGGTAGGTGCGCCCGTCCGCGCCGATCACCCGCGGGGTTTCGACCATGCCGCCCTGGTAATGCAGGAAGCCGCCGCTGACGTCGATCACCGAGCCGCCGCGGGCGACGAATTCGCGCGCGCTGACGTTGATGGTGCCGCCGTCGACCAGCAGCTGGTCGATGCCGCGCGGACGCTGGTCGGCGTAGCCGGCGGCGTTGAACAGCGGGCTGCCGATCCAGGCGCGGCCGTCGTCGGTGACGCCGCGCTCGCGCGCGTCGAGCACGACCTTCTTGCGGTAGAACGCGCCGCCGCGCAGCAGCGGCGAATCGGCCAGCTCGTTCTCGCCGATGCGTTCGATGGTGATGAAGTGGTCGGACATCGGCCGCAGCACGTCGGCCAGGCCGGCGACGTTGATCTGCGCGCCGCGGTCGATCTGGATGCGCGCGACCTCGGGCTTGCTGGTGCCGTCGCGCAGCGGCTCCATGCCGACCAGATCGAGCTTGGCGCCGGGCATCAGCACCAGCGCGTTTTCCTGCAGGCGCATCTGCGCCGCGGCCAGCACCGCGTTCGGCGCCTGGAACGCCTTGTCGGCGGTCGTCGCCGAGGTGGTGGTCTCGCCGTCGCGCTCGGGCAGGATCGCGGTGACCGAAGCGCTGCCGAAGCTGAGCTTGCCGCCGGTGCTGCCGCTGAGATCGGCCGGCTTGTCGACGCCGGCCGAACGCGAGTGGTTGGCGGCCACGATCGAGATCCGCCCCGGCCGGCTGACCGAAGTGGTGGTGCCGACATAGCCGTCCTGGTGCAGGTCGTAGCCGGTCAGGGTGACCGTGCCGCGCTTGCTGGCGACGATGCCGGTATTGTCCAGGCGGCCGTAGCCGACGTTGGGCGCGCTGGCCTGCGGCGCCACGCCGCTGTAACGCAGGTTCAGTTCGTTGCTGGCGCCGGCCGGCGCCGGGGTCGAGAACGCGCCGACCACCGCGGCCAGCTGCGCATGGCCGTCTTCGGCGGTCACGCTGCCGGCATTGCTGAGGTTCGGCGCGGCGATCAGGGCGTAGCCGCCGGAACCGGTCTTGATCTGCGCGCCGGCGTCGATGCGGATGTCGCCGGAGGCTTGCGGCCGCGCCGCGGCGCCGCCGACGAACTCGGCCAGTTCCGAGGTCAGCACCGCCGCATCGGCCTTGGCCCGGCGCACGCCTTCGCCGATGAAGATGCGGTTGCTCTGGGCGACGTCGTTGCTGAAGAGGTTCAACGAAGACACCAGCAGCGAGCGGGTGTTGACCTGGCTGGTGCCGCCGAACACCACGCCGTTGCGGTTGAGCAGATAGACGCTGCCTTCAGCCTTGATCTGGCCGAAGATCTGGCTCGGCCGGCCGCTGGGATCGTCGACCCGGTTGAGCGCGATCCAGTCGTTGCCGCCGCCGCTCTGGTTGCCGCCGCGCTGGTCGAAGTAGACCGTGGTGCGGCGGCCGACGTTGAAGCTCTCCCAGCTCAGGATCGCCTTCTTCTGGGTCTGCTCGACGGTGACGGTGACGTTGCCGGACGCGTCGTTGTTCTGGCTCGGGCCTTTGGCGCCGAGCCACAGCTTGGATTGGTTGAGGCGCGGGTCTTCGACCGCGATGGCGCCGGGTTCGAAGCGCACCCCGGCGGCGACCTTGAGCCCGCCCTGGACCAGGCCGTCGGGCACTTGGTTGGCCGCGCTCGACGCCGCCGCCGCGGCGCGCGCGGCCACCTGCGCGGCATCGAGCGCGGAGCGCACGCGCGCGGCCTGGGCGAACGCCGCCAGCGAGCGCTGCGCCATCTGCTGCGCCTGCGCCGATTGCAGGCCCTGCTGCTGCACGTTGCGCGCGGCCTGCGCAGCCGGATCGGCGCCGCGACGCGCGAACGGATTGGGATCGGCGTACGCGGCGCCGCCGACCAGCGCCAGCGAAATCGCCGCGCTCAGCGCGAACAGGCGCAAGCGCGCGGGCGAAGGACGGCCAGGGGCGTTACCGGCGAGGGGCTTGCGGGTCATGACGGCTTCCTTTGCGCGGGCGGCGTGGGCGTGGACGCGGCGGAGGCGTCGCGCAACGCGGCGACGCGGTGGAATGGGAGACACTTTGCGGCTGTCCGCGCGCGCATCTCAGCGCACCGGCGGCCGCGACAGAGGCGTCGCGGGAAAAGCGCGTTCGGGTCGTTGCGGCACGATCGACTTGCCGTACTGGTCGCCGAGCCGCTGCCGCGTCGCCGCCGGCACCGCCAGGCCCTGCCCGGTCGGCGCCAGGCGCTCGCCCGGCGAATCGGCGGCGCTTACCGGCGCGGTTTTGTCGACTTCGGTCTTGATCGCGGCGTTGACGCAATCCCAGCGCCCGGCCTCGTCGTGTCCGATCCGCACCTGCACGCACGGCGGCGGCGCCGGCTGCGAGGCCGGCAGGATCCGCCGCTGCGCCGGCAGCGTCGCGGCGACGGCGCACAGCGCCAGCATCATTGACGCGCGCGCGAACGTCCGTCGCGCGGCCGCAGGCGCGCGCGTCGCGCGCGAAACCGCACGACGGATGCCGACAGCGCGGGCGCGCGGCATACGCATCAGTCGTTCGACATCGTGCCGGCGGTGCGCGCGGCGGCGTCGCCGGCGCCGCACTGTGCGGTCTTGGCGCGTTCGTCCTCGAGCTTGTTCTCGAGTTCGCGCGCGCGGTTCTCGCGCTCGACCTGGCCGAAGCCGAGCAAGGTCACCCGCTTGCCCTTGGCATAGGCGGGATCGCGATACAGCTGGGCCAGCTCGCGCCCGGCCTGGTACAAGGCCTCGCTGCCGGCCGCGCAATCGGCCGCGCGCGCCTGCGCGGCGTCGAGCCGTTTCGCCAGTTCCGCGCGCTCGCGTTCCTTCTGCTGCGCGCTGTGCGCCGCCTGTTCCTGCGCGCTGCGCCACTTGAGCGCCTCGCCGCGCGCCTGCTCGGCCGACGCCGAAGCCTGGCCCAGGCGCTGTTGCAGCGCCGCCAGTTGCGCGCCGTCGGCGGCCGGCGCGGGCTTGGCCGCGCGGCCCTTGAGCTCGTCGCGCTCGCGCTCGGCGGCGGCGGTCGCGGCCTGCTGCTGGGCCAGCGCGGCCTCGGCGGTGCGCAGGCGCGAGGCGGTGTCGCGCAGCGCGTCGCGCAGGCGGGTTTCGTTGGCGCTCTGCGCATGCGCGGCGGAAGCGGCGAACCACAGCGCCGCCAGCAACGGCGCGCTGCGCAGGGCGGCATGGCGAATCGAAGGCAGGCTCATACGCTAGGCGTCCTTTCGGGTCAGAACTGGGTGTTGAGATCGAGCTGGATCACATCGACCGAATACGGCTGGCCGGTGACCTCGTTGGCGCTGAGCCAACGCAGGCCCAGCCAGGTGTTGCGGGCCAGGCCCAGCGAACCGCCGACGATGAAGCCGCGCGCGTTGGTGCCGCCGAGATGGAAATCCGAATCGGCGAACGCATCCGGCACCGCGTCGGATTCGAGCCGCTTGTAGCCGATGCTCGCGTTCCAGTCCCAGGCCTTCTCGATCTTCGGCTGGCCGACCAGCAGGTTGACGTAGTAGCCCATGTCGCCGCCGTCGAAGATCGCGGTGGTGTCGGCCGGGTCCAGGGTCGGCTTGAAGTTGTTGAGCGGGCCGAGCGCGCGGATGCGCTTGGCGTCGTACTTGGTGTTCTTGACCACGTCGGCCTCGAGCACGATCTTGACCGGGTCGAAGCGCGCGATCTCCAGCGCCGCGTGCAGGTTGGCCACGCCGAACTCGCTGGCGTAGCCGAAGTACTGCAGCTGCGGGCCGTTCGGCGCGCCCTGCGCCGGCACGATGTTGCGGATCGCGAACATGGTGTTGCCGAACTGCTGGAACTGCGGGCGCGACAGGTCGGTGTCGCACACGTCCTTGGCGGTCGGCGCCAGGCACGGCGAGGAGAACTGGCCGTTGAGCTTGTCGAACAGGAAGTAACCCAGCCCCAGCTTGAGCGACATGGCGTCGGCGAAGTTCCAGTCCAGCCCGGCCTGGGCGCCGTACAGCCACTTGTCGCGGCTGGATTCCTTGTCCATCTTCTGGGTCGAGCCGAAGTCGAAGTCGGTGTTGAACACCGGGAACGCGCCGACGTTGACGAATGTCTTGAAATCCGCGTCGTGCGCGAACTGGGTCTTCACCGCCACGCCGTCGAAGTTGAGGTCGTTGTCGAACAGCAGCTCGCTGGTCCAGAACGGATTCGGCGTGCGGCCGATGTCGGCGCTGAGCCAGGACGTCGGCTTGAGCCGCACGTAGGCGCGATCCAGCCACAGCGAATACTTGGACAGGTTGCCGCCGGCGCCGAGGGTCTGGTTGGTCGAGACCGGGCTGCGGTCGCTGCCGGTGGCCAGGCGCAGGTCGGCCTCGACCCAGTCGGCGATCTGCGCATGCACGCCCAGGCGCGCGCGCAGGCGCATGCGGCCGCGGTTCTTGGTGGTGTTGACGTACGGCACCGGGTTGGCGACCGGATCGGCGACGTCGTAGCCCGAGCCGCTGTTGAGCGCGGCGAAGTTGGGGAACTCGCGGTAGTTCTCGCCGTCGTTGAGCACATCCTCGGCGCGCGCGCGCAGATCGCCGTAGACGCTGATGCGCTGGGTCCACTCCGGCAACGCGTTCGGCGCCGCCCAGCCTTCGCTCTTGGCCTGTTGCACCACCTCGGCGCGCAGTTCGTCCTTGATCTGCTGGCGCACCACTTCGGGCACGTAGGGCACGACGACGGCGCCGGGCGCGGTCTGATAAGCAGGCGTCGCCGCCGCGGTCGCCGGAGCGGTCGCGGCCGACGCGCGCGCCTCGGCGATCAAATCGTCGGCCTGGCCGCGGGTCAGCACGCCCTTCGCCACCAGCAGGTCGATCAGCTTGAGCGTCACCTCGGGACTGATCTTCGCCGCGTCCGCCGGCGAGGCGGCCAGCGCCGGCGCGGCGCAGGCCGCCAGCAGCGCGAGCGCCAGCGCGCGCACGCGCAGGCGGGGACGGAGACGGCGGCGGGGTTGGATCGAAGCGGTCATGCGTGGCCTTCCTGAAGTTGAAGTCGTATCGAAGCGCGCCGCGGTCAGCCCGGCGACGACGCGCCGATGCGCAAGTTGATCGGTTGCGGCATCTCCGCCGGCGGCGCCTGCGGCAGCGAGCGGCCCTGCAGCGCGGCGACGATCGCCGCGTCGAGCTCGGGCTTGCCGGTGCCGGCGATCACCTGCGAGCGCTGGATCGTCCCGTCGGGGTTCAGCCACATCGCCACCGTGGCGCTGTAGCGGCCCTTGCGGGTCTTCTCGCCCTGCTGCAGGTACTGCTGCACGGTCCGCTGCACCATCGCGGCGTAGCCGGCATACGGATTTCCGCCGCCGCCGTTGCCGCCGATGCGGGTGCCGCCTCCGCCGGTGCCGGCCTGCAAGCCGAACTCGTTGCTGCCCGGGCCGGCGTCGGCGGTCAGCGGATCGCCCGGCGGTTCGGCCGAGTCGTCCTTGGGCGGCTCGATCGATTCGAACGGCGTGTTCTCGACCGGCTTGGGCTCGTCTTGCACTTTGTCGGGTTCCGGCGGAGGCGGGGGCGGTGGCGGTGGCGGCGGCAAGATCACCTGGGTGATGCGCGGCGGCTGGCGCTTGGTCGTGGGACCGGCGCCCTGCATCAGCGACCACACCAGCCACGCCATCACCGCGACGACGCCGATGGCGCCGAGCACGCCGAGCGCGCGCGAGAACTTGGAACCGCGGCCGTAGGTCTCGGACACGTCCAGGCCCCCTGCCCTAGCCCGCGGCCTGGCGCTGCGAGGCCAGGCCGATCGAGGAAATGCCGAGCTTGCTGCACAGGTCCAGCACCGCCATGACCTTGTCGTACTGCACCGCGCGGTCGCCGCGCAGGATCACCGGCAGTTCGGCGTCGTTGGCCAGCGCGTTGCGCAATTGCTGCTCCAGCTCGCTCATGCTGACCGGCACCGCGTCGATGCTGACCTGGCCGGCGTTGTCGATGGCGATGACCTTGGTCTTGGGCTGCGACAGCGGCTGCGCCGCGCTGGCCTTGGGCAGGTCGACCTTGATGCCCTGCACCGCGGCGGTGGTCATGATGATGAAGATCACCAGCAGCACGTACGCCAGGTCCAGCATCGGCGTGATGTTGATGTCGTCGTAAGGCTTCTTGCCCTGGACCTTCACGGCAGCGTCTCCGTCGACACGCTGCGGGCCAGGTGCGCCGGCAGCGGCGCGTCGCCGGCGTAGTCCTCGGCGATGCGCTTTTCCAGCTCGTCGACGAACACCTGCATGTCCGCGCCGATGGCCTCGGTGCGGCTGAGCAGGTAGTTGTAGCCGAACAGCGCCGGGATCGCGACGGCCAGGCCGGCCACCGTCGCCAGCAGCGCCGCGGCGATGCCGGGCGCGATCGCGTTGATGTTGACGTCGCCGGCCGCGGCCACCGCGGCGAAGGTGATCATCACGCCGACCACGGTGCCGAGCAGGCCCAGGAACGGGCCGCCGGAGATGGCGATGGTCAGCATCACCATCAGCTTGTTGAGGCGCTGGCCCTCGCGCACCGCGGCGGCGTCGAGCGCCGAGCGGATCGCGGCGATCGACTGCGGCCGCACCACCTGGCGGCCGCCGCCGGCGGCGATGCGGTTGCGCAGTTCGTCCAGGCCGATCGCCAGCAAGCGCGCGAGGTTGGACTTCTCGCCGTTGAGCGGGCCGCTGCCCTCGGCCGCGCGCACCCAGGCCGCGTCGTGCAGCGGGTATTCGGCGGCGTGCTTGCGGAACGCGAGCAAGAAGCGCTCGTTGGCCTTGGCGGTGGCGCCGACGAACAGGCCCTTGCCGATCATCACCCACCACGAGATCGCGGCCATGAAGCCGAGGATCACGATCACCACCCAGGCGTCGACGGTGAGCGCGTTGAACAGGATGCCGAAGTAGTTGTGGCCGCCGTCGCCGGAGCGCTGCTCGACCGGCTGGAAGGTCAGCAGCTTGGCGTCCAGGCCCTGGCTGTGCGCGGCGGCCTGGATCAGGCCGAGCGGACGGGCGACCTTGGACAGTTGCAGTTCGTCGATCTGGCCGATGAAGTTCGGCCGCGCCGCGCCGTCCTCGCCGCCGACCAGCAGGCCCGCGGCCGCCGCCGGCAGCGCCGCCGCGGCGTCGCCGGCCGGCGCGCCGTTGACGTAGACCGCGAGCTTGCCGGCATCGGCGCGCACCGCCACGTGCGCCCAGCCCTCGCCCACCAGCGGCGCGCCCGCGGCGGTGCGCACGCCGGCGCTTTCGGCGTAGACCACGCCTTGTTCGATGCCCACGGTCAGCGCGCCCGGCAACGAGGCGATCACGCCGCTGGCGTTGGCGCCGGCCGGCTTGATCCACGCGCTCAGCGTCAGCGGCTGCGCGGCGGCGAGATTCAGCGACGGCGACGCCGGCACCTTCACCGGCGCCTTGCCGTCGAGCTGCAGGCCCGAGCCGATCAGCGCGGTCTGCGCCAGCGTCAGCGGCGCCTGCGCGTTGTTGCCGTAGGCGGTGGTGTCGGCGCCGGCCGCGCCCTGGTCGGCGAAGTGGAACACCGCGATGCTGTCGGCGTCGTAGCTGCCCTTGGGATCGCTGCCCGGCGTGGCTTCGGGATTGCCGAAATACACGTAGACCGAGGCCGCCGCGTTGGCGTCGAGCTTGGGCACGTCCACCCAGGCCAGCGCGACCTGGTCGACCAGACCGTCGTACTTCTCGAAGTGGTACTTCAGCGGCGTGCGGTCGTCGGCGGCGATGAAGCGCACGTCGCTGCCGTCCTCCTTGGCGTCGGCGAAGTTGAAGTTGCCCGAATGCAGCCGCACCAGCACTTGCGCGCGGCCGCCCGGCTCGGTCGTCGCCGCGCCGGTGGAGGTGGTGTTGAGATCGATCTTGGCCCGGTAGTTCCACTTGCCGTCCCACCACGAGGCCGCCGCGGCCGGGGCCGACAGCAGCGACAACAGCAGCAACAGCGAACAGGCCAACAGCACGCGCAATTGAGTCACGACACTTTCCCCAAGAGATGTTCGGTACTGGTGGGAGGGCCTTGAGGCCCGATGCTTTCCAATCCGGTCGCGATGCCCGCTGCCGGCGGTCTGGAACAAAAGCGTCGGGGCGCAAGCCCCTCCCACACTGCAGACTTCGGACTTCGTCAGAACTCGCCCCACAGCCGCACGCCCACCTCGACCGAGTCGGGTTTGCGTTCGCGTCCGCTCGGGCTGGACAACGGATGGGCCACGTCGATGGAACCGTTGAGGTGGCCGAAGGCCTTGATCGTCGCGCCGAGCCCGGCGCTGACCAGGGTTTCGCTGCGCGACTGCTCGGGCAGCGGATCGTTGATGCGGGCATAGCCGGCGTCGACGAACGCGCGCAGGCGCAGTTCCTGGAACGCATCGCCGAGCTTGTCGGCGAACGACGGCGTGCGCGCTTCCAGCGTCGCCGCGCCGCCGAGATCGCCGAGCGCTTCGGATTCGTAATAGCCGCGCACGCTGTCGAGGCCGCCGATGCTGAACTGCTCGTTGCTGATCAGCGGCTCGCCGGCGAACTGGGTCTGCAGGCGCAGCATCAGCTGCGCGTCGCCGGCCGACTTCCAGGTATAGGAACCGCCGGCGCGCAGATAGAAGAAGTTGGGCTGGGCTTGGTAGCGCTTGGCGTCGAACGCCGCGCGCCCGTCGCCGACGCCGCGCAGGTTGAACACCGCCGACAGCGCCAGGTCGGCGACCGAACGTTCCTTCACCCAGTCGGCGTTGTAGTTGACGCTGAGCGGGAAGTACTCGATCGGCACCGCGCCTCGGTCGGCGCCCTGGATCAGCGATTCGGTGAAGTCCTTGTAGTCCACGCCGACGCTGAGCGAATGATAGAAGCCCTCGCCGGCGGCGAACGAGCGCATCAGGCGCAGGCCGGCCAAGGTGCCGTTGCCGATCACGTTGAGATCGCCGACCACGGCGATGTCGCTCTTGCTGCGCACCGCATAGCCCAGCAGCGACCACGGCGAAGCGCCGAAACGCGCCAGGTACGAAGCCGAGTACACCTGCGCGTCGGAACTGCGCTGCGGCGCGACCTGCGCCGACAGGCTGACGCTGTGGCCGAGCTGCCACAGGTTGTCGTAGCGCACGCTCGCGGCCAGGCGCTGGTCGCTGGTGTTGGCGCTGTTGCGGTTGTTGAGTTCCAGCGAGCCGTGCAGCGGCAGCTTGTCCTCGACGTTGAGGTCCACGTCGACGGTGTTGGGCGTGGTTCCGGCCTTGATTTCCGGAGTGACGCGGCGGTCCGGCAACTGGTTCAAGGCGACGATGTCGCGCTGCACGTCCTTGAAGTTGGGCACGGCACCCTCAGCCAGCGACGGCGCGGCGCGCTCGATGTCGTCGGGCGAGAAATAATCGGCGCCGTTGACCCGCAACCGGCCGATCTTCTGCTCGTTGACCTGCAAGGTCACCAGGCCGGTGGCCACGTCCTGTTCCGGAATCGCGACGCTGACGGTGGGATAGCCGCGGCTGTCGTACAGCGACTGCAGCGCCGCGCGGGCGTTCTCCACGTCCTCTTCGCTGCGCTTGGGGCCCAGGTGCGGATAGACCACTTTCTCGATGTCCAGATTGCTCAGCTTGCTGTTGCCGAGCACCTGGTAGGCGAGGATGTCGAAGCGCGCCGCCGCGGCCGGCACGGCGCCGGCCTGGGGAGCGGTTTCCTGCGCATGGAGAACCGTCGGTCCGAACATGGTCAGACCGACGGCTGCGATGAGGCGTAGATGCATCGACCCGAAACCATCCCTGTTGCGCCGGCCCCGCGATCGGGGGACGGCAGACCGCGCCAAGGTAGGTTCGCTATATGACGATGTTTGAACTGCTACATGACAAGGCACACGAAAGGCGTCACAGATGTATCGCGTTTGCAACGCATCGCTCACAAGTCCGGCGCATGACATGAGAACTACGCGTTCGGTCACGCGACATCTCATGCGTAGCTGAGCGATATCACACAGGTGAGAAATGCGCCGATTTGTAGTTGCGTCGTGGGCGGATCGGTCTCAGCGACGAACGATTCTTTAGTCGCAGCGACAAGTGCGAAGCCGTCGCGATTCTGTCGGCGTGCGCAGGTGCAAACGTGCGTGCGTCGCGAAGCGCGGCGCGAACGGCGCGTTTTCGTCGAGGGCGGTCGAGCGGTTTTCGTCTTCGTCTCGTTGTCGATCCAGCAAGTCGAATGCGCGCATGCGATATGAGCGCGACATGGCGGCGCTGTCGCACGCGGCGGCGCTCTCGCGCCTGCCGATGAGAAGCGATGCGATAGCGATCGCGGCCGCGCCGATGTCGCGATATTTCGCATTGGCAACATCGACGACGGCGGCCGACGCGTGTGAGAGGGCCTTTCGCTCTTGTGGGAGGGCCTTCAGGCCCGATGCTTTCCTTTCAGATCGCATCGACCTGAGAGAAAAGCATCGGGCCTGAAGGCCCTCCCACAACAGCAAAGCCCTCCAACACAGGCAAAGCCCTCTCACAGAAAAGTAAAGCGCTCACACAGAAGCAACACACTCCCACAAACGCACGCCCCTGCCACCGAGGCCGGGCGGCTTCGAATCGCGCGGAACGCACCGTCGCCGGCCAGCGCCGCACAGATCGCCGGCCGGGCGCCGGGCAAAAAGAAAGGGCGGCCGAAGCCGCCCTTGCGGGAACCGCGCCGACGTCGGCCGGCTCAGTTCGCCGCGTCGCCCTGCGGCGCGTTCGCCGCGGCGGTGGCCGGCGCCTGCTGCGCCAGTTCCGACAGCCGCTCCAGGTTGCGCATCGACAGCAGGTGGGTGTAGATCAGGCCGAGCACGCCGGTGCGGAACAGCTCCGGCAGCTGCGCGTCGGTGAGCTTCATCAGCTTCTCTTCCGACACCGCGTAGACGCCGTTCAACTCGGCCTGCGGCTGGTCGGGATTGCCGAACCGGATCACCTTCTCTTCCAGCAGGTCCAGTTCCTTGATCTTGGCCGCGAACGCCGCGGTGCGCTTGAACTCGCCGTGCAGCTCCTGCAGGAAGTTCACCGCCCGGGTCAGGCTCTCGGTGTCGCCGCCGTCCTCGCCGAACAGCGGCTCGCCCTCGTCCTCCGACAGGCCGTCGTAGGCCAGGTCCACGCACACCGTGACCGTGCCGGTGTCGGCGTCCTCGGCCAGCACGAACGGGTACTGGCGCAGGAACGCCGGCACGTAACCGCGGCGCCAGCGCGCGTTCTCGTCCACGTACAGGTTCTGCTGGCTGCGCAGGCCGACCAGCACCGCCGGCAGGAAGTCGCCGTTGGCGAGCTTGGCGAACACGATCGCGTACTCGTTGGCCGCGGCCGGGAACTCGATGGTGGCCACCGGCACCGAGTTGAGCGAGGCGGCGAACCGCGCGTTGTGCTGCGCGGTGCGGATGCGCAGGCGACGGTGGGTTTCGCGGTTGAGCGGGACGACGCGGTCGTAGATCAGCATGGAATTCCGATTCCTGGTGGCGACCGCCGGCAGGAGCACCGGCGGGAGCGGCGAAGATGCGCCATCGGCGTGACAGTTACAACGCGTCCGGCCGCCGGCGACCCGGCGCGCGCCGGCTACCGTACCCTGGCGACGGCGTGAACGCCACTTTCACCTGCACGGATGCGAGTCAAAAATGTCATCACATGCGATCCCATATCGTGATTACAGGCACATATAAAGCACTACGTGCCGGGTGCGCCCAGGGGACTATCGCTTTGTTCAAGGTGTCGTTGCGGGAACATGCTCTGCTGAGCGTGCTGGTCGGGCTGCAGCGCGGCGTGCAGCCGGAGACCAGCCATATGAAGCACGCCCTGATCGAGGACGGACTGGCGCTGAGCGCGGACGGCCGGCTGAGCCTGTCGGACGCCGGCAACACCCTGCTGCAGGCCTTGCAGCACATGGTCTGGGCCGAGGTCGAGTCGCTCCAGCAGGTGCTGGTCAACAAGTCCAGCGCGCCCAGCGACGAAGTGCTGCGGATGACCCGGCTGCCGGCGTCGAACCAGCCCGAGTAAGCCGCGCCGCACTTTGTAGGAGCGGCGCGAGCCGCGACCGCGACATCGCAGCTGCGCCGCAAGCCTCGTCGTCGGCGGATTGTCGCGGTCGCGGCTCGCGCCGCTCCTACGGGGAGCCGCCGCGGCGACGTCCGAACCTACTTACTCCCCGCCCTCGCCGCGCGCCTGCTCGCGCAGGACCCGCAGCCGCTGCAGCTTCTCGCCGAGCTTGATCTCCAGCCCGCGCGCCACCGGCTGGTAGTACACCCGCTCGCCCATCGCGTCGGGGAAACCGGTCTGGTCCAGCGCCACCCCGCCGTCGGCGTCGTGGTCGTACTGGTAGCCCTGGGCGTAGCCGAGTTGCTTCATCAGCTTGGTCGGCGCGTTGCGCAGGTGCAGCGGCACCTCCTGGGTGCCGTATTCGGCCACGTCGGCCTTGGCCTGGTTGAACGCGGCATAGGCGGCGTTGGACTTGGCGGTGCTGGCCAGGTAGATCACCACCTGGGCCAGGGCCAGGTCGCCCTCGGGGCTGCCGAGGCGGTCGTAGGTGTCCCACGCGTCGACCGCCATCTGCAGCGCGCGCGGGTCGGCCAGGCCGATGTCTTCCACCGCCATGCGGGTCAGCCGCCGCGCCAGGTAGTGCGGGTCGCAGCCGCCATCGAGCATGCGCGCGAACCAGTACAGCGCCGAATCGGGATTGGAGCTGCGCACGGATTTGTGCAACGCCGAAATCTGGTCGTAGAACTGCTCGCCGCCCTTGTCGAAGCGGCGGGTGCGGTCGGCCAGGACCTGGGCCAGGGTCGCCGGAGTGACCTCGCCGCCCTCGTCCTGGGCCAGTTCGGCGGCGATCTCCAGCAGGGTCAGCGCGCGGCGCACGTCGCCGTCGGCGGCGGTGGCGATCTGCAGCAGCAGGTCGTCGCCGGCGCTGACCTGCTGCGCGCCGAGGCCGCGGTCGGCGTCCTCCAGCGCGCGCCGCAGGGTCACCCGCACGTCTTCGGGCGAGACCGCCTCCATCACGTGCACGCGGCAGCGCGACAGCAGCGCCGAGTTGAGTTCGAACGAGGGATTCTCGGTGGTCGCGCCGACGAAGATGATGGTGCCGCGCTCGATGTGCGGCAGGAACGCGTCCTGCTGGGTCTTGTTGAAGCGGTGCACCTCGTCGACGAACAGCACCGTCCGCCGGCCTTCGGCGAAGCGGTGGGCGGCCTCGGCCAGCACCTGGCGCACCTCCGGCAGGCCGGACAGCACCGCGGAGATGGCGCGGAAATCGGCGTCGGCGTAGCGCGCCAGCAGCAGCGCCAGGGTGGTCTTGCCGCAGCCCGGCGGGCCCCACAGGATCATCGAATGCACGCGCCCGGACTCGACCGCGCGGCGCAGCGCCGAACCCGGCGCGAGCAACCGGCGCTGGCCGACCATCTCGTCGAGCGCGCGCGGGCGCATGCGTTCGGCCAGCGGGCGCAGGCCCTCGCGGTCGACGCTGAGCAGGTCGGGCGTGTCTCCGGCGTTGCCGGAACGTGAGGCGGTTTTGCGGGCCACTGCGGCGAATCGGGCTGGCACGGGGGGACCGCCACGATAACAAGATCGCGCCGCGGCGGCTGTCGGCGGACCCGCGGCGGACCGGCGCGCGCGCATACGGCGGGACGCGGCAAAACCGGCGCGGGCACGGCGCGCCCGTCGGGACGGCGCCCGCGCCGGCCCGGTCCGCGCCGCCGCTCACAACGCAGCGCTGCCGGCGTTCGCACAGGTACCGGCGCCGCGCGCGCCCTGGCCCACCGCCTCACGTCCGGAGTCGCCCATGTCTCTTCGTCCGTTCCCGCCCCGTTCCTTCCGCCGCGCCCTGGCCGCGCTGACGCTGCTGCTCGCCGCCGGCGGCGCCCAGGCCGCCTGCCCCGACGGCTCGCCGTGCGAGACCATCGCGGTCTACCGCGTGCAGACCTGGCCGGCCCTGCTGACCGACGCCGCCGGCCGCGATTCCTTGTCGCTGCAGGAAGCCAACGGCACCAGCCAGGCCTCGTTCGAACCGGTCATCAAGGGCTACGCCGGCGGCCCCAAGACCCTGGCCATCCGCTTCAGCGTGATCCGCATCGCCAGCGCGCCCAACGCCTACTGCAACTGCAATTTCGAGCTCGGCGACAAGGCCTGCAAGACCAGCGACCTCGACCTGCTCAAGCAGTGCAAGCGGGTCTGCCTCAACAGCGGCAAGACCTGCACCGCCACCGGCAAGGACGACAAGAGCGACGGCGGCGCGTGGTACGCCTTCCCGGCCTCGACCCGCTGCGTGACCCGCGACGCCGCGCCGACCCAGCAGTGGAAGAAGAACGCGTTCGAGGTCAACCCGAAGAACTGCGACTGGTACCAGGCGTCGAGTTCGATCAAGCGCGCCGCCTGCGTGGCCGACGCGCTCAAGCTCGACCCGAGCCTGGACCTGGACCGCCTGTTCGCCAACGAAGCGCCCTGCGCCACGGTCGACGCCGCCACCCTGCAGCAAGAGGCGATTCCGCGCTGAGCCGCCAGCGACCGCGCCGTCGGTTACGACGGCGCGGTCCGCGAAGTACCGCGTCGCGCCTGCGCCCGCACCCGCACCCGCACCCGCACGAGGCTATGCCCGATCTCCCGCGACGGCGACAATGGCGCCCCGCCCCCGTTGTCGCCGCCATGTCCGCCGCCGCTCCGCTGATCCGCCCCGCCCACGCCGACGACCGCGCCGCCGTACTCGCCCTGCTCGAGGAAACCTTCCTCGACACCTGGCGCCCGCAGCTGACCGAACAGGCCATCGCCGACTACCGCGACAACCGCGTCGCCGAACGCTACATCGACGCGCAACTGCCGCAGTTGCTGGTCGCCGAGATCGACGGCGCCGTGCTCGGCTTCGCCGGCCGCGACGCCGGCTTCGTCGACTCCCTGCACGTCAGCGCGCGCGGCCGCCGCCGCGGCATCGCCCGCGCACTGATGCAGACGCTGGAAACCGCGATGCGCGCCGACGGTCTGGCGCTGGCGAGCCTGGAAACCGACACCTTCAACACCGCCAGCCAGGCGCTGTACCTGGCCCTGGGCTACCGCGAGACCGCGCGTTATCCCGACGAAGAATGGAACAGCGGGTTGACCACGATCCGCTACGAGAAGGCGTTGTAGCCGGCGCTGCGGTTCGCGCAACGCGACGCCGCGAACGCGCCGAACGCCGCGCGACCCAACTGTAGGAGCGGCGCGAGCCGCGAACGCGGACTTCCGGCTTGCGCCGTAAGCGCGATGGCGCGGTCGCGGCTCGCGCCGCTCCTACAGTCGTTCTACGCGGCAGCGCAGCGCCGGGCAGTCCACGCCGACGCGCAAAAGAAAAACGCGAGCCCGAAGGCTCGCGTTCCCGAATGGCTTCGCGCAAATCCGGCCGCGCCGAAACTCAACCCTCGCCGATCACATCCACGCCCTTGCCCGGCGCGTACTTGAAGGTGCTGGCCGGGAAGCTCGGGTTGCGCTTCCAGCCGGAGAAGCTGATCTCGGTCTTCTGCCCGAGCGCGTCGACGATCTCCATCTTGCTCAAGGTGCCGCCGCTGAAGCCCAGGCGCGCGCTGCGGAAGCTGGCCTCGCCCTGGCTCTTGGGCGTCAGCAGCAACCAGCTCAGGCCGCCGTCGCCGCCGCCGAGTTCCTTGACCGCGAACATCGCATCGAGCTTGCTCGGATCGATCAGCGCCGCCAGCGGACTGTTCTGCTCCTCGGCGCCCTGCGGACGCACGCTGACCTGCTGCAGGTCCGGCTCGTACACCCAGACCTTCTTGCCGTCGGCGACGATCAGCTGCGGATACGGCTTGGCGTATTCCCAGCGGAACAGCCGCGGCGCCGACAGCGCGACCTGCCCGGTCGAGGATTCCTTGAGCTTGCCGTTGGGGTCGTAGACCTGCTGGGCGAACTGCCCGTCCAGGCCCTTGAGGCCGCGGGTGAAGGCGTTGAGGTCGTCGCGCGCGCCGGCAACGGCAGCGCCGGCGAACAGCGTCGCCGACAGCGACAACGCGAGGGCGGCTTGGCGGACGAAACGGGTCACGGGCGACTCCTGGATGAGATGGCGGCAGTGTGCTGGGACGAAACTGAACGGGCTCGCGACGGCCGCATCCGGGTTCACCGCGCATTTTGCCACGCGGGGCGCACCGGCCACGCACGCGGCGATGGCGGTCGTCCGCCTCGCCCGATCCGCCGGAAGCACGGCGCTTGTGCAACCTCGCTGGAAGGCCGCTGCTCGGACACGCGCGCCGGGCAAAGACGCCGGCGGAAACTCGCGGACGCCCGCGCGCCGCGGGCAACGTCGCTGGCTATTTCGGCGGCGGCGGCGCCAGCACGCTGCGGTCGCCGTTGTGTTCCGGCGGCGTCACCACGCCCGCGGCTTCCATCGCCTCGATCAGGCGCGCGGCGCGGTTGTAGCCGATCTTGAGCCGGCGCTGCACCCCGGAAATCGAGGCGCGGCGGGTCTCGGTGACGATGCGCACGGCTTCGTCGTAGAGCGGGTCGGATTCGTCGCCGCCGGAGCTGGGCGCTTCCGGCAGGCCGGTCGCGCCGACCACGGTGCCGTCGCCCATGGTCTGGGTCTCGTCGAGCACGCCCTCGATGTAATCCGGGCCGCCACCGATCTGCTTGAGGTGCTCGACCACGCGATGCACTTCCTCGTCGGACACGAACGCGCCGTGCACGCGCTCGGGCATGGCCGTGCCCGGCGGCAGGTAGAGCATGTCGCCGTGGCCGAGCAGCGTCTCGGCGCCGGACTGGTCGAGGATGGTGCGCGAGTCGATCTTGCTCGACACCTGGAACGCGATGCGGGTCGGGATGTTGGCCTTGATCAGGCCGGTGATCACGTCCACCGACGGACGCTGGGTCGCCAGGATCAGGTGGATGCCGGCCGCGCGCGCCTTCTGCGCCAGGCGCGCGATCAGCTCTTCGACCTTCTTGCCGACGATCATCATCATGTCGGCGAATTCGTCGATGAAGATGACGATGAACGGCAGCGTCTCCAGCGCGATCGGCACCTCGCCGAGCTCGGCATTGGGCTTGAACAGCGGGTCCATCATCGGCTGCCCGGCGTCCTGCGCGTCCTTGACCTTCTTGTTGAAGCCGGCCAGGTTGCGCACGCCGACCGCCGACATCAGCTTGTAGCGCCGCTCCATCTCGGCCACGCACCAGCGCAGGCCGTTGGCGGCCTCCTTCATGTCGGTGACCACCGGCGCCAGCAGGTGTGGGATGCCCTCGTAGACCGACAGCTCGAGCATCTTCGGGTCGATCATCAGCATCCGCAGGTCTTTCGCGGAGGCCTTGTACAGCAGGCTCAACACCATCGCGTTGACCGCGACCGACTTGCCCGAACCGGTGGTGCCGGCGACCAGCAGATGCGGCATGCGCGCCAGGTCGGCCACGGTCGGCCGGCCGGCGATGTCCTTGCCCAGCGCCAGGGTCAGCGGGCTGCCGGACTTGTCGTATTCCTTCGAGCGCAGCAGCTCGGACAGGAAGATCATCTCGCGCGAGGTGTTCGGCGTTTCCAGACCGATCACCGACTTGCCCGGGATCACGTCGACCACGCGCACCGACTTGACCGACAGGCCGCGGGCGATGTCCTTGTCCAGCGAGGAGATCTGGCTGACCTTGACGCCCGGCGCGGGTTCGATCTCGAAGCGGGTGATGACCGGGCCCGGATAGGCGCCGACCACCTGCGCGTCGATGCGGAAGTCCTTGAGCTTGAATTCGATCTGCCGCGACAGGGTTTCCAGCGTCTCTTCGCTGTAGCCCTTGGGCTGCGGCTTGGGGTCGTCGAGCAGCGCCAGCGGCGGCACGCCGCTGCCGTCGGCGGTGTGGAACAGCGGGATCTGGGTCTCGCGCTTGGCGCGCTCGCTCTTCTCCACCACCGGCGCCGGCGGCGGCTCGATCTTGACCTTCTCGCGCTTGGCGCGCAGCTCGGTGTCGGCCTTGCGCGCTTCCTCGCGCTCCTCGCGCATGACCTGGGTCTGGCGCCACTCGGTCGCCTGCTGGCTGCCGCGGCGGAACAGCTTGCTCGCGACCGGGCCGAGCGCCAGCACGCGCTGGCCGATCCAGTCCATCACCGCGAACCACGACACTCCGGTGGCCAGGGTGAAGGAAATCAGCAGCAGCGCCGCCAGGAACAGGTTGCCGCCGACCGGCCCGAAGCCGGAATACAGCGAGCGCCCGACCAACTGGCCGAGGATGCCGCCGGCGCCGGCGGAGAAATTGTCGACCGCGCCGATGCGCAGCTGCAGCAGGCCGGCCGAGGAGACCAGGAAACCGACGATGCCGACCAGGCGCAGCGCCGGGCCGAGATCGGCCTCGCCGTCGCCGTCGGTGTCCATGCCGAACAGCGCGATCCAGGCGATCGCGCCGAGCATGAAGGGCAACAGGAAGGCGACGTAGCCGCACAGGTACAGCAGCACGTCGGCGATCCAGGCGCCGACCCGGCCGCCGAGATTGTGCAGCGGCGCGGTGATCGAGCCCGAATGCGACCAACCCGGATCGGTCGGCGAGAAGGTGAAGAGGCTGGCCAGCAGATACAGCAGCAACGGCGCGATCACGATCAGCGAGATATCGCGCATCAACCGCTGCCGCTTCGGCGACGGCGGCGACGACGCGGCCGCGCGCGGTGCGGCCTCGGCCGAAGCCTTGGCCTTCTTGCGACTGGCTGTGGGAGCGGACGCCACCGTGATGTGCTGCCTTAGCTAGATTCCGTTAGTCGTTGAATATACAGGAAGAGCTTAGGAGTGAGTAACGAGGAACGAGAAACGAGCGGGGGAACGCCGGGCGGCCCCTGTTCAGCCGATGCGGCGGGCCTGTCGCCGCACCGGCACCATAAAAGCACAAAGGGTCGGACGGAATACTCCGCCCGACCCTTTGTTGTGCGGCTCAGCCGGCCCAAGCCCGGACATCCGGGACCCGGGCCTGCGTCCTCAGAGCTTCATGTCCTGCAGCGCCGGATGGACGATCTTGCCGCCCTCGACGTTGATGCCGCGCACCAGCGCCGGGTTGTTGCGCCAGTCGTTGCCGGCGGCGAGCTTGTTGACCCACGGCAGGATCGCCGCGCAGATCGCCTGCGAGGAGGTCTGCGGCACCGCACCGGGCATGTTGGTCACGCAGAAGTGGGTCACGCCCTCTTCCACGTAGGTCGGCTCCTTCCAGGTGGTCGGACGCGAGGTCTCGAAGCAGCCGCCCTGGTCGATGGCGATGTCGACCACGACGCTGCCGTCTTCCATGTCGCGCAGCATCTCGCGGGTCATCACGTGCGGCGCCTTGGCGCCGGTGATCAGCACCGCGCCGATGACCAGGTCGGCCGAGGCGACTTCGCGCGCGACCACGTCGTGGTACGGGTACAGCGCGGTGACGTTGTTGCCCAGGCGCATCATCTCGTCCATGCGGTCCTGGCGCATTTCGAACACGGTGACGTTGGCGCCGGCCGCGGCGGCCAGCGCGGCGGACGCGCCGCCGGCCTTGCCCGCGCCGAACACCACGACCTTGCCGCGCTCGGTCGACGGCAGGCCGCCGAGCAGCTTGCCCTTGCCCGACATCGGCTGGTGCAGCAGGTGGGTGCCGACCTGGACGCCGATCTTGCCGGCGATGACCGACATCGGCGCCAGCAGCGGCAGGTCGCCGTTGGGCAGCTCGACGGTCTCGAAGGCGACGCCGGTCAAGCCGATGTCGAGCAGGTGCTTGGTCAGCGCCGGTTCGGCGGCCAGGTGCAGGTAGCAGAACAGCAGGTGATCCTTGCGCAGGTGCTGCAGGTCGCCGGCGATCGGCTCCTTGACCTTGACGATCAGCTCGCCCTTCTCGTACAGCCCCGCCGCGTCCGGCGCGATCTTCACGCCCAGACGGGTGTAGTCGGCATCCTTGAAGCCGCTCTTGACGCCCGCGTCCTGCTCCAGCCAGACCTCGTGGCCGCGCTTGACCAGGTCGCCCGCGGCGGCGGGGACGAGCGCGACGCGCCCTTCGAGAGTCTTGGTTTCCTTCGGTACGCCGATACGCATTGCAGTCTCCAGTGCGGCCCAGAAAAAACGCCGCATCCGCGGCGCGCCGAGCCAGGTTGTGTTTTCTGTGAGCGGTGAGGGATGGAACGTTTGGAATGGGCGGGGTGGCGAACGTGGCGAGGTGCGGCGCCGCACCATCCGCGGCCGTCCGGAACGCACCGTGACGCGGTTCCGTCGGGCGGGGATGGCCCGCACACGCGGCTTTTTACTCTCACCCCGGCCGCAATGCCAGCTGCGGTTTGGCGGTTCGCGCCGCGCGTCGCGTCGCGCAACGTTGCGTCCGCGCGCCACGCCTTGTTTTGCAGGGGCGGCGCCTCCAAGCTATGCCCTGCTCCGGAATCTTCTACACGCCGGCGTATGGGCCGATGAATCGTTTACAGGCCCCGGCGCTGCGCGAACTTGCGTCGATTCCTTTCTGCGCGCAGCGCATTCCTTACAGCCCGCGATCATATACATGAGCCCAACCAAGCACTCCCGCGTCGTCATCCTCGGTTCCGGCCCCGCTGGCTGGACCGCCGCCGTCTACGCCGCGCGCGCCAACCTCAAGCCGCTGGTGATCACGGGCCTGCAGCAGGGCGGCCAGCTGATGACCACCACCGAGGTCGACAACTGGCCCGGCGACGCGCACGGCCTGATGGGCCCGGACCTGATGGCGCGCATGCAGGCGCACGCCGAACGCTTCGACACCGAAGTGCAGTTCGACCACATCCACACCGCCGACCTGTCCAAGCGCCCGTTCCGCTTGATCGGCGACAGCGGCGAGTACACCGCCGACGCGCTGATCATCGCCACCGGCGCCACCGCCAAGTACCTGGGCCTGCCCTCGGAAGACGAGTACAAGGGCCGCGGCGTGTCCGCGTGCGCGACCTGCGACGGTTTCTTCTACAAGGACCAGGACGTGGCCGTGGTCGGCGGCGGCAACACCGCGGTCGAGGAAGCGCTGTACCTGTCCAACATCGCGCGCAAGGTCTATCTGGTGCATCGCCGCGACACGCTGCGCGCCGAGAAGATCATGCAGGACAAGCTGCAGGCCAAGATCCAGGCCGGCAAGATCGAGCCGGTGTGGCACCACACCGTCGACGAAGTGACCGGCAACGACGCCGGCGTGACCGGGCTCAAGCTCAAGTCGGTGCTCGACGGCTCCAGCCGCGAACTGGCGATCCACGGCCTGTTCGTCGCCATCGGCCACACCCCGAACACCAGCCTGTTCGACGGCCAGCTGGAGATGAAGAACGGCTACCTGACCATCCGCACCGGCCTGGACGGCAACGCCACCCAGACCTCGGTGGATGGCGTGTTCGCCGCCGGCGACGTCGCCGACCAGGTCTATCGCCAGGCGATCACCTCGGCCGGTTTCGGCTGCATGGCCGCGCTGGACGCCGAGAAGTTCCTCGACAAGGACGCCTGAGCGCGAAGTTCTCGCGCGCAAGCCGGACGGGCGCCACGCGCCCGCCGGCCCATGACGGCGACGGGCCGTTCGCCACACCTCGGGTTCGATCCTCCAGCCTCCAGCCTCTAGAGCCGCCACGATGCTGAGCTTCCGCGACGACGCCCTGTCCGATGCCGATTTCGCCGTCGTCCACGGCGTTCTCTCGCAGACCTACTGGGCCGCCGGCATTCCCGCCGAGACCCTGCGCCGCGCGCTGGACGGCTCGCTGTGCTATCGCGGCCACCTCGACGGCGAACTCGTCGCCTTCGCCCGCGCGGTCACCGACCAGGCCACCTTCGCCTATCTGGCCGACGTGTTCGTGGTGCCCGCGCACCGCGGCAACGGCTACGGCCGCGCGGTCGTGGAAGCCTTGATGGCCGACCCGCGCGTGCAGGGCCTGCGCCGCTGGCTGCTGGTCACCAGCGACATGCAGCCGCTGTACGCCAAGCTCGGCTTCACCGCGCTGCCGCGGCCGGAGCAGCACATGCAAAAACACGACCCCGACGTGTACCTGCGCGCCGGCGGGGCCGCGCCCGCGCCGTGAGCGAGGCCGGCGACGCCTACGCCGTGCGCCTGCTCGGCGCGCTCGCCGACGTGCCGGCGGCGCAGTGGGACGCGCTGCACGACGGCGCCAATCCGTTCCTCGCCCACGCTTTCCTGCACGGCCTGGAGGCCACCGGCTGCCTGCGCGAGGACTGGGGCTGGACGCCGCACCACCTCAGCGTCTGGCGCGGCGAGCATCTGGTCGCGGCGATGCCGGCGTACCTGAAGCAGAACTCGCACGGCGAGTTCGTGTTCGACCATGCCTGGGCCCGCGCCTACGAGCAGCACGGCCTGGACTATTACCCCAAGTGGCTGGCGGCGGTGCCCTACTCGCCGGTGACCGGCCCGCGCCTGCTCGCGCGCGAACCCGAGCACCGGCGGTTGCTGCTGCAGGCGATGACGCAATTGTGCGAGCGCCAGGAACTGTCCTCGGCGCACGTGAACTTCCACCGCGAGGACGAAGACGCCGCCTTCGCCGCCGAAGGCGACGGCGCCTGGCTGCAGCGCGTGGACGTGCAGTACCACTGGCGCAACCCGGCCGACCCGCACGGCCTGCGCTGGCGCGACTTCGACCAGTTCCTCGCCGCGTTCGACCACAAGCACCGCAAGAACATCCGCCAGGAACGGGCCAAGGTCGCGCGCGCCGGCGTCGTGTTCCGCACCGTCGAGGGCGCGCAGGCCAGCGACGCCGATCTGGCGACGATGTACGGCTTCTACCGCAGCACCTTCGACCAGTACGGCAACCACGCCGCGCTGACCCTGGACTTCCTGGGCCACCTGGCGCGGACGATGCCGCGGGCGCTGGTGATGTTCCTGGCCGAATACGAAGGCGAGCCGGTGGCCGGCGCGCTGTGCCTGCGCGGCGGCGATACCCTCTACGGCCGCTACTGGGGCGCGCGCGCGCAATTGCCGGGGCTACACTTCGAGACCTGCTACTACCAGGGCATCGAGTACTGCCTGCGCGAAGGCCTGCGCGCGTTCGAGCCCGGCGCCCAGGGCGAGCACAAGCTGGCGCGCGGCTTCCTGCCGGCCGAGGTGCGCAGCCGCCACTGGATCGCCCACCCCGCCTTCCGCGACGCGCTGCGGCCGTGGTGCCGTGAGGAAGCCGCCTCGATCCGGCGCTACGCCGCGACCTTGCGCGCGCATTCGCCGTTCAAGGCGGAGGCTGCCGCCGCCGCCGACGCGCCGCCGGATCGGCCATCATCGGCCGCATGAAGCGCCTGCCGTTCCTGTTGCCCAGCGACCCCGAAGCGCCCTTCCCGCCCGGCGATCGCGCCCTGAGCGAGCCCGACGGACTGCTCGCGGTCGGCGGCGACCTCGGCCCGGCGCGCCTGCTCAACGCCTACCGCAGCGGCGTGTTCCCCTGGCCCAGCGAAGGCTATCCGCTGCTGTGGTGGTGCCCGGACCCGCGCACGGTGTTCCGCACCGACGGCGTGCGGCTGGCCTCCAAGTTCCGCCGCGGCCTGCGCCGCAGCGCCTGGACGGTGCGCGCCGACACCGCGTTCGAGGCGGTCATCGGCGCCTGCGCGGCGGCGCCGCGGCCGGGCCAGGACGGCACCTGGATCGTGCCGGAGATGATCGAGGCCTATACCCGCATGCACCGCCTCGGCCACGCCCACTCGGTCGAGGTGTTCGACGGCGAGGCCTTGGTCGGCGGCATCTACGGCATCGCCATCGGCCGCATGTTCTATGGCGAAAGCATGTTCAGCGCGGTCTCCGGCGGCTCCAAGGCGGCGCTGGCGGCGCTGGCGCGGCGCTTGCACGGCTGGGGCTGGCCGCTGCTCGACGCCCAGGTCGAGAACCCGCACCTGGCCAGCCTCGGCGCCGAGGCCATGCCGCGCGCCCGGTTCCTGGAACGGGCCGGCGAACTGGCGGCCCGGCCCGGCTTCGAGCCCGGCCCCTGGACCGGGCGTTTCGGCACGATGGCCGCGGCGGAACTGGCCGAGCCCCTGCCCGCGCCCGGCGGCTGAGACGCCCACCCGGCGCCCTCCGCGGGCCCGCCAGCGGCCCGATTAACGGATTTTTTGCTCCCAGGCCGCAGCCGTGCCAAAATAAGCGGCTTCGCGGGCGCGCGACGCCCACACACCCGACTCCAGGACTCCTCTGCGAGTCCACCTTCCTGGGAAGCACATGGCAAAAGACGACGTGATCGAATTCGAGGGCACGGTGGCGGAAACTCTTCCGAACACCATGTTCCGCGTGCGTCTCGAAAACGGGCACGAAATCATCGCCCACATCTCGGGTCGCATGCGCAAGAACTACATCCGCATCCTGACCGGCGACAAGGTCAAGGTCGAGATGACGCCCTACGATCTGACCAAGGGCCGGATTACGTACCGCATGAAGTAATGGCGGCAACCTGTTGAAAAAGGCGGCCGATGGCCGCCTTTTTCGTTTCCGGCGCGGCGACGGCACGTCCGTCGCCGGCGTGGAGCGCGCGAGCCTGTGCCGGCCCGCGCCGGGGCGTCACTCGAGCGGGCAGCCGGCGGCGATCAGGCAAACGCTGAACGGCGTTTCGCAATCGCGGGTGCCGTCCCAGCCGCCGTTGTTCATGCAGGCCTGGTACTCGGTCCGGCACTGTTTGCACGCACCGCCCAGACCGCCCGGACCGGCAATCGCCGCGGCCGAGAATGCGAACACGAACGCGGCCAGCGCCGCGAGCAGGGTGTGGCGAGATTTCATACAACCTCCTTATTCATGACTGCGGAAGGCGCGCGGCTCAAACGCGCCCGACGATACGGGCGCAGTTCACCACGGCGGATTCGGGCAGCCGTTGCTCTTCAAGCAGTTCGCGACCTGATACTCGCAGGTCTGCACATCCAGCATCGCCACGCACTTGTTGTAGCGCTGCCAGCAGGTCTGGCAGGCATCGCCGGCCATCGCCGTGGTGACCACCGCGCAACCGAACACGAACGCGGCCATCGCCGCGAGGGAACGCTTCTTCATCGATCGGACTCCTCTTCCTGGTGAGGCGGCATCGCCGCCGCCCGCAAGCCGCGGGCGAGCGGACGCTAGCACCGGCGCCCGGAGGCGCCGACGGCCCCTGGCAAAACCGACAGGGCGCGCGTTGTTGCGCACGTCGCCGATGCGACGCGCAGCGCGTTTCGCGCGTCCATGCGCGCTGCATCTTTGCGCAGCGCAGCAAGGCAACCGGGTCCGCGACCGCCACGACTGAGGCGCTTGCCGACAGCGCGCATCCGCCGGCGCGCCGAAGCGAAGTGCGCACGACGCAACCTCTCGCTTGGATCCACTGCCGCGTTGCGACGACGCAGCCGCCATGTCGCGATGCGCACGCATCGACGCGCGTCGCGCGTCGCGCGTCGTCCGCGCCAGCGCCAGCGCCAGCGTCGGCGCAGCTCACCGGCGCATCGCGGCGCGATGCGAACGACGCACATCGCCGCTGCAACCATCGCGCCCGCGAATGCATCCATGGATCGAACGCATTTCTAGCGACGAAGCGACGTCCACACCGCGGATGCCGCAACGACGCCGCGCGTCTGGGCCGAAGGTCATGCCGTGACGAAGGTCACCGCGACTTTTTCCAGATTTGGCCGCCGCGCGCCGACGCTAGATTTGCGCATACGCCGATCACCCAAGCCCGAGGATACGAAGCATGAAGCTGTTGTCCGCCATCGCCGTCGCCACCGCGCTCGCCGCCGCCTGCGCACCCGCGCTTGCCGCCGAGCCCTTGCAGGACTGCACCGACCTGGGCGCGCAGCACAGCGTGCGCCGCGCCGGCGACGGCGCCGTCGCGATCCGCGACGGCGAGCAGTATTACCGCGCGCAGACGCGCCAGGGCTGCAGCGACCTGAGCTATTCGGGCAAGCTGTCGATCTCCACCGACGATCAGAGCGCGCGCCTGTGCCCGCAAGGCTCGAAGCTCACCACCGAGCGCGATTACTGCTCGATCACGCGGGTGGAGAAGATCGACGCGCAGGCCTACAAGCGCTATACCCGGCGCTGAAGCTGGGCTACCGACGCCGGCGTCGCGTATTCGCGGTCGGCCGGCATCGCAGCGAACTTTGCCGACCCTGGCGGAGAGCGAGCGGCGAAATACAAACACGTCGCGCCCTTGCACATAGCGCACGCACAGACAACAAAAAAACGCAGCAAACGTTTATGCCACAAGTCATGCAGTGACGAAGGTCACCACGACTTTCCTCAGGTCCGCATCGACGTCCGACGCTCTAGATTTCCGCCCAAGCCTGCGCCACCACCCACGAGGAAGTTTCGATGAAGCTGTTCACTGCCGTTGCCCTAACCGTCGCGTCGCTGGCCTGTGCGCCGAGTGCGTTCGCCGACCCGCTCGATGCCTGCGTCGATCTGGGCAGCTCCCATGAGGTCCGCCGCGCAAGCGGCCGCTTGGCGGTGATCAAGGACGACGACCGCTACTATCGCGTCAGCGTGATCAACGGTTGCAGCGACCTGAGCAACACCACGCGTCTGTCGGTGTCCACCGAAAAGCAAGCCGGCCGCCTGTGCCCGAGCGGCTCGACCCTGACCACCGTGCGCGACAGCTGCGACATCGCCGCGGTAGAGAAGATCAACGAAGGCACCTACAAGCAGTACACCCGCCGCCGTTGAGGCCCGCGGGCAATCCCAAAGAAAAAGGCGGCCCACGGGCCGCCTTTTCCGTTCCGCCGCAAGCGCGGCCGGCAATTACGCCGTCGCCGGCAACAGCTTCTCCGGCTCGGCCTGAGCGTCGACCACGAGACGGTCGTCCTTGACGTCGATGCTGACCCGACCGCCGCCGACCAGCTTGCCGAACAGCAGTTCGTCGGCGAGCGGGCGCTTGATCTGGTCCTGGATCACCCGCGCCATCGGTCGCGCGCCCATCAGCGGGTCGAAGCCGTGCTGGGCCAGCCAGTCGCGCGCGCTCGGGGTGGCCGAGAGCGAGACGTTCTTCTCGTGCAGCTGGGTCTCCAGCTCGATCAGGAACTTGTCCACCACCCGCAGGATGTGGTCGAAGCCCAACGCCTGGAACTGCACCACCGCGTCGAGGCGGTTGCGGAATTCCGGCGAGAAGCCCTTGCGGATGACTTCCATCGCGTCGGTGGAGTGGTCCTGCTTGGTGAAGCCGATCGAGCGCCGCGAGGCCTGCGCCGCGCCGGCGTTGGTGGTCATCACCACGATCACGTTCTTGAAGTTGGCCTCGCGCCCGTTGGTGTCGGTGAGCGTGCCGCGGTCCATGACCTGCAACAGGATGTTGAAGATGTCCGGATGCGCCTTCTCGACCTCGTCCAGCAGCAGCACGCAGTGCGGAGTCTTGACGATCTTCTCGGTCAGCAGGCCGCCCTGGTCGAAGCCGACGTAGCCCGGAGGCGCGCCGATCAGGCGGCTGACCGAATGCGGCTCCATGTACTCGGACATGTCGAAGCGCACCAGCTCGATGCCCAGCTGCAGCGCGAGCTGCTTGGTCACCTCGGTCTTGCCGACGCCGGTCGGGCCGGCGAACAGGAAGTTGCCGATCGGCTTGTCCGGATTGCCCAGACCCGAGCGCGCGAGCTTGATCGCCGAGGCCAGGGTCTCGATCGCCGGGTCCTGGCCGAAGATCACCATCTTGAGGTTGCGCTCGAGGTTCTTGAGCACGTCCTTGTCGCTGGCCGAGACCTGCTTGGTCGGGATGCGCGCCATCTTGGCCACGATCGTCTCGATTTCCTCGATGTCGATCAGGCTCTTGCGCGCGCTCTCCGGCAGCAGGCGCTGGCGCGCGCCGGCCTCGTCGATGACGTCGATGGCCTTGTCCGGCAGCAGGCGGTCGCCGATGTGCTTGACCGACAGGTCGACCGCCGCCTGCAGCGCGTCGTCGGCGTAAGTGACGCCGTGGTGCGACTCGTACTTGGGCTTGAGGCCCTGCAGGATCTGGTAGGTCTCGCCGACCGTCGGCTCGACGATGTCGATCTTCTGGAAGCGCCGCGCCAGCGCGCGGTCCTTCTCGAAGATGCCGCGGTACTCCTGGAACGTGGTCGAGCCGATGCAGCGCAGCTCGCCCGAGGACAGCGCCGGCTTGATCAGGTTGCTGGCGTCCATGGTGCCGCCGCTGGCCGAACCGGCGCCGATGATGGTGTGGATCTCATCGACGAACAGGATCGACTCGGGCTGCTTCTTGAGCTGGGCCAGCACCGCCTTGAGCCGCTTCTCGAAGTCGCCGCGGTACTTGGTGCCGGCCACCAGCGCGCCCAGGTCGAGGGCGAAGATGGTGGCGCCGCGCAGCACCTCGGGCACTTCGCCGTCGACGATGCGCTTGGCCAGGCCCTCGGCGATCGCGGTCTTGCCCACGCCGGCCTCGCCGACGTAGAGCGGGTTGTTCTTGCGCCGCCGGCACAGCACCTGGATGGTGCGCTCGACCTCGTCGGCGCGGCCGACCAGCGGGTCGATCTTGCCGTCGCGGGCGAGCTGGTTGAGGTTGCTGGCGAACTCGGCCAGGGCGTCGGACTTGCCGTCCGCGTCCATGCCCTCGGCCGGCTTGGCCTCTTCCTCGTGGTGGGCGTGGCCGTCTTCGCCGCCCTGCTTGACGATGCCGTGGGACAGGTAGTTCACCACGTCCAGGCGGGCCACGTCCTGCTGGTTGAGGAAGTAGACCGCGTGCGAGTCCTTCTCGCCGAAGATCGCCACCAGCACGTTGGCGCCGGTGACCTCCTTCTTGCCCGAGGACTGGACGTGGTAGACCGCGCGCTGCAGCACGCGCTGGAAGCCCAGGGTGGGCTGGGTGTCGCGGTCGACGTCGTCGGGCAGGACCTGGACCGAGGTCGCGATGGCCTGCTCCAGGTCGCTGCGCAATCGCGCGAAGTCGACGCCGGTGGCCTTGAGGACGGCCTCGGCGGACGGGTTGTCGAGTAGTGCGAGCAGCAGGTGTTCGACCGTCATGTACTCGTGGCGCGCCTCGCGGGCGCGCTTGTAGCACTGGCCGATGCTGTATTCGAGATCCTTGCTGAACATGGGGACGGAGCCTCCAGGACGTATGCTCGCTACGTGGGGGCGCTCGCCGGCTTTTCCATGCCCCGCCCCAGGGGGATGCTTCAGCTCCCTTTTAGGCCTTTTCCATCGTGCACAGCAAGGGGTGCTGATGCATCCTTGAAAATTCGTTCACCTGCGCTACCTTCGATTCGGCGACTTCGCGCGTGAAGACGCCGCATACGCCGCGGCCGCGGGTATGCACGTGCAGCATGATCTGGGTGGCTTTTTCGACGTTCATCGGGAAAAAGCGCATCAACACCTCGACTACGAAGTCCATCGGGGTGTAGTCGTCGTTGAGCAGCATTACGGAATACAGCGGCGGACGGGCGAGCTCGGGCTTGCCGGCTTCCACCAGGACCCCGTGGCTGTGTTCGTGATCGGTCTGTTTGGCCATGCGAAGATTATAGACTCCTGCCCTCTCAGGACGCGGCCCCTGTCACGCGCGCGGCGGTCGCGGCGCGGCGTTGGACGCATCCGCGCCCGCATTGCAAAATGCCGCAGCGCCGCCATCTGTAGCGGTGCCGTCGGTGCAGATTGCGCCGATGCCCGCGAATTCAAGGACCCGCATGCGCCCCATCTCCGGCTTTCCGACCGGCTCCACGTTCCGCCTCGCCGGCGCCGCGCTGCTCGCCGCGCTGGCCGCCGCGCCCGCGTGGGCGGACCCGGCCAAGCCCGGCGCGTCGGCCGCGACCTCGACCGACGGGACCAAGGCCGCCGCCAAGCCGGCGCGCGAGGACAAGGCCGAGGGGGCCGCGTCCAAGGACGGCGACCCGGCCCTGCGCGCGCAGCTGCAGGCGCTGGGCTACAAGTACGAGGTCGACGAGGACGGCGACTTCGTCCTCACCTTCGCCCTGGACGAGCAACGCAGCCAGATGGCCTACGTGCTCTCGCGCACTCAGCGCTACGGCTCGCTGAAGGTGCGCGAGATCTGGTCGCCCGCCTACCGCAGCGCCGACCGCGGCGCGCTGCCGGCGGCGGTCGCCAACCGCCTGCTCGAGGACGGCCAGCTCAGCAAGCTCGGCGGCTGGGTCAGCCAGGACGGGGTCGCGGTGTTCGTGGTCAAGCTCGACGCCGACGCGTCGCAGCAGACCCTGGACGATGCGATCGACTATGCGGTGCGGGCAGCCGATCAAATGGAAGCCGAACTCACCCCCGGCCAGGACGAATTCTGACGTGAGCTACCGCGAAGGCCGTTTCTGGCAACCCGACGTGACCGTTGCCACCGTGGTGGTCGACGACGGCCGCCTGCTGATGGTCGAGGAGACCGTCGGCGGGCGCCTGGTGCTCAACCAGCCGGCCGGCCATCTGGAGCCGGACGAGAGCCTGCTCGAAGCCGCGCTGCGCGAGACCCTGGAAGAGACCGGCTGGCAGGTGCGCCTGACCGCCTTCGTCGGCGCCTACCAATGGAAGGCGCCGGACGCCTCCGCCGGCGGCAGCGGCCGCCACTACCTGCGCTTCGCCTTCGCCGCCGAGCCGGTCCGCCACGATCCGCAACGGCCGCTCGACGAAGGCATCGTCCAGGCGCTGTGGCTGACCCCGGCCGAGCTGCAGGCGCGCGCCGGCGACCACCGCAGCCCGCTGGTGTGGCAGGTCGCCGCCGACTACCTCGGCGGGCGCCGCCATTCGCTCGACCTGGTCCAGCACTTCGCGGACACCGCAGCACCGCGCTGATGGCCATGGCACGGTCGGCGGACACCATCGTGGGCATGTCGGGCGGGGTCGATTCCTCGGTCGCCGCGCTGTTGCTGCGCGATTCCGGACAAGCCCTGTCGGGATTGTTCATGCAGAACTGGGCCGACGACGGCAGCGGCGACTGTCGCGCCGAGGACGACCGCCGCGACGCGGTCGCGGTGTCCGGCCGGCTCGGCCTGCCGATCCACTTCCGCGATTTCTCCGGCGAGTACTGGGCCGGGGTGTTCGAACACTTCGTCGCCGAATATGCGGCCGGGCGCACGCCGAATCCCGACGTGCTGTGCAACCGCGAGATCAAGTTCAAGCATTTCCTCGACGCCGCGCGCGAACTCGGCGCCGACTACATCGCCACCGGCCATTACGCCCGGGTCGATGAGGCCGGCGGCCGCTTCCGCCTGCTCAAGGCGCTGGACCGGAGCAAGGATCAGAGCTACTTCCTGCACCAGCTCGGCCAAGCCCAGCTGGCGGCCACCCGCTTTCCGCTCGGCGAGCTGATCAAGCGCGACGTGCGCGAGATGGCGCGGGCGGCGAACCTGCCGACCGCGGCCAAGAAGGACTCCACCGGCATCTGCTTCATCGGCGAGCGCGACTTCCGCGAGTTCCTGGCCCGCTACCTGCCGGCGCGCGAAGGCGAGATTCGTGCCGTCGACAGCCGCGCCGTCGACGGCCGCGTCGTCGGCCGCCACCCGGGCGTGTTCTATTTCACCCTCGGCCAGCGCGAGGGTCTCAACATCGGCGGCGTTCGCGGCTTCGAGCAGGCGCCGTGGTACGTGGTCGGCAAGGACGTAGCCAGCAACGTGCTGTACGTGGACCAGGGCAGCGACACGCCGTGGCTGCGCTCGCAGGCGCTGGTCACCGAGACCGCGCACTGGATCGCCGGCCATCCGCCCGGGCGCCGCTTCGCCTGCGCCGCACAGACCCGCTACCGCCAGCCCGACCAGTCGTGCGAGGTCGAGGTCGGCGAGGACGGTACCCTGTCGGTGCGCTTCGCCCAGCCGCAGCGCGCGGTCACTCCCGGCCAGTCGCTGGTGCTGTACGCCGGCGAGGAATGCCTCGGCGGCGCGGTGATCGCCGCCACCGACGCGCCGGTGCCGGGCCTGCGCGCGGCCTCCCCTTTCCCGACGACTTTGACGACGAATCCGTAATGGCCGAACTTTCCGAACGCGTCCTCGCCCTCGCCGGCCTCGCCCAGGCGCTGGCCCAGGTGCGGCGCATCGCCGACACCGGCCAGGCCAACGCCAGCGTGCTGGAAACCGCGCTGGAGTCGGTGTTCCGCATCGACGCCTCCTCGCCCACGGCGGTGTACGGCAGCGTCGCCCAGCTGCGCCCCGGCCTGGTGCTGGTGCAGGACTACTTCACCAGCCGCAGCCACGACGAACACCTGCCGCGGCTGGCGTTGGCGGTGCTGCAGTTGGAGCGCCGCTTCGTCCAGGACGCGGCGATGGCCGACAAGGTCCTGGGCGGCATCCGCGCCCAGGCCGACCAGGCCCAGCGCCTGGGCAGCAGCCACCCAGACGTGATCGCCGCGCTCGGCACGCTCTACGCCGACACCCTGAGCCACCTGCGCCCGCGGGTGCTGGTCCAGGGCAACCCGCATTACCTGGGCCAGCCCGGGGTGGTCGCCGAAGTGCGCGCGGTGCTGCTGGCCGCGGTGCGCTCGGCGGTGCTGTGGCGCCAGCTCGGCGGCAGCTACTGGGACTTCCTGCTGCGCAAGCGGGCGATGGTCGATGCGACCGAGGCGCGGCTGGATTGAGCCGGGCGGGCGGCCGCCAGCGGCGCTGACGTCGGCCTGAGCCCGCGCGTCCGGTTCGCAGGATTCGCGCGGCTTCGCGCAGACGCAGGTTCGGGATGGTGCGCGGTCGCGGCTTGCGCCGCTCCTACCGCAGGCGCAAGTCGTCGCGTATCGGCATGGGGTTCCTGCAGGAGCGGCGCAAGCGGCGACCGCGCCGATCCAACCGCCGCGCCGGCCTGGAGTCTCCGCGACTCCCAGGCCAGGCGCCTTGGCGGGTCACCACACCATCTTGTACTCGCATCCCACCATGGTCTTGCCCGGATGGGTGCTGAGCGTGCTGACCGTCTGGGTGACGGTGGCGTCGATCCCGTCGCCGAGCGCTTCGCGCCGCAGTTCGCGCGTGCGGATGTGCTTGGCCAGCGGCTCGTCGCTGGGCTTGAGCTTGAACTGCTTGGACAGCGCGTCGGCGACGTCGCCGTCGATCACAGCGAGCAGGCCCTCGCCGGCCATCATCACCTGCTTGGTCGAGTGGCCGTAGACCTTGATCGGCTCGGGCATCTCGAAGATGGCCACGAACGTGTTCGCGTCCTTGGCGTTGCGCCATCCCGCCAGCGCCGGCTGCACCTCCTCCGGCTTGTCGTAGTACAGCGGGGTCAGCGCGCTGCCCATGCGCATGAACTCCTCGCGCGTGGCTTCGCAGGTCACGATCTTGGCCAGTTCGGCGCGCACCTGCGCGGCGTCGCGGTAAGGCGCTTCGGCGGCGCTCGCGGCCAGCGGCAGGACCAGGGCCAGCGCCGAGGCGGCGACGGATGCGAAGCGGGACAACGAACGGTTCATGGCGAAATCCTTCTCGGGGGACGGAATGAAGACGAACGAGGGCATCCGCCGCCCCCGCTCGTGCGGCGCAGCGTGAACGTTCGTCGGCCCGGCGTAAAGCGTTTCGCGAGCGCCCGACCGAAAAAGAAAAACCCCGGCGCGAGGCCGGGGTTTTCTCGATCCGCCGCTGACCGGGCGGAACCGATCAGGCGGCGACGGTGTCGGCGACCTGCTTGTAGTCCTGGATCTGATCGAAGTTCATGTAGCGGTAGATCTTGTCGCCGTTGGCGTTGATCACGCCGATGTCGGCCATGTACTCCTCGCGGGTCGGGATCCGGCCCAGACGCGAGCAGATCGCGGCCAGCTCGGCCGAACCCAGGTACACGTTGGTGTTGCGGCCCAGGCGGTTGGGGAAGTTGCGGGTGCTGGTGGAGAACACCGTCGCGCCCTCGCGCGCCTGCGCCTGGTTGCCCATGCACAGCGAGCAGCCCGGCATTTCCATGCGCGCGCCGGCGGTGCCGAAGGTGCCGTAGTGGCCTTCCTTGGTGAGCTCGGACGCGTCCATCTTGGTCGGCGGCGCGACCCACAGACGGGTCGGGATGTCGCGCTTGCCTTCCAGCAGCTTGGCGGCCGCGCGGAAGTGGCCGATATTGGTCATGCACGAACCGATGAACACTTCGTCGATGACCGCGCCGGCGACGTCGGACAGGGTCTTCACGTCGTCCGGGTCGTTCGGGCAGGCGACGATCGGCTCGACGATTTCGTTGAGGTCGATCTCGATCACCGCGGCGTACTCGGCGTCGGCATCGCCTTCCAGCAGCTGCGGATTGGCCAGCCAGCCTTCCATCGCCTTGATCCGGCGCGACAGCGAGCGCGGGTCGGCATAGCCTTCGGCGATCATCCACTTCAGCAGGGTGATGTTGCTGGTCAGGTACTCGATGATCGGTTCCTTATCCAGCTTCACCGTGCAGCCGGCGGCGGAACGCTCGGCCGAGGCGTCGGACAGCTCGAACGCCTGCTCGACCTTGAGCTGCGGCAGGCCTTCGATCTCGAGGATGCGGCCGGAGAAGATGTTCTTCTTGCCCTGCTTGGCGACGGTCAGCAGGCCCGACTTGATCGCGGCCAGCGGGATCGCGTTGACCAGGTCGCGCAGGGTCACGCCGGGCTGCATTTCGCCCTTGAAGCGCACCAGCACCGACTCGGGCATGTCCAGCGGCATCACGCCGGTGGCCGCGGCGAACGCGACCAGGCCGGAGCCGGCCGGGAACGAGATGCCGACCGGGAAACGGGTGTGCGAGTCGCCGCCGGTGCCGACGGTGTCGGGCATCAGCATGCGGTTGAGCCACGAGTGGATCACGCCGTCGCCCGGGCGCAGGGCGATGCCGCCGCGGTTGCTGATGAAGGCCGGCAGCTCGTGGTGGGTCTTGACGTCGACCGGCTTCGGATACGCCGCGGTGTGGCAGAACGACTGCATCACCAGATCGGCCGAGAAGCCCAGGCAGGCCAGGTCCTTCAACTCGTCGCGGGTCATCGGGCCGGTGGTGTCCTGCGAACCCACCGAGGTCATCTTCGGCTCGCAGTAGGTGCCCGGGCGGATGCCCTGGCCCTCGGCCAGGCCGCAGGCGCGGCCGACCATCTTCTGCGCCAGCGAGTAGCCCTTGCCGCTGTCGGCCGGGTTCTGCGGCAGGCGGAACAGCGTGGACGGGGCCAGGCCCAGCGCTTCGCGCGCCTTGGCGGTCAGGCCGCGGCCGACGATCAGCGGGATGCGGCCGCCGGCGCGGACTTCGTCGAGCAGCACGTCGGACTTCAGCGCGAATTCGGCGATCAGCTCGCCGTTCTTGAACGCCTTGCCTTCGTACGGACGCAGTTCGACCACGTCGCCCATGTCCATCTGCGACACGTCGAGTTCGATCGGCAGCGCGCCGGCGTCTTCCATGGTGTTGTAGAAGATCGGCGCGATCTTCGAGCCCAGGCACACGCCGCCGAAGCGCTTGTTCGGGATGAAGGGGATGTCCTCGCCGGTGAACCACAGCACCGAGTTGGTCGCCGACTTGCGGCTGGAGCCGGTGCCGACCACGTCGCCGACGTAGGCGACCAGATGGCCCTTGTCCTTCAGCGATTCGATGAAGGCGATCGGGCCGCGCTTGCCGTCTTCTTCCGGCTCGATGCCGTCGCGCTTGTTCTTGAGCATCGCCAGCGCGTGCAGCGGGATGTCCGGACGCGTGGTCGCGTCCGGCGCCGGCGACAGGTCGTCGGTGTTGGTTTCGCCGGTCACCTTGAACACGGTGACGGTCATCGACTGCGGCACTTCCGGCTTGCTGGTGAACCACTCCGCGTCGGCCCAGCTCTGCAGCACGGCGCGGGCGTTGGCGTTGCCCTTCTCGGCCTTCTCCTGCACGTCGTGGAACGCATCGAACATCAGCAGGGTGTGCTTGAGCGCATCGGCGGCGACGGTGCCGACTTCGGCGTCGTCGAGCAGTTCGATCAGCGGATGGATGTTGTAGCCGCCGAGCATGGTGCCCAGCAGCTGGGTGGCGCGGGCGCGCGGGATCAGCGCGTTCTTCTCCGTGCCGAAGGCGACTGCGGCCAGGTAGGAGGCCTTGACCTTGGCCGCGTCGTCGACGCCGGCCGGGACGCGGTGGGTGAGCAGGTCCAGCAGGAACTCGCCCTCGCCGGCCGGCGGGGCCTTCAGCAGCTCGATGACTTCGGCGGTCTGCTGGGCGGTCAGGGGCAGCGGCGGAATGCCCAGCGCGGCGCGCTCGGCAACGTGGTGGCGATAGGCTTCCAACATAAAGATTCTCCGCGTGGATCTGGTGGTGTGGTGCGCTAAAAAACGAATGATGTCGAACGGGGGCTCAGGCTTGCGGCACGATCAGCTTCAGGCCCTTGAAGTAGTCGCGATAAAACGTGTCGTTCCAGGTGATCAGGCCGTCGCACTGGAGCAAGGCGTGGGCGCCGACCAGGAAACCGCCGAAGCCGCGCGGCTCGCCGCCGCGCTGGCGGTGGCGCCGGTGCATCTCGCCCGCGCGCAACGCCGACTTGGCTTCCAGCGCGCTGAAGTGGATGCCCATTTCCTCCAATGCTTCCTGCGCTTGCGCGCCGCCGCGCAGCGCCGCGCAGATCTCGGCCAGGCTGACGTCGCACACGACCACGCGGCCGCCGACCAGGCTCTGGCGCAGGCACGACTCGACCGCGTCGGCCTGCGGGCCGTCGCTGAGCAGTTCGATCAGCACCGGCGAGTCGACCGCGATCATCGGCTCATTCCTCGTCGCGCATCGAGCGCGCGGCGTCCTCGCCGGAGTCGAAGCCGTCCAGGGCGAACTTGCCGCGCGCCTTGGAGATCGCATCGTCCACGCTCTTGCGCAGGATGATCCGGCTGCCGTCGAGTTCGACCTTGAGCAGCGTGCCCTTGGTCAGGCCGAGGGCGTCGCGCACCGCTTTGGGGAGGGTGATCTGACCCCGCTCGGCGACGGTGGCTTCCATGAGTACGCTCCAGAAAGTATGTACTCATTATACATACTTAAGCCCTTCCCGGGGCTCGGCTGGCGGACGTAGCCGGGACGGCCGCTATCTGGGCGGAGCGACGCGATCCGATAAAAATTCATATTTTACATGAGGTTATATAGACCTTACTGCCATCGCCGCGGCCACCAGCTGGCCGCAGCGCACACGCGCCGCCGATCCCGGTTCAGCTACAGGCCAGTGCGGGCGCACCCTGCCGCCCTCGGTACCCAGCGCCCTGCTCCGCGTCGTCGCACGCGGCACCGGCTCCGATTGCTGCGGCGCGGCCGACATGGCCGCGGCTCCGGCCGAACGAGCGACGGCTGCCCTCGTCCCGGAGCCGGGCGCGCAACGGGCCAGCGCCGCCCGCCGTGGCGCGGATCGGCGACCGATCCTCTTGGCGCGACGCGACCACCGCAAGCGCGCTGCCCACGCGCGCGCCGCCTTGAACATCGCCGACGCCCTGCCCGGACCGCGCGCGCGTCCTTTGCCGAAGCGCAACAAAGCGCGGGCATCCTCGTTCCCGGCGCAACGGCGCGGCGCGAGACCGCGGCCGACCGCGGCGCCACGCCCGCGCAACGCTGTGTTGTCCGCGATGCCGGATCGGCGCGCAAGAAAAACCCGAGGCCGACGAAATGCGCTGCAAAAGCCCGAGGACCGAGCTGCATCGCGCGACCGCGACCGCCGTCGTGATCGAATCGCCTCGACACCCCGTGCACATCCGGCCATCGGCAACTGGTGGATAATCGCCGCACAGACCCCGCCACGCCTTGCGCCGCCCGGTCCACCGCAAGCAGATCCTCGCCCGGCGCGAGGCGCGAGCCAGCACCTCCACAGGAGTTCACCGCATGAGCGACTCGTTTTCGACCCGCCGCCAGTTGTCCGTCAACGGCCGCGACTACACCTACTTCAGCCTGCCGGCGCTGGGCGAGCGCTTCGACATCGCCCGCCTGCCCTATTCGATGAAGATCCTGCTGGAGAATCTGCTGCGCCATGAAGACGGCGGCGCCACGGTCGGCAAGGAGCACATCGAGGCGGTCGCGCACTGGGAGGCCAAGAAGGAGCCCGACACCGAGATCGCCTTCATGCCGGCGCGCGTGGTCCTGCAGGACTTCACCGGCGTGCCCTGCGTGGTCGACCTCGCGGCGATGCGCGATGCGGTCGGCAAGCTCGGCGGCAACGCCAAGCAGATCAATCCGCTGATCCCCTCCGAGCTGGTGATCGACCACTCCGTGCAGGTCGACGTGTTCGGCCGCCCCGACGCGCTCGACCTCAACGGCAAGATCGAGTTCGACCGCAACAAGGAGCGCTACAGCTTCCTGCGCTGGGGCCAGAAGTCGTTCGAGAACTTCAAGGTGGTGCCGCCGAACACCGGCATCGTCCATCAGGTGAACCTGGAAAACCTGGCCCGCGTGGTCATGGGCCGCGAGGTCCAGACGCACGACGGCGCGAGCGAACTGCAGGCCTTCCCGGACACCGTGTTCGGCACCGACAGCCACACCACGATGATCAACGGCATCGGCGTGCTCGGCTGGGGCGTGGGCGGCATCGAAGCCGAGGCGGCGATGCTCGGCCAGCCTTCCTCGATGCTGATTCCACAGGTGGTCGGCTTCAAGCTGACCGGCAAGCTGCCCGAGGGCAGCACCGCGACCGACCTGGTCCTGACCGTGACCCAGATGCTGCGCAAGCACGGCGTGGTCGGCAAGTTCGTCGAGTTCTACGGCGACGGCCTGCAGCACCTGCCGCTGGCCGACCGCGCGACCATCGCCAACATGGCGCCCGAGTACGGCGCGACCTGCGGCATCTTCCCGATCGACGCCGAATCGCTGAACTACCTGCGCCTGTCCGGCCGCAGCGACGAGCAGATCGCCCTGGTCGAGGCCTACGCCAAGGCCCAGGGCCTGTGGCACGAGCCGGGCCAGCCGCACGCCGAATACTCGGCCACGCTCGCGCTCGACCTCGGCGACGTCAAGCCGTCGCTGGCCGGCCCTAAGCGTCCGCAGGACCGCGTGCTGCTGGAGCACGTGCACAGCAACTTCCAGGAAAACCTCGGCCCGCTGGTCGCCAACCGCAAACCCCGCGGCGTGGGCTGCGCGATCGAGGAGCTCAACGGCGAAGGCGGCGACCAGCCGCAGGCCAGTGAGCTCGCGGCCAAGCCGGTATCGAAGATCCGCATCCAGGACCAGGACGCCGAACTGTCCGACGGCTCGGTGGTGATCGCCGCGATCACCTCCTGCACCAACACTTCCAATCCGGCGGTGATGCTCGGCGCCGGCCTGCTCGCGCGCAACGCCGCCAAGCTGGGCCTGAAGTCCAAGCCGTGGGTCAAGACCTCGCTCGGGCCGGGCTCGCTGGTGGTGACCGACTACCTCAAGAAGGCCGGCGTGCTCGACGATCTGGAGAAGCTCGGCTTCTACGTGGTCGGCTACGGCTGCACCACCTGCATCGGCAATTCCGGCCCGCTGCCGGACGAAGTGTCCAAGGGCATCGCCGAGAACGAGTTGGTGGTGGCCTCGGTGCTGTCGGGCAACCGCAATTTCGAAGGCCGCGTGCATCCGGAAGTGAAGGCCAACTACCTGGCCTCGCCGCCGCTGGTGGTGGCGTACGCGATCGCCGGCACGGTCAACATCGACCTGACCCAGGAGCCGATCGGCAAGAGCAGCGACGGCAAGGACGTGTTCCTGCGCGACATCTGGCCGTCGAACAAGGAGATCGGCGACACCATCGCCGCGACGGTGGGCCCGGAACTGTTCGCGCAGAACTACGCCGACGTGTTCAAGGGCGACACCCGCTGGAACCAGATCGCCTCGCCGGACGGCGAGTCGTTCCAGTGGGACGAGGCCTCGACCTACATCAAGAACCCGCCCTACTTCGACGGCATGACGATGGACGTCGGCAGCATTGACGACGTGCAAGATGCGCGGGTCATGGGCCTGTTCGGCGATTCAATCACCACCGACCACATCTCGCCGGCCGGCAACATCAAGAAGGACTCGCCGGCGGGCCGCTTCCTGATCTCGCGCGGGGTGCAGCCGGTGGACTTCAACAGCTACGGCTCGCGCCGCGGCAACGACGACGTGATGGTGCGCGGCACCTTCGCCAACATCCGCATCAAGAACCTGATGTTCGGCGGCGAAGAAGGCGGCAACACGCTGTACTACGGCAAGGACGGCGCCGAGCCGGAGAAGCTGGCCATCTTCGACGCGGCGATGAAGTACAAGGCCGACGGCGTGCCGCTGGTGGTGTTCGCCGGCAAGGAATACGGCACCGGCTCCTCGCGCGACTGGGCGGCCAAGGGCACCAACCTGCTCGGGGTCAAGGCGGTGATCGCCGAGAGCTTCGAGCGCATCCACCGCTCGAATCTGGTCGGAATGGGCGTGCTGCCGCTGCAGTTCAAGGACGGCGAGAACGCGCAGAGCCTGGGGCTGGACGGCTCCGAGGTGGTCAGCGTGACCGGTCTCGACGACGGCAAGGCCAAGACCGCGAAGGTGACGGCGAAGAAGGCCGACGGCAGCGAGAAGACGTTCGAGGCGAAGGTGTTGTTGTTGACGCCGAAGGAAGTGGAGTACTTCCGCCACGGCGGGATCCTGCATTACGTGCTGCGGCAGTTGGCGGCGAAGAAGTCGGCCTGAGTCCAGGCATCTTGCGAAAGGCCTGGGCGTTCGCCCGGGCCTTTTGCGTTTTGGCGCGTCCGAACTCAGAGCGTTGCCGCGATTCTCTTTCGCCGTAATTCCGGCGAAAGCCGGACTCCATTCTTATCTTGTCGTTGCCGTTGCTTTTAGCTTGGACGCAACCGCACCCGAGGCCCGCGCTCCGCAGCCCCGGAGGGCGCGCGCATGGATGCGCGCGTGCGCCATGGGACATGGATGTCCCTTATGGCGCAGCCCCGCGCAAGGTGCTGGACTTAGTGGCTTGTGACCTTAAACAAGCGTTTTTCTTTGGCTACTTTCTTTTGTCGCGCTGACAAAAGAAAGTTGCTCGGCCTCTTGCGGACGAAAGCTTTTGATGGTGGCTTGTCGTCGCGCGAAACATCGATAAGAGCGCAGGCAACACATCAAAATGGATTCCGGCTTTCGCCGGAATGACGGTCGTGGGGTTGCGTATCCGACTGTAGGAGCGGCGCGAGCCGCGACCGCGCCGACGCAACTACGATGAAACTTTCGCCATCGCCGCGATAGCGCGGTCGCGGCTTGCGCCGCTCCTACAGGGGCGTGCCGCGGTGGGGCTCGTCTTTGCGTGTGCGTACTTGTGACGACAAGCGATCATCAAGAGCTTCCGTCCGCAAGCGGCCGGGTCACTTTCTTTGTCTTAAGCCACAAAGAAAGTAACCAAAGAAAAGGCCTTATCTTTTTCGGATCAAGAGCCACTATGGCTCGAAAGGCGCGCGGGGCCGCGCCATAAGGGGCATCCTGCCCCATGGCGCGCGTGCGCATCCATGCGCACGCCCTCCGGGGCGTCGGGACGAGGGCCACGGGTCGGGGATGCGTCAAAGCAAGCAGCAACAGCGAAGGCAAAATGGATTCCGGCTTTCGCCGGAATGACCTGCGTCGGCTTTGTGGCGCGCCCTAACCTTCCGCCCGCGTCGGCACCAACCCATTCCCCGCCGCCCACTGATTGACGTCGTCGCGGCGGATCGCCGCCGCCATCAATCCCGGGAACGCATCCGGCGTACACGCGAACGACGGCACGCCCAGCGCGGCCAGTTTCGCCGCCAGCGCCTGGTCGTACGCCGGCCGGCCTTCGTCGCTGAGCGCCAGCAACACGATGAACTGCACCCCGGCCTCGACCAGCTCCTGCGCGCGCGCCAGCAGCTTGGCCTCGACGCCGCCTTCGTACAGGTCGGAGATCAGCACCAGGATGCTGTTGCGCGGTTCGCGGATCAGGCCCTGGCAATACGCCACCGCGCCGTGGATGTCGGTGCCGCCGCCGAGCTGCACGCCGAACAGCAGGTCGACCGGGTCGTCGAGCTGTTCGGTCATGTCGACCACCGCGGTGTCGAACACCACCAGCCGGGTCGATACCGCCGGCAGCGAAGCCATCACCGCGCCGAAGATGCTCGAATACACCACCGACGCCGCCATCGAGCCGCTCTGGTCGATGCACAGGGTGATCTCGCGCTGCGGCCGCCGCGACTTGCGGCCGAAGCCGATCAGCTGTTGCGGAATCACGGTGTTGTACTCGGGCTGCCAATGCTTGAGGTTGGCGCGGATGGTGCGGTTCCAGTCGATCTCGGCATGGCGCGGGCGACGGGTGCGGCGGGCGCGGTCGAGCGCGCCGGTCACCGCCGAGCGCATCGGCTCTTCGAGCTTGCGCATCAGTTCCTCGACCACGCGCCGCACCACCATGCGCGCGGTCTGCTTGGTCTCGGCCGGAATCACGCCCGACAGCGACACCAGGTTGGCGACCATGTGCACGTCGGGCTGGATGCCTTCGAGCATTTCCTTTTCCAGCAGCATCTGGCGCAGGTCCAGGCGCTGCAGGGCGTCGCGCTGCATCACCTGGACCACGCTGGTCGGGAAGTACTTGCGGATGTCGCCGAGCCAGCGCGCCACGTTCGGCGCCGAGCCGCCGCGGCCGCCGCGCCGCGACAGGCCGCCGGGGCCGCTGGGTTCGTACAGCGCGGCCAGGGCCGCGTCCATCGGCGACAGGCCGGCGCCGAGGCCGCCGCAACTGTCCTGGGCCTCGCTGCCCAGGACCATGCGCCAGCGCTCCTCGCGCGTGCTCGGCGTCGCCGCGTCGGCGGGCAGGTCGGTGTCGGCGCTATCGCTTGCCGCGCTCATCGCGCATCTCCTACCGGCTCGAGGCCGAACAATTCGCGCAGCAGCGGCAGCGCGCGCGCCGCGCGGGCGGCGTCCCACGACGATCGCGCCGCCGCGGCCGGCGCGGCGCCCAGCGGACGCTTGACCCGCTGGCCGAGGTCGCGCCGGTCGGCGGCCTCGAACTCGGCGAAGCTGCGCCGCAACAACGGCACCACGCGCAGGAAATGCTCGTGGCCCAGGTTCGAGACCCAGCCGTCGATCAGGCCCCACACCGCGTCGTCGTGCAGCAGCACCGCGGCGTTGCGGTTGAGGAAGCCGTCCAGCCAGTGCGCCGCGTCCAGCGGCTCGGCGCCGAGCGAGAGGTTGAGCCCCAGTTCGCGCGCGACCGCTTCGCCGTCGAAGGCGCCTGCGTCGAACAACAGGCGCGTGGCCACGCCGCGCAGCAGCGGGGTGGCGCTCAGCGCTAGCGCGAGCTGGCGCAGGGCGCCGCGCCAGGTCGCGGTCTGGGCCTCGTCCTCGCGCAGCGCGACCGCGCGGTCGGCGGCGAGCAGGGTTTCGCGCGCGTCGCCCGCGGCTTCTTCGTCGAGCCCACCCAGCGCGATGGTCAGGCCGATGCAGGCGCGCGCGAGCATGCCGTCGAACAGATGCCGCACCTGCGCCGCGTCGGTGTTGCGCACGTTGCCGTAGCGCTGCACGTTGGCCAGCGCCGGCAGCGCCGCCAGCAGCGACAGCGGATCGGCGTCGACCGCGGCGCGCGCCTGCAGTTCGGCGGCCACCGCTTGCACCGCATCGGGCAGGTTCGCCAGCAGCACCCGGTCGATCAGGCGCGAGAGATCCGGCAGGCGCTCGGCCTGGCGCGCGGATTCGATCGCGCGCGCGGTCGCGGCCTGCGCCACGGTCTGGCCGTAGCGGCTGGCGACGATCAGCTCGATCTCGAACCCCGGCTGCCAGGCCAGTTCCCACACTTCGCGGAAGCTGCCGCGCGAACGCCCGGCGCCGCCGAGCCGGCCCCAGCCGATGTCCAGCAGCAGCAACCGGTGCAGCAGTTCGCTGCGCTGCAGGTCGGTGTCGTTGCGCAGGTCCAGTTCCAGCGGCTTGCTCAAGGCTTCGGCCTTGAGCCGCAGGCGCTTGCGCTGGGCCTCCAGATCGCGCTGCAGCGGCACCGTCGGCACCGCCTCGGGCACCGAGCCGATCCGCTCGCCGATCATCAGCGCCTGCTCGATCAGCCGCATCGGCGCGTCGTCGCCGTTGCACAGGATGCTCAGGGTGGCTTCGTTGAGTTCGCCCAGGCTCGGCGCCGGGCGCTGGCGCAACGCGGCCAGCGTGTCGGCCAGGCGCGCGGCCTCGATCAGGTGCGCGGACGAGCAGTCCAGCGCGTGTTCGCGCAGCACCCGCGCGACCCGCGCGAACCAGCCGACGGTGCGGCCCTGGCTGCCGCCGTGCCGCCACAGGTGTTCGTACCAGCCCGGCGAATCGATGCCGGCGCCGTAGCCGCTGGCGCTGCTGAGGTGGCGGTAGGTCCACGGCACCCAGGTCGCGGCGGTCTTGAGCTTGGGCAGGTCCTTGAGCAAGGCCTTGTCGGCCGCGGCGGTGGCCTTGCCGGCCAGCGCCGGCACGTGCCAGGCGCCGCAGACCACGGCGATACGCTCGAAGCCCTGCTTGACCGCCTCGCGGATGCCGCTGCGCATGTGCGCTTCGCGCAGCGCTTCCTCGCGCGGGTCCAGGCCGTTGCCCAGCTCGGCGTGGTCGCGCAGTTCGGCCATGGCCGCGGCGATCGCCTCGAACAGGCCTTCGCCGTCGCCGCGCTCCTCGACCATGTGGTTCCACCAGCTCTCGCCGTCGGCGTAGCCGGCGGCGTGGGCGAGCCAGTCGAGCGGATCGCGCTGGCCGTGGCCGTCCGCGGTCGGTTCGGCGGCGTCCTCGACCTGGGGTTTGGACGCGGACGCGGGAGCTGCGCCCTCCGCGCGCGTTTCCGACGCCGCGGGCGCGGCCTCGATCCGCGCCGCGTCGTCGGCGAGTTCCTGCGGCGACTGCGCCTCGCCTTCGCCAGCGACCTCGCCCGCCGGCTGCGCCTGCGCCTCGCCGGCGAAGCGCTCGCGCCGCGCCCGCTGCCAGGCCAGGCTGGCCCCGGCCGGCACGTCGATGAAGCGCACCGTCGCGCCCTGCTCCACCGCCCAGCGCATCGCCTGCCATTCCGGCGAGAACTCGGCGTAGGGATGGAACACGGCCAGCTGCGGATCGTCGACGCCGTAGGACAGCAGCGCCACCGGCGGCTGCAGTTGCGCGTCGCGCAGGTGCTCGACCATGGCCTCGGCGCCGGCCGGGCCCTCGATCAGCACGCAGTCCGGCCGCAACGCGTCCAGCGCCTTGCGCAGGCTGCGCGCGCTGCCCGGGCCGTGGTGGCGGATGCCGAAATAACTGAGCGTGGCGCTCATGCGCGGATCACAGCTGCTCGCGGAAGGCGCGGTAGAGGTCCTTCCACTCGGCGCGTTCCTTGACCACGGTCTCCAGGTACTCCGTCCACACCACCTGGTCCTGCACCGGGTCCTTGACCACCGCGCCGATCATGCCCGCGGCCATGTCGGCCGGACGCAGCACGCCGTCGCCGAAGTGCCCGGCCAGGGCCATGCCGTTGTTGATCACCGAGATCGCCTCGGCGGTGGACAGGGTCGAGCTCGGCGTCTTGAGCTTGGACTTGCCGTCCTCGGTCTGGCCGTTGCGCAGTTCGCGGAAGATGCGCACGATCCGCGCGACTTCCTTCAGCGCCGGCGGTTCGGCCGGCAACTCCAGCGCGCGGCCGAGTTCGTGCACGCGCTTGACCACGATCGAGACTTCCTCTTCCTCGCTCGACGGCACCGGCAGGATCACCGTGTTGAAGCGGCGCTTGAGCGCGCTCGACAACTCGTTGACGCCCTTGTCGCGGTTGTTGGCGGTGGCGATCACGCTGAAGCCGCGCGCGGCCTGCACTTCGCTGCCGAGTTCCGGCACCGGCAGGGTCTTCTCCGACAGCACCGTGATCAAGGTGTCCTGGACGTCGGCGGGGATGCGGGTCAGCTCTTCGACCCGGGCGATCTTGCCGAGCTTCATCGCGTTCATCATCGGGCTCGGCACCAGCGCGTTCTCGCTGGGGCCGTGGGCCAACAGCTGGGCGTAGTTCCAGCCGTAGCGGATCTGCTCTTCGCTGGTGCCGGCGGTGCCCTGGATCAGCATGGTCGAATCGCCGCTGATCGCCGCGCTCAGGTGTTCGGACACCCACGACTTGGCCGTGCCCGGCACGCCGAACAGCAGCAGCGCGCGGTCGGTGGCGACGGTGGCGACGGCGATCTCCATCAAGCGGCGGTTGCCGATGTACTTGGCGCTGACCTCGAAGCCGTTGTCGAGCTTGCCGCCGATCAGGTAGGTCACCACCGCCCACGGCGACAGCTTCCAGTTGGCGGGACGCTGGCGGTCGTCGGCCTTGGCCAGTTGTTCGAGTTCTTCGGCGAACTGGATTTCAGCGTGTTGGCGCAGGACGGCGGTCATCGGAACTCCGTGTGGATGAGGTTTGATTCGAAGATTCGAAGATTCGGGGGCCGGGCGGCTCAGGCGTGCAGCAGCCGGCGCAGCTGCGCGGTGCGCTCCAGGCCGGCGAGGCAGTCGGCCAGGGCCGGGGTGTCGTCGGGCGCGCGCGGCGGCGCCTGCCAGCCGTGCAGCGCCTGCGGGTGCAGCGCTTCCAGCAGCGTCTGGGCGTTCTGGCGCAGGCTCCAGTCCTGGCGCAGGGTGTCGCCGGCCTGCTGCAGGCCTTCGCCGACCAGGCGCGAGTAATCCAGCGGCAGCCACTGCCCCGGCGCGCAGGAGCCGAGCACTTCGTCCAGGCGGCCGCTGCGGCACAGCTCGGCGAAACTGCGCGGCCAATGGCGCACGCGCTGCGCCGGCGGCAGCAGCGCCAGCAGTTCGCCGTGGTGCTCGCCGAACGCGCGGCCGGGCGCGTCGAGCATGGCCTGCGCCCAGTCGCCGTCGTCGCGGTGGATGCGTTCGATCCAGCCGCGGTACAGCGCCTGCTTCCAGTCGCTCTTGCCGGCCCAGGCCAGCAGCGCGGCGGGGTCCATGCCGGTGCGCTCGCACCACCAGCGCAGCGGCATCTGCCGCGCCAGCTGGTACAGCCACCACGCGCGCTCGCCGAGCGCGTCGTTCTGCGGCCGCGCGGCGTCGATGGCCGCGGCGGCCCACTCGGGATCGGCGGCCTGCGGCGCGTCGAGCGTCCAGCGCTTGACCAGCAACACGCGCTCCTGGGTCAGCAGCGGCGCCAGCCACGCGGCCAATCGCTGCGCATGCGCGGACTGCGGCAGACGCGCGAGCAAGCCTGCGGCGAGCCGGCGCACTTCGCGGCCGCGGTCCTTGAGCAGGCCGGTCAGCAGCGCCTCGTCGTCCGCGCCGAGCCCGGCCTCGAACTCGGCGACGAACGCGGCGCGTTCCTTCGCCGGCAACTCGCCGAGTTGCGCCTGCAACATCTCTCGCGCGCGCGCGGGCTCGGCCGCGCGGACCCGCGCGAACAGGGCCAGGCGCTGTTCGAAACTGCCTTCCTGCCACAGGCGCGCGACCTCGGCCGCCGAATCGGTGGGCTCGTCCTCGCCCACGACGTTCTCGCCCGCGCCGGCCGCGCCGCGATCGGCGTAGCGCCAATCCGGATTGAGCCGGGCCAGCCACAGCCCGCGTTCGCCGAGCACCGGCAGCAGCGCCGGGCGCAGCCGCGCGCGCTGGCGGCCGGCATCGAGCGCGGACGCCAGCGCCGCGGCCGGCAGCGCGCGGCCGAGCGCGGCCAGGCGCTGGCAGGCTTCGTGGTGCAGGCGTTCGCTGTCGCCGCGGAAGATCGCGGCCAACGCCGGCGCCAGCGGCTCGCCCTCGCCGATCATACGCGCGTCGTCGGGCGCGGCCGGCGGCGGCTCGGCCGCGGCCGGCGCGAGCTCCACCGCGGCCAGCCGGCACGCCGCCATCGCCGCGGCGCCGCGGGCGTAGCGCGCCAGCGCGTCGTCGCCGTCGATCTGCTCCAGCAACTCGCCGACCGGCGCGGGAAACGCCGGCGCGCGCGCGCCGTCGATGCCGACCAACGCCGGCTTGATCCAATCGCCGCCTGCGTTCGCAAGGTTCGCGCTCATGCCGCCAGGCTCCAGTTGTGCGCCGCGTCTTCGCCGCGCCAGGCGCTCAGCGGCCGCAGTTCGCGGCCGTCCCATTCGCCCATCACCTGCAGTGCGCGGCCGCCGCTGCGCGCGAGCAGGTTCCAGCCGGCCGCGTCGCCCAGCGCCAGCGGCAAGCGCCCGGCCGGGGTGTGCAGCCACCAGCGTTCGTTCTCGTACAGCGGTATCGCATCGGCCAGCGCCAGCGGCCACCACTGCAGCCACGGGTTCGCGGCGAACGCGAGCGAGGCGGCTTCGATGGCGTCGGCGGCCGGCTGCGACCAGCGCGGCGCCGGCTGCGCCGCGCCCTGCTCCAGCGCCAGCGCGCGCAGCGGCGCGCTGCCGGGGAAGAAGCGCAGGGTCGCCTCGACCGCGCGCCCGTCCAGCCATTGCTGCTCCCAGCCGCGGCCGCCGTAGGCGTAGTCGTGCAGCAGCGCGTCGCGGCCGCTGGCCTGCCCGCGCAGCCACACCCGGCGTTCGAACAGGCGGTCGT